>JAJFHT010000195.1 GCA_021775495.1 Hyphomicrobiales bacterium | reverse complement strand
TTGATGGTTTCTTCATAATCGTTGAGCGATCCGGGGCGGCGGCCACGCTCGTGGTCGGTCACGTTGGGGCAGCCGGCACCTGCCATGAACAGCATTGCACCAGGCTCAAACGCCTGCTCGCGGACAGTCGATGCGGCCCGTAGCCTGATTGATCTCGGTGCGGTTGCGAGTGCAGTTTCGATAATGTCCCGACCGATACGAACCATATCGCTGTCCGCATCGACAATGGCACCATGGCTGGAATACAGGGCACGGGCTTCCGGCAGCAGCACCTTGATCCCGAGTTCCTCGACAACCCGTAGCGCCATGGCGTGGATGTTGGCGATCGCATCGTCCGAAAAGACCTTTTGCGGCTCGAACGGATGGCGCAACTGACGGTAATTTTCCGACCGGGGTGCGGGATTGTCGGACGGTGTTTTGGGATTCCGTCCGCGTCCGCCGCGTCGCGCACTCATGTTCCTGCCCGCCTGTTCATCCGGGTTTTGAATGCAGCGGCCTCGCCGGCGTCGATATCGGTGCCGGTGAAGGTTCTGTAGTAGGCCCCGAGCAGTTCCAGCCTGGCGGTCATGCTCTCTTCAATGTTCAGCGCGTAGTAACCGGCCTGAGTAAAATAGAGCACCCGAGCACGAACAAATGCGTCGATCTCATCATAGCCATGTTTGCTGAAGAACGCCGCGATGGCCTGGATGCGTTCATCCTCTTCAAGCCGGACAATCTGCATCACCAGATCAGACCGGCGTGCCCAATCGCGGATTGCCTGGTCGAAACGGGTGCTGAACTGCTCGTCCTCGACCCAGATGGAAAAAAGCGACAGAACGCCGTCGGTCAATGATGTCGCCCGGGAAAGGCAGGAGGTTATCACACCGGAATTGGCGGCGCGCCATTCCGCCAGCACGGCATCGAGCAGGTCTTCCCGATCCTTGAAATGCCAGTAGAAGCTGCCCCTGGTGACATTCAGGTTGCGGGCGAGCCGGGTGATCTGAACGGCTTCCACGCCTTCATCGACCAGCATGGAAAGCGAGGCCGCCAGCCAGTCATATTTGCCGAGCGGCGGCTTTGCTGATTTCACAGTACGAACGGCGGTCTGAGCCAAAATTCGAGTCTCCATACAGGGTTGCATGGGAAAGTACATATTTGTACAATCGCAATCAAGTCCAGAATCGTGACCCGTGTCCGGGAACTGAGCCATGAAGATCGAACGCCTGCCGGAAAATGACGCTACGAATGGCTGGAGCCGGATATTGCCAGATCGGCAGGCGAAGCCGGCGCTTGACCGTGACTTCGTGGCCGACTGGATTGTCATCGGTGGCGGTTATGCGGGGCTGGCGGCGGCGCGGCGGTTGGCCGGGAACCGGCCGGAGGAAAAGATCGTTTTGGTCGAGGCCGGCCAATGCGGGGAGAACGCCTCCGGCCGCAATTCCGGTTTCGCCATTGACCTGCCGCATACCGTGTCGTCCTCGCTGGGTGAACTGGACGGCTCGCACCGGTATATGCGGCTTGCGCGAGCGGCGATTGCCGAAATCGAAATGCGGGTTCGCGAGCACGGGATCGCATGCGACTGGACAAAAAACGGCAAGTATCATGGCGCCGTAACGGCGAAGGGCGCCGACAGCATGCTGCAACCGTTTGCCAATGAGCTGGAAGCGCTTGGTGAACCCTATCGCTGGGTCGATGCGGAGGAACTGAGGGTCAAACTCGGCACAGCCCACTTCCATTCAGCGGTTTATACGCCCGGCTGCGTCCTGATGAATCCGGCGGCGCTGACAGCAGGTCTGGCGGACTCAATGCCGGAAAATGTCGACCTGTTCGAGAACACGCCGGTGATCAGCGTTGACTATGCCAATGGTGTGGACATCACCACACCGGCAGGTTCGGTGCGCGCGCCGCGGATGATCCTGGCAGCAAATGGCTTTGGCGAGCAGTTCGGCTTCATGCGTCGGAAATTTGTGCATCTTGGCCTGCATGCCAGTCTGACCCGGCCTTTGAACGAAGCGGAACAAAAGGCCTTTGGTGTAGCTGAACCCTGGGGCCTGACACCGGCGAACGGGTTCGGTGGGATAACCATGCGCTACACGAATGACCGGCGTATTCTCATCCGCCAGCAGATCGATGTGGCGTTTGGTCAGAGGGTTTCCAAGCAGCGTCTGCGGCAAATGGCATTGCAGCACAAAAAGCTGTTCGATGCTCGGTTTCCGATGCTGACCGATGTCGGGATGGAGCACACCTGGTCGGGTTTCATCTGCATGTCGCTCAACGGTGCGCCGGCGTTCGGCCAACAGGCGTCGAACGTCTGGATGGCTGCCTGCCAGAACGGAATCGGTGTCACCAAGGGAACGATCTCGGGCCTGCTTGCCGCCGATCTTGCCTGTGGTGGAGACAATCCACTGATCGCCGACATGCAGAGCCTCGGCACGCCGGCGACCCTGCCGCCGCAACCGCTGAGCGCCATCGGGGCACGTGCGCGCATGGCGTGGGAATTGTGGCGCAACCGGCACGAGGCCTGAGTGATTAAAACTGCCTATCCGTCGTTGTCGAGAACGGCTTCCGCTTCGATCTCAATGTCATAACCACCGACAAGATCAGAAATTTCGATCAGCGTGTTGGCCGGCAGCACATCGGCGAAATAACGGCCATGGACCCGCGATGCCGGTTCCCACTTGCTGGCGTCAGGCATGTAGATGCGGGTGCGCACGACATCGTCCATTGACCCGCCGAAGGAGCGGATCGCCGCGGCGATCTTGTCGAGAATGAAGATCGTCTGGCCGCGCACGTCTCCGGCGCAGATATCGCGGTCGGATCCATGGGTCGCGGTCGTTCCCGATATGAGAATGCGATTGCCGACCCGGAAGGCGCGGGAAAAACCGCAAATGTCTTCCCAGATGCTGCCGGAAGAAATTCGCCATCGCCCCGGCCGGTATTCGACCGGTTGATAGACCAGCGGCAGACCGTCGATATGATGGCTAAGATCGCCGGATGCGGTGAGGAACGGAGGCTTGCGATATTCGTCGCCGCAATCTCCAGGTATCGATTGCATGCCGGCGAATGCCTCATTGAGCGTGTCGCGATCGGAATCCGTCAGGGCGAAAGAAAACAGTGCAAGATTGTCCGAGCGATGCTGGCTTTCGGTCACACGCGCACCGATGATGACGCTGCCGACGGCTTCATGCTCCAGCACCCAGCGGGTCGCCACATTGGCGATCGATACGCGATGTCGTTTCGCTACCGTTTCGAGTGCGCGAAGCAAGGACTGAAACGGTTCCCAGCCACCGGCGTTGTCGATGAAACGCTTGTATTTCATCTTTGACCAGTCGGGAATATCAGCCGGCTCGGATTGGCCGATCCATTTTTCCGACAGGAAGCCGCCGGACAATGTGCCATAGGCAAGAAGCTTTACGTCATGCGCCTTGCACACTGCGGCCATGTCACCGGCGGCGCGGCGGTCGATGACCGAAAAGGAAACCTGGTTGGTGGCGATGTCATAATCTTCGGCCAACAGCATATGAAGATGATCGGCATCGACATTGGTGACGCCGATGGCGCCGATGCGGCCCTCCTGCTTGTGAACCATGATCTGGTCCATCATCTCGATCCAGCCGGGATGCTCGAAGGTCCACCAGTGAACCTGTAAAAGATCGATGCAGTCGACGCCAAGGCGATCGAGGCGTTGCTGGACACCGGCGCGTACCGCCTCCGCAGTATGTTCATGGATCTGCGGGCACCATTTGGTGAAGAAACGTGCTGTCGTCGACCCGTCGCGGGCCAGCAGTTTTTCCCGCGCTCTTGCTGAAATCAGTTCTGCCGACCCGTAATGGTCGGCCATGTCAAATCCGTCAAAACCGGTATCGGCATAGGCTATGAGCGCATCGGATGCCTGTTCGATGTCGATTGGAGTGCCACCGCGTTCCAGATCGGCAACCTGCCATAGACCTGTCAGGGCACGGGGAATATTGAGATTTGGGGTGAGGTCGATGCGGTCCGGTTTGCCGGTCATGTGCTCATTCTGAATGGTGGCAACCGGTCTCTTGAGGACCGGTTGCCGATTATTACTATTTGCTGATCGAGGCGATGAAGCCGTCGACATCGCTCAGCGTGAAATAGGTCTGTTCGGACGTGCCACCCTCGGAAAAGGTCCAACCGACGGCCGGAGCGGAGACATCGCCGTTCTTGTCGAACTTCACTGCGCCGGTTCCGCCGGTGTAGGACAGCGACTTGCCTTCAGCCAATGCCGCCTTGGCGGCTTTCAATCCGTCAACATTCGGGAACACTGCCATGCCGGCCGGATCGGTGACTTTCGCCACCTGCGCGGCAATCTGGTCGCCCTTCAGCTCGGGCGCTGCTTCCATTGCCAGCAGCGAAATCATCACAGCGTCAAAGATGTTGGGCAGTCCCGGGCCATTCGGTTCGGAATTGAACTTCGCCTTGTAGAGGTCGACGAAGGACGTCGCGGCATCCGTGCGGGGCGGGGCAGAATCATGGCCGACCACATCGCCCAGATATTTCAATCCGACCGCGTCGCGGAACTCGTCTGACCGCAGGGAGTTGGCGACAACCATTTTCTGCGTGCCGCCGAGCGAGACCCATTCACGCACGACCGCCGCACCCTCGGCCGGATAGATCGCCAGGTAGAGCGCTTCGGGCTTTGTCTTGAGAACCTCGGTGACCTCGGCACGGAAAGACGGCTGGCCGTCATTGATGGCCACATTTGCTGTGACTTTGACGCCGATCTTTTCCAGGTCGGCGGCCACCAGCTTGCCGATGTCCTGACCCCAGTCATCGTTCTTGTATAAAATGGCAACGTTCTTGTAGCCCTTGTCGCGGATCAGCATCGCGGCAACGGCGGCCTGGTTGCGGGTGGTCGCAAACGTACGGAACCACAACCCCTTGGTCTTGCCTTCTTCGGCCACACCGGTGAAGGCGGTCGACGAGGAGCAGCACGACATCTGCATCACATTGGACGGAACGGTGACGGATGTCAGGATCGGCATCGAGACGCCGGACGACACAGCACCGAGCAGCAGCGGAACCTTTTCAAGATCGACAAGCGCCTTCGCTGCGTCGACGCCGACCTTCGGATCAACCTGGGTGTCGCGCAGGATCATTTCGACCTTGCAGCCCTTCACACCGCCAGCCTCATTGAAAAGGTCGACGGCGTATTGTGCGGTCTCTGCTATCGGGCGTCCCCAATCGACCGAAGTCGGCAGAACAGCGCCGATCTTGGTTGTGCAATCCTGCGCGGCAGCCGGGCTGCCGGCCATAATAAGCGTGCCGACGGCCAGCGCGGGCAGCGCAAAAAAACCGGTTCTGTTCATGACTGTTGTCCTCCTGTTGAAACTGTTCCCCGTTCGGGTGGTTTGACGGGCCCGTCAGGCCCGGTCGCGGTCGAGACCGTCAATTCTTCCGGAAAAAGACCGCGAGGTCGAGCCAAAAGAGTCAACACGATAACAAGGCCGATCAATATGTACTGGATTGTCCCGGTGTAGAGCTGCCAATCGGCCGGGGCGAATTTGGCCAGTGCCCAGCCGCTTGCGACCCAGCCGCCCCAGACGATCAGGGTGCCGATGATCGCGCCCTTGTTGTTGCCGGCGCCGCCGACGATCAGCATCGCCCAGATCTGAAAGGTCAGGATCGGCCGGATGTCCTGCGGGCTGACAAAGGCGTAGAATGTGGCATAGAGACCGCCGGCGAGCCCCATGATCATGGCGCCGAGCACGAAGGATTGCAGCCGCACATTCGCCGGTGACTTGCCGAGCGCGCGGGCGGCGGTCTCGTCTTCGCGGATGGCGCGCAACAGGCGGCCGAAAGGCGACCGGACGAGTCGTTCCAGCCCGATATAAACACCGAGCAGGCAGACAATCACCAGCCCGAGAAACATCAAACTGTAGGTGAAGGGGTCGGCAATGGCCGCTTCCAGCGGGCGCTGGAAACCGCGCACGCCCTTGGCGCCGCCAAACAGGTATTCGGCGTTGCGCACCAGGCTCTCAAGCGCGATGGCGACGCCGAAGGTGGCGATTGCCAGGTAGTCGTGACGCAATCTCGCTGTGACGATGCCGACGACCAGCGCCAGCACTCCGGAGACAATGATGCCGCCCAGAATGGCGAGCGGATAGGACAGCGAAAAGCCGCCGAGTTCACCTGGCCTGTCCGGGCCGCCAAGGATGATCAGCGCATAGGCGCCTGCGCCGAAAAACGCAGCGACGCCGCCGTTGAAAATGCCGGTATTGCCCCATTGCAGATTGAGCCCGAGCACGGCGATCGCCAGGATCATCGCGCCGGAGAGAAAGAAAACAAGATAGGAAATAAGTCCGATCACCGCTCTTCTCCGAACAGTCCGAAGGGGCGAAAGTAGAGCGTGATCAGAATGATCATGAAGGGCAGGGCCGGATTGTAACCGGACGGAATGACCAACAGCGCCAGGCTGGAGGCCAGGCCGACGACAAAGCCGCCGATGAACGCCCCCGGCACCGATCCAATGCCGCCGACAATGGTTGCGGCAAAAAGTGAGAGCACCAGATCGCGCCCCATGATCGGGCTGATCTGATTGGTCAGGGCGTAGAACACACCTGCCAGCGCAGCGAGACCGCCGCCGATCATCCAGGTGATTGTCACCATGCGCTTCAGATTGATGCCGTTGGCCTGGGCAAGCGGCGGATTCTCGGAAATGGCGCGTAGCGCAAAACCCAGCGGCGTGCGCGTCATCACCAGATGCAGCGCGGCCATGGCGGTAAGCGCCAGAATTAGGACAAAAAACTGGTCGGGCTTGATCAAAAGCAGCGGATCCAGCGAGATCACCATGGCGAAGGCGATGTCATTTGAATAGTGCATCGTCTGCAGGCCGAACAGCAGACTGATGACGTTGCGCATGACCAGTGCAACGCCGAATGAAGCAAAGACCATGGTCAATGGTCCAGCATTTTCACGCAACCGTTTGAATATCAATCGATCGGCAGCAACGGCCGTAGCGCCGGTGATGGCGATCGACAGCAGGGTCGCAACGGCCAGCGCCGCGGTCAGGCTGAGACTGCCCCATTTGGTGGCAAAAGCCGGTACAAGCGCCGAAAACACGGCATCGAATACCAGTGCAACATAGGCACCGACCGTCAGCAACTCGGCATGACTGAAATTGGCGAAACGCAGAATATGCATCATCATGGTGAGGCCGATCGCCCCGAGCGAAAGGATTGCGCCAACCAGAATTCCGTCAAACAGGCTCTGGATCATGCGCTTTCACGCCTCCATGCGCCAAGATATATCTCTCCGATCACCGGGTCATCGAGCAGGGCGGCACCGGTCCCTTCGTGCTGGTTGCGACCTTCCGCCAGCACATAGGCGCGGTCGGAGATTCGTAGCGCCGCTTTGGCGTTCTGCTCGACCAGCAGCACCGAAACATTGTCGGACGCAATGTTCCTGATCAGTTGCAACACCTCCTGCGCCACCTTTGGTGACAGGCCCGCCGTCGGTTCGTCCATCAGCACCAGTTGCGGTCCGGCGATCAGGGCCATGGCGATGGCGAGCATCTGCCTCTGGCCGCCCGACAACCCGCCGGCGCGAAGACCCTTGTGTTCCCGCAACGGCGGAAACAGCTCGAACATTGCATCAATGGCCCGGTTGCGGTCGCGTTCGACCCGCTGTGCCGCAAGCACGAGGTTCTGTTCGACGCCGAGCGTGCGGAAGATGTTGTCGGTTTGCGGCACATAGGCGACGCCGTGTTCGGTCATACGATCCGGGCTGATGCCGGTGATGTCTCTGCCATCCAGGCTGATCGAGCCGCTGTCGACATGGACAAAACCCGCCACGGCTTTGACCAAAGTCGATTTGCCGGCGCCGTTGGGTCCGATCAGTGTGACGATTTCACCGACGCCGACGCTTGCCGAGACACCATGCAGGATCGGGAATCCCGGTTTGTAACCGGCCGTGACGGCGTCGATGTGAAGACGGGTTTCAGACATGGGTGACGTCGCCGAGATAGGCGTCAAGCAGCCTCGGGTCCGATTGCGCGGCCTTGGCATCGCCCTCGAATATCACCCGTCCGCCAGCCATGGCGATGATCGGGTCGCAGTGGCGCATGATCAGATCCATGTCGTGCTCGACAATCAGGAAAGTGACACCGCGTTCGTTCAGCGCTTCGATCTTTTCGATCAGTATCCGGGTGAGGGACGGATTGACCCCGGCAGCCGGCTCATCCAGCAGGATCATCTTCGGATCGCCCATTAGAACGCGGGCGAGTTCCAGCAGCTTCTGCTGACCGCCGGACAATCGCCCAGCCGCCTCCTGCCCGACCCGGTCGAGCGTGGTGAATGCCAGTACCTCTTCGGCTTTGTGAAGAATATCGCGTTCCTGCCGGCGGATGCGGCCGGGACTGACGATCGGCGCCCAGAATGCCTCCCCGGCCTGATCGGGAGCAGCCAGCATGAGATTTTCCAGCACGGTCATTTCGGCAAACGGACGGGGTATCTGGAA
>JAJFHT010000194.1 GCA_021775495.1 Hyphomicrobiales bacterium | reverse complement strand
CACCATCGGGGCGGGTAAACACCGATTCCCTGGTCTCGATCAGGATGCGAGTTTCGGCCTGATATTTTGGCGTCGCCAGCGATGCAAGCACAAACGCCGCAACGGCGACGACCAGCGCTATCATGACAATGCGGAACAAATTCCGTGCCAGACTTGAAAAGAGTACGCTGAGGTCAACATCGACATCGGTGTCGGAAGTGGTGACGCGGGACATGAGAGTGCTCCAGAACCTGTTCCCGATTCACGGTAAACAAGTATGGTAACTGTCCAGTTAAGGGCATCGTAACGCTCTGTTCGTCTTTCCTTACAAATCATTAACAATAATTTCCTTAAGCCGCCTACGGTCGGTTTCCGGCATAATATCGCTGCTTTCCGCCTGCGGTTTTACCGGGCATTAACCCTAACAAGGAGATAACGGTTTCCAGAACAAGGCGTGCCCGACCCCGTCAGGCCGCAAATCACGGATGGATTTGGTGCCATGAGAAACCGGTATTGTGTTGTCATCTCCCTCGCCGCGGCACTCGCCATTTCGGGCTGTGCGGGTTATCGACCGGCACCGGATGCCTTTCACAAGGCCATCACCCTGCCATACCGGCTCGATTCCGGGGATCAGTTGCGTGTGACTGTTTTTGAACAGGATACGCTGACCAATACATATAATGTCGATAAGGCAGGTTACGTCGCCTTCCCGCTGATCGGCTCGGTTTCAGCTCGCGGTCGTACGATCCAGCAACTTGAGGGGGCCATCGCGGCAAAGCTGCGTAACGGCTATTTGCGCGATCCCGACGTGTCCGTCGAAGTCGGCCGATACCGGCCGATATTTGTCATGGGTGAAGTCGGCGCAGCAGGACAATACAGTTATGTTCCCGGCATGACGGTGCAGAAAGCAGTCGCCGTCGCCGGAGGATTCAGTGCCCGGGCCAACCACAGGAATGTCGACATAACCCGGGAAATCAATGGAGAGGTCATCACCGGCCGTACCCTGACGTCAGATCCTATTCTACCCGGTGATACAATCTATATCCGCGAACGCCTTTTCTGACCTGGTACGCGTTGCTGAGACATGATCCCAAGCCGAAAGCTGCGTATCGTCCACTGCTTTCGCTCGCCGGTGGGCGGGATTTTTCGGCATGTTCGCGACCTTACTTCCGCGCAGGCAGCGGCCGGGCATCAAGTTGGCATTGTCTGCGACAGCTCGACCGGCGGCGATTTCGAGGCGGAATTGTTTGCTTCGATGCAGGATCAACTGGCGCTTGGGCTCCAGCGGATACCAATGCAACGCCATGTCGGAATTGGAGACGTGGTTTCGGGATTTCGGACTTATTCAATAATCAAGAACATGCAGCCGGACATATTGCACGGACATGGCGCCAAGGGTGGTGTCTATGCCCGCGTGTTCGGCTCACTGTTGCGGGTATTCAGGTCACGCGTAGCCCGCCTTTATTCGCCGCATGGCGGCAGTCTCCATTATGATGAATCACAGCTTACGGGTCGGCTGTTTTTCATGATCGAACGACTTTTGGAGCGCGCATGCGATCATCTTCTGTTTGTTTCAGAATATGAACGCCAGGCCTATATCCGGAAAATCGGTGCACCCACCTGCTCTCACAGCCTGGTCTACAACGGACTGCGCGCCGAAGAATTCATTCCCGTTGAATCCGCTCCGGATGCCGCTGATTTTCTCTATATCGGCATGATGCGCGACCTGAAGGGCCCGGATATTTTCCTGGATGGCCTGCACGCCGCGCAGAAACAATCCGCCAGCCAACTGACCGCCGTCATGGTTGGGGATGGCGATGACCTTGGAAAATACATCGCGCAGTGCGAACGGCTGGGCCTTGCAGACCAGGTATCCTTTCACCAGCCGATGCCAACGAGGCAGGCACTTGCCCTGGCAAAAACGGTCATTGTGCCTTCACGAGCCGAAGCCATGCCCTATATCGTGCTTGAATCGCTGGCTGCCGGCAAACCGGTCATTGCAACTGCTATCGGCGGAATTCCCGAGGTGTTCGGAGCTGATTCACCCGCGCTTATCAAGCCGGATAAGACCGAACTCGCACACAAGATGATCGACGCCGGGGAGTGTTCGCACCTTTCGGCAGCAATGCCCAAGACCTCAGAACTGCAGGCGCGTTTTGGCGTTGACGTCATGGCTGCTCGGATCGAGGACACCTATTTTTCCACGCTTAACGACAATTCCCGCTCATCAAGTCTTTCTTAGTGGCTTTGCAGTAGCCTGCCTGGCATCGGAAGCAGCCGAGATATCCGACCGGCCGCTCCTTCAAACTCGAAACCGCATGGTGACGCATGAACAAGACCGATCCATCGCTTCGTTATGCCCCCGAAATGGTGCGGAACCACAGTCCGGCCGACGAACAACCCGAGAAAAATCGAGACCTGAACGCGATGGCAAAGCAGATTGCCTCGCAATATGGCAGGGACACTATCTCGCCGGTAATGGTCAGCGGCACCTTGCGCCTGGTCGAATTCGGCTTGCTGGTCCTGTCCGGCCTGGCGATATTTCTTTACCATGTGGGAATCCAGACGCATCTGATTTGGCAATATCCGGCAGCTATCATCGCTGGTTCAGCGCTGTCGATTGTCTTTCTTGAACTGACCGACAGTTACCAGATGGCGGCGTTGCGCAACCCGTTTTCGCATGCGAGCCGGATGGTGCTGGCCTGTTGCGGATCATTCGCGCTGCTGTCGCTCTTCGGTTTCATGCTGAAAATGTCGGAGGAGTTTTCACGTATCTGGTTCATCGGTTGGCTCGTTACGGGCTTCGGACTGATCATGATCCTGCGCTTCGTGATGGCGCAGATGGTTCGCCGCTGGGCGCGCAACGGAACAATGGAAAGGCGCGCGCTGATCGTTGGCGGTGGAAAGTCAGCGGAAAGCCTGATCCGATCGCTGGAACAACAGCCCTTCAACGATATCCGAATCTGCGGCATTTTCGACGACCGTGATGACAGCAGGTCGCCGCCCATCGTTGCCGGCTATCCAAAGCTTGGGACCGTCGGCGAGTTGATTGAATTCGCCAGAATCGCGCGCATCGATATGTTGATCGTTTCTCTGCCGCTGACAGCTGAATCACGGGTTCTGTCCATGCTCAAGCAATTGTGGGTGCTTCCGGTCGACATCAGACTTTCCGCACATTCGAACCATCTGCATTTCCGCCCGCGCTCCTATTCCTATATCGGCGCCGTTCCGATGCTGGATATCTTCGACAAGCCGATCAATGACTGGGATTCGGTCGCGAAGCGGGCGTTCGATATTGTTTTTAGCATCCTTGGAATCATCGTCACGGCACCGATCATGATCGCTACTGCGATCGCCATAAAGCTGGAGAGCAAAGGCCCCGTTCTTTTTCGCCAGCGGCGTCACGGCTTCAACAATGAGTTCATCGAGGTTCTGAAATTCCGCTCGATGTATACCGACCAGTGCGATCCCTCCGCGCGCATTGCCGTTACCAAGGGCGATCCGCGCGTAACCCGTGTCGGCAAATTCATACGAAAGACGTCGATCGATGAATTACCGCAGTTTTTCAACGCTCTGCGCGGTGATCTCTCGCTGGTCGGACCAAGGCCCCACGCGATAACGGCGCAATCACACAACCGCCTCTATAATGAAGTGGTCGATGGCTACTTTGCCCGGCACCGGGTAAAACCCGGTGTTACCGGCTGGGCGCAGATCAGTGGATGGCGCGGTGAAATCGACAGCGACGAAAAGATCAAGACACGTACCGAATTCGATCTCTACTACATTGAAAACTGGTCGCTGCTGTTCGATCTCAAGATCCTTTTCCTGACGCCGATCAAGCTGATGAATACGGAAAACGCCTATTGACCGTCCTTGAAGCCGATCTTAGCCATTCCGCGGTCAACCGGAAACTGATCCAACTGATCGTTTCCGCGGCCATCGGCGCCGGGGTCTTTCTTTCCGGATTCGTCATTCGGGAACCGGCACCCTATGAGCTTTTCATGGTCGCGCTGATGGCGGTCTGGGCTTGTTTCGGCCTGAGGTTCCCGCGCAGTATAATGCCATTGCTGGTGTTGCTCGTGCTGTTCAATCTTGGCGGCCTGATCGCGATGAGCCAGATGGAGAAGCTCTACGAGACACCGCTCTACCTGGCGGTTACGCTTTTTCTATCGTTCACGGCAGTATTCTATGCAGCGATCATTCGGTCGAATCCCGACTATTTCAGATATATATTCAATGCCTATGTGGTAGCCGCCGTCGTGACGACTTTGCTCGGCATCGCAGGCTATTTTTCATTGTTTCCAGGCGCCGAAATATTCACGCGCTACGGACGGGCAACCGGCGCCTTTCAGGACCCGAACGTATTCGGCCCCTACCTTGTTCTGCCGGCTCTCTATCTCATTTATCGCATGTTGATTGGCAGGACGATTAATTTGCCAATGTTAGCGGTTCCGCTGCTGATCATATTTGCCGGTGTTTTCCTGTCGTTTTCGCGCGGGGCCTGGGGGCTGTTCGCAATTACAATCGCACTGCTCATCGGGGCATTGTTCCTGCAGAAAACATCGGGCCGCATTCGCCTGCGCATCCTGGTCGTCAGCGCGATAGCTTTTGTTCTGTTGGCTGTCGCAACATTGATTGCCCTGCAGGTTCCGAGCATCGCCGAACTGTTCACGTCACGTGCTAAACTGGTCCAGGACTACGACAGCTGGCGCCTCGGTCGTTTTGCCCGGCATGCGCTGGGTTTCCTGCTTGCGATGGAAAAGCCGGCGGGAATCGGAGCGTTGGAATTTGGCCGCGAATTCGGCGAGGACACGCATAATATCTGGTTGAAAGCACTGCTGGATTACTCGTGGCTCGGGTTCATTTCCTATCTGACACTGACTTTCTGGACACTGGCATCAGGTTTTCGCATCCTGTTCAGAGACCGCCCCTGGCAACCCTATCTGCTCTGCGCCTATGTCGCCTTTACCGGGCATATCCTGCTTGGTGCATTGATCGACATGGACCACTGGCGCCACTTCTACCTGCTGCTGGGCCTGGTATGGGGCGGTATTGCTTTGGAATGGCGCCACCAGTCGGCGCGGAACGGTACCGCATCCATGGATCAGCCGTTTCAGGGATCACACACGCCGACACGATAAAGTCTCTACGGGACGCGGTTATCGGTTGACCGCCAATGCCATATCTCTATAGTCCGCGACCGGCTCGGAGCGTAGCGCAGCCCGGTAGCGCACTTGACTGGGGGTCAAGGGGTCGTGGGTTCGAATCCCGCCGCTCCGACCATTAAAAACAAAGGGTTAACCGGCACCCTCCCGAATAATTGTTTTGATTTCCGGTCGATATTTGGTCGCCCGAGAGAGGCAGTCCACCCTGCAGGATCGGGGGAAAGTTGTCGCAATCCTGATCAGTTTGATCAGCGGTGTGACTGCCGGATGCCGTCGGCATTTTCATCTGTTTCTGATCTGTCAACAAACCGACCCCGGGTCCTGGCCGTCCGATCTGTGGAGAAGCCGGGAATGAGATTTCCGGGTGATTGCACCTGCCGGATGCACATCAGCCCGCACAAACCGTGTCGCAGGTGACCGGACACAAACATCTGAACCTTCTTATTGGGTGAAGCAGGCCGGTGGTACCGCCAACGGAATTCGACGCTCCCCGGTGGACGTGGCTGTCATGATCGCCACCGATCTGATTGGACGCAGGACGCAACATTCATGGTTAGCATCTTGTTAACCAATGAAGCGCAAACTGATTCATTAAGTTGTTTCGGAGTGACTGAATGATCGCAACACGTAATTGTTCAGCTCTCAGGTAAATCTGGCGAATAGGCAATAAAATACCCTCGTCGGACCCGCCTGAAAGCTGGGGACCGGAGGGAA
>JAJFHT010000193.1 GCA_021775495.1 Hyphomicrobiales bacterium | reverse complement strand
CAGTCACGCTCGCGCCGCGACGGCGAGGCCGATGAGCGGCCGGAGGGCATTGCGGCCGCTTCCGCCAAATCCGGTCTCAAAATCGACAAATCCTCGAAATAGAGGCCTTAACCCTGCCGTCAGGCAGGTGGCGACATTTCTTGAACCGCGGGTAACGATGGGCTAGACCCTGCACCTCACTGCGCACCCGCTAAATCTTTAAAGTGTGAAAGCTGGATCATGGATCGCATCAAAATCATCGGCGGCAATCAATTGAACGGGGTCATCCCCATTTCGGGCGCGAAAAACGCCGCCCTGCCGTTGATGATCGCTTCGCTGCTGACCGATGACACGCTGACGCTGGAAAACCTGCCGGATCTGGCCGATGTCGAACAGCTGATCCGCATTCTCGGCAATCACGGGGTCGATTATTCCGTCAAGGGCCGCCGCGAGCGTCAGGGCGATGCCTATTCGCGCACGGTCAGCTTTACCGCCCGCCACATCGTCAATACCGAGGCGCCCTACAATCTGGTGTCGAAAATGCGCGCCAGTTTCTGGGTCGTCGGCCCGTTGCTGGCCCGCATGGGCGTCGCCCGTGTATCGCTTCCCGGCGGCTGCGCAATCGGCACGCGGCCGGTCGATCTGTTTATCGATGGATTGCGGGCGCTCGGCGCCGAAATCGATATCGATAATGGCTACGTCAACGCCACGGCCAAATCCGGCCTGGTTGGCAACCGGTTCGTGTTCCCGAAAGTCTCGGTTGGCGCCACCCATGTGATGCTGATGGCGGCGTCACTGGCCAAGGGCGAAACGGTGCTGGAAAACGTCGCCCGTGAGCCGGAAGTGGTCAATCTGGCCGAATGCCTCAATGCCATGGGCGCGCGCATCAGCGGAGCCGGCACCGGGACGATCAATATCGACGGCGTGGAAACGCTGTCCGGCGCCCGCCACCGGGTGATCCCGGACCGCATCGAAACCGGGACCTATGCCATGGCGGTGGCCATGACCGGCGGCGACGTGCTGCTGGAAGGTGCAAAACCGGAGCTGCTTCAGGCCGCGCTCGATACGCTGGCAAGGACTGGCACCAATATCGAGCCGACCAAAACCGGCATTCGCGTTAGCCGCAATGGCAACGGCCTGCAGCCGGTCGATATCGAGACCCAGCCGTTTCCGGGTTTCCCAACCGACCTGCAGGCGCAGTTCATGGGGCTGATGACCATGGCGAGTGGAACCTCGCACATCAAGGAGACGATTTTTGAGAATCGCTTCATGCATGTGCAGGAACTGGCCCGGCTCGGCGCACAGATCAGCCTGTCCGGCCAGACCGCGGTTGTCGAGGGGGTTGCCAGCCTCAAGGGCGCACCCGTCATGGCGACCGATCTGAGAGCTTCCGTATCGCTGGTGATCGCCGGCCTGGTGGCCGAAGGCGAAACCGAGGTGAACCGCGTCTATCATCTGGACCGCGGTTTTGAACGGCTGGAGGAAAAGCTCTCCGGCTGCGGCGCTTCGATCGAACGATTGAGCGGCTGACCGCTTCCCATCCCAAAGCAACCAGTTCTGGTTGCACTGCACACAAAGACATCATAACACAGGGTCAATTGTAACCTGAACCGTTAGGCAGGCCCGTCGATGGAGCCTTTGAAGCTGGTAGCGTTGGACGAGGCGGATTTGGAGATCATTTCCGCCCATTCGCAGGACGCCGTGTGCAAAACGACCGACCTGGATTACCGGCCGTCTGAAAAACGGTTCATGCTGCCGGTCAACCGCTTTGTCTGGGAAGGCAAACAGTCGTTTTTTCGCCGCCGCTGGGAGCGCCGGCTTGCTATCGTCCAGTTCGACCGGGTGCTTTCGGTCAAAACCAACGGCATAAGGCGCGACCAGCCCGACGATGTGTTGTCACTGCTTGCCATCAGGTTCGAGGAATCCGAGGCCCCGGCCGGTGTGATCGAACTGGTATTTGCCGCCGGCGCGGCGGTGCGGCTGGAAGCCGAGTGTATCGAAGTGCGGCTGGCCGATGTCGGCGGCGCATGGGAAACCCGTTCCCGCCCGCGGCACGGCACGTGAGGTCGTGTCATGGCTGTGACGCTGACAGGAACGGATGCCGGATTTGAGCGGCAATTCAGCGATTTCCTCGCCACCAAGCGGGAAGTGTCCGCCGATGTCGACGACGTGGTTCGCACGATCATTGCCCGGGTGCGCCGGGAGGGCGATGCGGCGCTGACTGATTACACGCGCCAGTTCGATGGCGCGGATATGGCGGCATCCGATCTGCGCGTTTCCGCCGAGGAGATCGATGCGGCGCTGGCCACTGTTGATCCTGAAACGATGGACGCGCTGCGTTTTGCCCGTGACCGCATCAGGGCGCATCACCAGCGCCAGCTTCCCGTTGATGAGACCTATTGCGACCCGATCGGAGTTGAACTCGGTTCGCGCTGGACGGCGATCGAGGCCGTCGGCCTTTATGTGCCCGGCGGCACGGCAAGCTATCCGAGTTCGGTTCTGATGAATGCCGTGCCGGCGATCGTTGCCGGTGTCGACCGCATCGTAATGGTGGTGCCGGCGCCTGGTGGCCAGCTCAACCCGCTGGTGCTGGCCGCCGCGCATCTTGCCGGCGTTTCGGAAATCTACCGGGTCGGCGGGGCGCAGGCGATTGCCGCGCTGGCCTATGGCACACAAACAATCGCCCCGGTTGCCAAGATCGTCGGCCCGGGGAATGCCTATGTCGCCGCAGCCAAGCGTCAGGTGTTCGGCACGGTCGGCATCGACATGGTTGCCGGTCCTTCGGAAGTGCTGGTGATCGCCGATGGCAGCAACGACCCGGCCTGGGTCGCCGCCGATCTGCTGGCTCAGGCAGAGCATGACACCGCCGCCCAGTCGATCCTGATCACCGATGATGCCGATTTCGGTGCGGCGGTGAGCGCCGCTGTCGAAAGCCAGCTCGCCACGTTGCAGCGGCGCGAAACGGCGGAGGCCAGCTGGCGCGATTTCGGCGCTATCATTCTGGTCGAAAATCTTGCCGACGCGGTGCCGCTGGCCAACCGCATTGCCGCCGAACACCTCGAATTGGCGGTCGATGATCCCGAGGCGATGCTTAGCAACATCCGCAACGCCGGCGCTGTGTTCCTCGGCCGCCACACGCCGGAAGTCATCGGAGATTATGTCGGCGGCTCCAATCATGTCCTGCCGACAGCGCGCTCGGCCAGGTTCTCCTCCGGCCTGTCGGTACTCGATTTCGTCAAACGCACATCGGTGCTGAAACTCGGGCCCGAGCAGCTTCGTCAACTTGGTCCGGCGGCAATCCGGCTGGCCGAGGCCGAAGGTCTCGGCGCGCATGGCCGTTCTGTCGCCATCCGGCTGAATCTCTAGGCGTGCCATGGCAGACCCTCAGACAAGCACTGCACGGCTGATCGACGTTGAGCTCGACGAATCCATCGGGCGCTCGACGCCGGATGTCGAACACGAACGGGCCGTCGCCATCTTCGACCTGATCGAGGAGAACAGTTTCCAGCCCGCCGGCGACGAGGGCGGCGGTCCATATCGGCTGAAGCTGTCACTGGTCGATGCGCGCCTGGTGTTTTCGGTGACCCGCGAAAACATGGAGGATGTCGTCACCCATATTCTCTCGCTGACGCCTTTACGGCGAATCGTGAAGGATTATTTCATGATCTGCGAAAGTTATTACGACGCGATCAGGACCTCGTCGCCAAGCCAGATTGAGGCTATCGATATGGGCCGCCGTGGCCTGCACAATGAAGGATCCCAGACACTGATGGACCGGCTGTCCGGCAAGATCGACGTGGATTTCGACACAGCCCGGCGCCTGTTCACCCTTGTCTGCGTCCTGCACTGGCGCGGCTAGCCTGCCGATGCCGCCGGGAACCAGCGCGCCGAAATCCGTCATTTTCCTTTGCGGCCAGAATGCCATCCGCTCGCCGATGGCCGAGGCGATTGCCAGAGATGTGTTGCCGCCGACCTTTTTCGTCGGTTCGGCCGGTGTGCGGGCCGGCGAACGTGATCCTTTCGTCGATGCAGTCCTCAGCGAGATCGACCTGTCGCTGGGCGACCGCCAGCCGGTCGAATTCGACGACCTCGGTGATGATTTTTTTGACCTGTTCGTGACGCTGGCCCCCGAAGCGCATCACAAGGCGCTGGACCTGACCCGTTCGATCTCGGTCGATGTCGAATATTGGCCGACCGCCGATCCTACGACGGCGACGGGCACGCGCGAGCAGATATTGGCGGCTTACCGGGATGTACGCGACCGGTTGAAGGCTAGAATTGTCGAGCGCTTCGGCGAAGACCCACGGGTATGAGCCATGCACGGACCCGCCGGAAATCCGCTGTTCACAAACGTCCAGTAATCGGATAGGTTCCGCGCGAATTTCGGCCGGTCGGCCGGATGGCACAACAAAGGTATGGAATGGCAAAGGAAGAAGTACTCGAATTTCCAGGCGTGGTGACAGAACTGCTGCCCAATGCGATGTTTCGGGTCAAACTCGAAAACGATCATGAGATTATTGCCCATACGGCTGGCCGCATGCGCAAGAACCGTATCCGTGTCCTGACAGGCGACAAGGTGACCGTCGAAATGACGCCCTACGACCTGACCAAGGGGCGCATCACCTACCGATTCAAATAGCCAGGGTCCGGCCAAAGGTCTCGTTGCCCGGTCCTGTGGACCGGCCGCAGTCGGCTCTATCGCACCGGTCCATGTGGGAACAGGTCTAGTCAATGAGTGTATTCCAGAAACTGGTGCTGGCTTCCGGATCACCGCGGCGGATCGAGATCCTGCAGCAGGCCGGCATCGAGCCTGACCGGATTTTTCCGGTCAATGTCGATGAATCGCCGCTGCGCGCCGAGCATCCCAGGTCGCTGGCCAAGCGGCTGTCGCGCGAAAAGGCCGACAAGGCGTCCGAGGCGCTGAAGCAGGAAATGGAAGGCAGCGAGCCTTACGTGCTGGCTGCCGATACGGTGGTCGCCGTGGGCCGTCGTATCCTGCCCAAGACCGAACTGCTGGATGAGGCTTCCAACAGCCTGCGTCTGCTGTCCGGCCGCTCACACCGGGTCTTTACCGGGGTCTGCCTGGTCACGCCCGGCGGCAAGGTGCGCCAGCGCCTGGTCGAAACCCGCGTCCGTTTCAAGCGCTTGTCGCGCGAGGAACTGGAAAGCTACCTGGCCTCGGGCGAATGGCGCGGCAAGGCAGGCGGCTACGCCATCCAGGGGCTGGCCGGTTCCTTCGTCATCAAGCTGGTGGGCTCCTACACCTGCGTGGTCGGCCTGCCGCTCTACGAGACGGTGGGCCTGCTCTCCGGCGAGGGTTTCAAGGTGCATTTCAACTGGCTCTCCGGCTCCGGCGGAAACTGACGGCAAGGAGGCTTTGATGTCCCCCAACTCTGATTCCAAGGTCACGCCGCTTCGCAAAAAGCTGCCCTGTCCGATCTGCGGTCAGCCGTCCGCGCGGCCGCAATTTCCGTTCTGCTCGCAGCGCTGCAAGGATATCGATCTGAACAGCTGGCTGTCGGGACGTTATGCCATCCCCGTCACCGAGGCCGAGGAAAACGCCGATGACGAGGCCAGCGAATAATGTGGTACTGCGTGGATTGAGAATTCCGTTTCGCGGCGCTGGACAGTACCAATTCTCATGCTATAACGCTCGCGCTTCAGGCGACGATTGCCGCTGCCGGAAGCCAAGGACCGGATACTCTTCCGGTTCCCGGATGCCCAGATAGCTCAGTTGGTAGAGCAGCGGACTGAAAATCCGCGTGTCGGTGGTTCGAATCCGCCTCTGGGCACCACTTTCCTTTGGGTCCGTTCTGGACACATAGGTTACGTTTCATACCGGAGACATAGGTAACACTTTTGGTCCGAAAGGATTTTGAAGTGGTTCCAGTCTGCATGTCTCGTCGTCAAAGTATCCCAGATCGTAGTCCATAAAGCTAACGAGC
>JAJFHT010000192.1 GCA_021775495.1 Hyphomicrobiales bacterium | reverse complement strand
CCGGCGAGATCCGGCTTGGACCGAAAATCCTGCTCGGCACGTTTGGCGAACTGCATCCAAGAACATTGCAATCGATGGATGTTGCCGGACCGGTTGCGGTGTTCGAGGTGTTTCTCGATGCGGTACCGGAGGCGAAGCGCAAGCCGACGCGGACGAAGCCGCGGCTGGATATCTCGAACTTCCAGTCGGTGCGGCGCGATTTCGCCTTTGTAGTCGACCGCTCGGTCAACGCGCAGGCGCTGGCCCGCGCGGCAGCGGCGGCCGACAAGAAGCTGATCACCGGAGTTGACGTATTTGACGTCTTCGAAGGTGAATCGATCGGCGCGGATGCCAAGTCCATTGCCGTCGAGGTGGCCATACAACCGACCGACGGGACGTTGACCGATGCCGAGCTGGAGCAACTCGCTGAGCGAATCATCGACAATGTCAGTAAGGCAACAGGCGGCGTTCTGCGCAGTTAGGTTTGGTCAAATCAGCGGTCTGGCAACCACAAAACGGATGCATTGGAAAAGGGCGAAAACGAAAATGGAGGTATTTTTCGGCAAAAATGCAGCATTTCATGCGTCAGATGCCCGATTTGAGCGCACCGACGGCCTGTCGGTGCCTTGCGCGGCAATCGTCCGCTTCTTATATACCCGGCAACATCGCAGCACCGGCGGAAGCTGCCGCCGCGCTGCGAATATTCTGTGAACAGGGGCTGTCGCCTGGAACGCCGGAATGGGTCCAGACAGCCTGCTTAGTGGAGCAACAACATGGCTAAAGTTATTGGCATAGATCTCGGCACGACAAATTCCTGCGTCGCAGTTATGGATGGTCGGGATCCCAAAGTGATCGAGAATGCCGAGGGCGCGCGCACGACGCCGTCAATGGTGGCGTTTTCTGAAGACAGTGAACGTCTTGTCGGCCAGCCGGCCAAACGCCAGGCGGTTACCAACCCCGAAGGCACATTGTTTGCCGTCAAACGTCTGATCGGCCGTCGTCACAAGGATCCGGTGGTCGCCAAGGACAAGAAGCTCGTTCCCTACAAGATCGTCGAAGCTGACAATGGCGATGCCTGGCTCGAGGTCGGCAAGGAAAAGTATTCCCCTTCGCAGGTTTCCGCGATGATCTTGCGCAAGATGAAGGAAACCGCTGAATCCTATCTTGGCGAAAAAGTCGAGCAGGCCGTGATCACAGTGCCGGCCTACTTCAATGACGCCCAGCGCCAGGCCACCAAGGACGCAGGCAAGATTGCCGGCCTGGAAGTCCTCAGGATCATCAATGAGCCGACCGCCGCAGCGCTGGCTTACGGGCTGGAGAAAAAGGACGGCCGGACCATTGCCGTTTACGATCTCGGTGGCGGCACGTTTGATATCTCCGTTCTCGAAATTGGTGACGGTGTCTTCGAGGTCAAATCGACCAATGGCGATACCTTCCTTGGCGGTGAAGATTTCGACATGCGTCTGGTCGAGTACTTCGCCGACGAGTTCAAGAAGGAACAGGGTATCGACCTGCGCAACGACAAGCTGGCTTTGCAGCGCCTGAAGGAAGCTGCGGAAAAGGCCAAGATCGAACTGTCGGCGTCAGCCCAGACCGAAATCAACCTGCCCTTCATCACTGCCGATCAGTCCGGACCGAAACACCTGACGATGAAGCTGACCCGTTCGAAGTTCGAACAGCTGGTTGACGATCTGGTGCAGCGGACAATCGAGCCGTGCAAGGCCGCGTTGAAGGATGCAGGCCTCAAGGCCGGCGAAATCGACGAAGTCGTCCTTGTTGGCGGCATGACCCGCATGCCGAAAATCCAGGAAGTCGTGAACAAGTTTTTCGGCAAGGAAGCGCACAAGGGTGTCAATCCCGATGAGGTCGTTGCCATGGGTGCGGCCATTCAGGCCGGCGTCCTGCAGGGCGATGTCAAGGATGTCCTGCTGCTCGACGTGACGCCGCTGTCGCTCGGAATCGAGACGCTGGGCGGCGTATTCACCCGGTTGATCGACCGCAATACGACGATCCCGACCAAGAAGTCCCAGGTGTTCTCGACCGCTGATGACAATCAGAGCGCCGTGACGATCCGGGTTTTCCAGGGTGAGCGTGAAATGGCCGCCGACAACAAGGTGCTCGGGCAGTTCGATCTTGTCGGCCTGCCGCCCGCACCACGTGGCGTGCCGCAGATCGAGGTGACGTTCGACATCGACGCCAACGGCATCGTCAATGTTTCGGCCAAGGACAAAGGCACCGGCAAGGAGCAGCAGATCCGCATCCAGGCCTCCGGTGGCCTGTCCGACGACGATATCGAGAATATGGTCAAGGACGCCGAGGCCAACGCCGATACCGACAAGGCGCGGCGTGAATCCGTTGAGGCCAAGAACCAGGCCGAGGCGTTGGTCCACTCTTCCGAAAAATCGCTTTCCGAATATGGCGACAAGGTTTCGGAAGACGACAGGAAATCCATCGAGGATGCCATTGCATCATTGAAGGAAGCGCTTGAAACCGATGATGCCGAGGACATCAAGGCCAAGACGACCGTCCTGGCTGAAGCATCGATGAAACTCGGCCAGGCCATGTACGAGGCCAGCCAGACCGAAGCGGCTGAAGCCGATGCCGCTGCTGATGCGGCCAAGGACGAAGATGTCGTTGACGCCGATTTCGAAGAAATCAGCGACGATGACGAGAAGAAATCGGCCTGATCAGGCGGGTTTGAAAGTCCTCCGGCCCGAATGGGCCGGAGGCATTTTTGACGCAGGCCACTTGCAATGCAGGCCGTTCTCGCTGAAATAGCCATCTGCTTTGACATCGGACGGTTCCGTGGGGCGTTCTTGACGACAGCATCTGAAACAAACACCGGCCAATTTGCACAACGGCCCGATTATTGCGCCACCGAATTGCCGTGTCCGCGCACAGGCAACCGGTTCGGATCGCATTGGAAAGACCGTGATGTCCAAGACTGATTATTACGAAATGCTGGGTGTGCAGCAGGGTGTTGACGAAAAGGAACTCAAAGGCGCCTTTCGCAAACTAGCGATGAAGTTCCACCCGGATCGCAACCCGGGCGATGAGGAAGCCGAGCACAAATTCAAGGAAATCGGCGAGGCCTACGAGGTCCTCAAGGATCCGCAGAAACGCGCCGCCTACGACCGGTTTGGCCATGCCGCGTTTGAAAACGGTGGAATGGGCGGCGGCGGTGCGGCCGGCGGATTCGGTGCCGGCGGGTTTGCCGATATTTTCGAGGATATTTTCGGCGATATGATGGGCGGTGGCGGACGCCGCCGTTCGGGTGGCCGCGAACGGGGTGCCGATCTGCGTTACAACATGGAGGTCTCTCTTGAGGAGGCTTATGTCGGCAAGACAGCTCAAATTCACGTACCGACATCGGCCAGCTGCGAGACCTGTTCCGGTTCCGGTGCCAAACCGGGAACCTCTCCGGTCACCTGCACCATGTGTTCGGGCTCAGGACGGGTGCGTGCGGCACAGGGTTTTTTCTCGATTGAACGGACCTGCCCGCAATGCCAGGGCCGCGGACAGACGATCACCGATCCCTGTGAGGATTGCAGCGGCCAGGGCCGGGTGACCCAGGAGCGTTCGCTGTCGGTCAACATCCCGGCCGGCATCGAGGATGGGACCCGTATTCGCCTCGCTGGCGAGGGAGAGGCCGGCCTGCGTAGCGGGCCAGCGGGCGACCTCTATATCTTCCTGTCGATCCGGCCGCATGAATTCTTTCAGCGTGACGGCTCCGATCTCTATTGCAAGATCCCGATCTCGATGACCACGGCGGCGCTCGGCGGCGCTTTCGAGGTTGCCACGCTGGACGGAACCCAGACCCGGGTGAAAGTGCCGGATGGCACGCAAAGTGACCGCCAGTTCCGTCTCAAGGGAAAGGGCATGCCGGTTCTGCGCCAGCCCAATATCGGCGATCTTTACATACAGGTCGATGTCGAAACCCCGCAGAACCTGACCAAGAGACAGCGGGAGCTGCTGACGGAATTCGAGGAAATCTCCTCCAAGGAAAACAGCCCGCAATCGAGCGGATTTTTCTCCCGCATGAAAGATTTTTTCGAGTCAATCGCCGATTGAAATCGGTTCGCATTGCGCCACCGAAAGTAATCCACCGAACTTGCGCTCTAACACTTGCAGTGGCGGCCATCGATTGTAATAAGAAGGCCTCGGGCGGATAACTGAGCGCTAAACGGAAAGTGCATGATCGTATGTGCGCCGGAGGCGCGAGAACTGAAATTGTCGGATTGCGATTTCGGTTCATTTGAAATCTGATGCGCTTTGGTGTTTTCGGATCGTCATCCGAAGGAGAGTGATGTGGCTAACGGATTGTCCCGGAAACTGGCCCGGAAAGTTGACGAAGAAGTTCGTTTCATCAAGGGGCTGATCGATGGGCCAAAGGCTGTCGGAGCCATCGCGCCGACCAGCAGCATAACCGCTCGCCGCATGGCCAGCGTCATCGATCCGACGCTTGGCGGTCCGATCCTCGAACTTGGTCCCGGAACCGGCGTCATCACCCGTGCCATCCTGGAACGCGGTGTGGAGCCGTCGAGGCTGACATCCATCGAATATTCACGTGATTTCTATGAACGCCTTGTCGTTGATTTTCCCGGTGTGAATTTCATTCACGGCGACGCGTTTCAGATTCATGACACGTTGTCCGGGCAGCAGGGCGTGCAGTTCGATGCAATCGTATCGGGTGTTCCGCTGCTCAATGTTTCCACGCGGCAGCGCATCAAATATGTCGACGAACTGCTTGATCTCGTCCGCCCGGGCGGCGCGATCGTTCAGATTTCATACGGCGCGGTCTCGCCGGTTCCGCCCGGCAAGGGAAATTACACGGTCGAGCCCCTGGACTGGATTGTGCGCAACTTGCCGCCCGCTCGCCTGTGGGTATACCGCAGAGCGAATTGATTGCCGGTGTCTTTCAGTATACCGATGGCCGCGGCCTGATCCTGAAGGGCGAACCAAATGACACCGAAAATTGTTGTTTTTGCCGGCTCGTTGCGGGCAGCGGCCTACAGCGGCAAGACGGCGGATGCGGCAATGAAGGATTTAGCGCTACTTGGCGCCGAAGTCACCCGGATTTCGCTCGACGACTACGTTCTGCCGATTTTCGATCAGGATCTGGAGAAGGACAAGGGCATTCCGGAAAACGCCATCCGTCTGGCGCGCCTGTTCGCCGTTCACAACGGCATGCTGATCGCCAGTCCGGAATATAATGCCTCGATTTCTCCTCTGCTGAAAAACACCATTGACTGGGTCAGCCGGGTCAATCGTGATCACGGCCGGCCGCTGAAACCCTATGCCGGGATGGTCGCCGCCCTTTGCAGTTCGTCACCCGGCCGGCTGGGCGGCATCCGCGGCCTTTATCATCTTCGGGCCGTGCTGATGAATGTCGGCGTCGAGGTGATTACCCAGCAATGCGCGGTGCCCCAGGCGGGTGAGGCATTCAATGATGATGGAAGCCTGAAAGACGAGCATATGCGTGAGACAATGCGAAAAACCTGCCAGACCCTGATTGGTCAGGCACGGCTGATGCCGCGGGAGAATTTGGCTTGATAACGGCGGATCTGCCAATGCGCGACCGGCTGATCGTTGGCCTCGATGTGCCCGATGTAAAGCAGGCCGAGTCAGTCGTTGCCGAACTTGGTGAGGGTGCGCGCTTCTACAAGATCGGCTACCAGCTGGCGTTTGCCGGAGGTCTGGAGTTTGCACGTGACCTTGCCGCCGGCGGCCGCAAGGTGTTTCTCGACATGAAGCTGCTGGACATCGACAACACTGTTGCCAAAGGCGTCGAGAACATTGCCCGTATGGGCGTTACCATGCTGACCATTCACGCCTATCCCAAGGCAATGCGTGCGGCGGTCGAGGCGGCTGCCGGCAGCGGGCTCTGCCTGCTAGGCGTCACTGTGCTGACATCAATGGATGAGGCCGACCTGCAACAGGCCGGGTATGATTTTGCACCGCATGATCTTGTCGAACGGCGGGCGGCACAGGCGTTCGAGGCCGGCATGGGCGGTGTCGTTTGCGCTGCGTTCGAGGCGGCTGCCGTGCGCCGGGTGATCGGGCCGGAAATGGCGATCGTCACTCCAGGAATCAGGCCTGCAGGCAGCCCGGCAGGCGATCAGAAGAGGGTGATGACTCCATCGCAGGCGATATCGTCTGGGGCCAGCCATCTTGTCGTCGCGCGGCCGGTTGTTGCTGCGCAAGATAGAAAAGCCGCTTTCGCGCAGATCCTTGGGGAAATGTCGAACGCCGAAACAACAGAGGGGAAGACAGAATGAAAAAAGGTTACTGGATCGGACATGTCGATGTTTCGGACCCGGAACGATATAAGGATTACATAGCAACTGCGACACCGGCCTATGAGCGTTTCGGCGCGCATTTTCTCGTCCGGGGCGGCGCCTATGAGCCGGTGGAAGGCGCCTCCCGGACGCGCAATGTGGTTATTGAGTTTCCAAGCTTTCAGGCCGCCAAGGACTGTTACAATTCTCCCGAATACGCGGCGGCCCG
>JAJFHT010000191.1 GCA_021775495.1 Hyphomicrobiales bacterium | reverse complement strand
CGCCATTACGATCAATGCGAGGCGGCCGGCGCAAAGTTTATCGTTAGCCCGGGCACGACACAGGAATTGCTCGACGCCGCGCATCAAAGCAAGGTGCCATTTCTGCCTGGCGCGGTGACGCCAAGCGAAATCATGGCGATGCGGGAAGAAGGATATTCAGTCCTGAAATTCTTTCCGGCTGAACAGGCCGGCGGCACCGCCTTTTTGAAATCACTCTCATCGCCGCTTGCCGGAATGCGTTTTTGCCCGACCGGCGGCGTGTCGATCAAGAATGTCGCGACCTATCTTGGCCTGCCGAACGTCATCTGCGTCGGCGGGTCCTGGGTTGCCCCTGATTCATTGGTGGACGCACAGGACTGGCCGGCCATTGAAGTGCTCGCACATGAGGCCGCCAAACTGGAAGCCGGCTAAAAGGCTCGCATTCAGGATGTAAGATTCGCCACGATACGGATCCGTTTCGGCGAATGGGATTGGATCGTGACAAATGTGAAACGGAATCCTGTCATCCACAAGCGCTTCCGCACGGACGCGGTCTCAAAGTACTGTCTGCTACGGCTGGCTCATCCCCTCGTTCTGGTAAACTCCTGAGGAACAACAAAATCCGCAGAAATTTTGGCGATGCAATCAAGCGCATTATGGAGGAACTGCCATGCACATCGACCCTGCACTCAATCACATCAACCTCATGACCAACGACATGGATCGCCTGATCCGGTTTTACGGCGATGTCATTGGCCTCAAACCGGGATACCGCCCGCCGTTTTCCGTCAACGGGACGTGGCTCTATCTGGGTAAAAACGCCCTGATCCATTTGGTGGAAACGGAAGAACCCTGTCGAAATGACGATCCTGCGGTGAACCATTTCGCGTTCACCGGAAAGGGTTTGGCCGACTTCCTTGAACATTTGCGGTCGCGCGACGTGGCATACAATGTGCTCGTAGCCCCTGAGATAGACCTTCGCCAGGTCGTGATGTTCGATCCCGATGGAAACATGTTCGAAATCCTGTTCCAGGGCAGTGAAGCCGAGGGTGTGAACATCGAGCCTTTCAACTGGAAACACCCGAATTAGAGGGCTGCCGGGCTAAGCGCGATCGAACTCCGGGATTCGCAGCGTGCACTGCTCTTCCTGCGGCCGTTGAAGCAAGATGCAGGACTGCTGAATTAGTTGGTGCGAGAGAACTTCGCCACCGACAGGAATTTCACCGCTGAGCCGAAGAAGCGGTTTGTTTCTCCGCCGAAGCGCTGGCGCTGGAAACCGGCCGTATAGACCGCCGTTGGTGCGCTGGTGTTGGCACGCGGGACGAATGCGCGCGCTAGCGCACCATCCCCGCTCCGTCCAGCGGAATAACCACGCAAGGCCCAACTGGTCAGCGTTGTCCCGAATTCGACCGGGATGACCACCGGCTTCGGATCCGGTTTCTGATCCAGCAGGCTCGGTTTCGCTGCTTTCGGCGCTGTTTTCACACCAGTGGCGATGGCCAGTTCGGCACTGGTTCCAGGCGTCCGGCTGAGCAGCGCGAATCGCTGTGATGCCGGTGCGGCGGCCTCGAATTTGATACGCGGTTTCTTGGCTTCGATGACCGGCCGGTCTGAGGGAAGCACGAGGACGGCCGGCTTGAGCGCCGCCGATTGTTTCGGACGCGCCTGTGGCAGCGCCGCGACAACAACTTCAGGCTGCAGGGTTTGCGGCTTTTCGATCGGCACCAGCATCCGCTGAGCTTCTGCCGTGATCTCTGTCGGTGATGGTGCCGGCAAAGGCGATGTTGGGCGCGCAACCGGTATGGCGCCGACGGTGTCTTCTACCGTGGAGCCTCGCAGCCGTAATTCATTCAGCACCGCCTGCGCCCGGACCAGCGGGTCCGGACGGTCAAGCGCTGCAAGGGTCATGGTCACTGGCGGCAGCTCGGTTTCGCTCACGCCCGACAGACGTGCCTCCGCGACGGCAATGCCGGTATCCTGCCCAGGTAGTGCAGGACGAAACACGGGTACCGGGACATCGGCGAAAATATCTTCCGGTTCAGTATTTGCCGCAACAACCTGGAACGGAATGGATTCGGGCTCCGGCGGTGCCGGCACCGGTTCAGGCAATGCCGGCTCCGCCGCCGCAATTTCCACTGCAACAGGCTCTGTTGCAACCGGTTCAGGCTCCGCGAGCGCTATGGCCACCGGACGAGGGGCTTCGCGTGGCAGCGGAATGTCTTCCAATGGCAGTGAAGCAACCTCGATTTCCGGTTCCGGAACGGCCGCCGGCTCGGGTTTCGGTGCCTGCTCGCGAACAGCGACACGCGGTTGCGGTGTCGATTCCTCTTCCTCATCCGCACCGCCGGTAAACAGCGCAGTCAGGAATCCGCGATCATTGTTTCTGTTGGCTGTTGTCGGTCTCGGTGTCGGTTCGCTACGGGCCAACTGAACCGTCGCTCCGCTCTTCTTACGGCGCTTATAGGCAGCCATCGCCTGCTTGTATCCGGGAAGCGGTTTTCCATCGGACGGCACATGCAGGGTCTTGCCTCTTGGAAACACCGAAACAAGCTGCTTGCGGTTCATGCGCGGCCAATGCCGCACCCGGCCGACATCAAAGTGTACGAAGGGCGAGCCGGAGCGCGGGTAATACCCAACACCACCGCCCTGCATGCGTAATCCGACATTGCGCAACTTGCGCAGCTTTACATCCGGGAGATAGAAATCCAGGGCGCGTCCGAGCATGTGCTGGCTTTTCCTGGCCACCCCGCGCCCACGCTTGCGCAGCATCGAGTTCGTTTTTGGCGAACGATATCCCGAAATGACATGAATGTATTTTCGCGAACCCGATTTGCGATAGGCTTGCCACACCAGGTCCAGCAGGCGCCGGTCCATTTTTGTCGGTTCGTTGCGTCGCCAGTCACGCAGAAAGCGATTGACCTTGCGCAGGCCGCCCGGAAGGTACCGGCCATTGCGGTAGTAGGTGATTTCCGCCCGTTCCTTGGTGTGCAGGAAATAGAGTTTGAGCGTTCTGGTCTCGGCCTGTGCCAGCGACGCGGCGCCAAGCAACACCACGACAGCCAGAAACAGGCTGGTCAGTCTTTGCTGCCAGGAAGTCCCCATTTTCGACAGGACACACTGTATTTTGGGCACTGTATCCAATTTTACTGGCCTTGCAGGCTGATTCTGATATCCCCGAAACCCTGCAGCATATTCAATCTCAAGGCACGCGTCCCCAGTTTCGGCCATCAATACTAATGGTTAACTGCAGTTTATTGAAGTCGAATTGCGGTGACACCGTGGCACGATTCGGCTTGCCTCAAACTGTCCGAAAACAGAGTGAACAATTTGCTAACGATGGCACGGCTGCCGCATGCCGGATCAACCCATCGATTCCGTGGAACCGACGGTGTACCGGTGCGGGGTCAGGACCCTATGAAATGGAGAACAATGGTTCGCGATCCGGACGCTGGACTTCCGGGTCGATCCCGTATTCCTTGAGCTTTCGGTAGAGCGTCGAGCGGCCGATTCCCAGGCGGCGCGCGACTTCGCTCATCTGACCGCAATAATGGGCGATCGCCAGTCTGATCATTTCCTCTTCCACATCGGCCAGGGTTCGGACCTCGCCACGATGGTCGAGGGCACGAACGATGCCGAACGCTTCCGGCAGCTGCGGATCATCATGCGTTCCGTTGGTGATCGGCGGCATGAGGTCGATCTGATCGTGGGAAGAGACCGGTTCGGCGTCACTTCCGTTTCCGTCTCGCACAATGAGCGGCGGCGGAGTGGCATCCGGTTCCATTGCCGACACGTCGATCCCCTGAACCTGTGCCTTGATCTGCGGGAATTCATCAATTGTCAGACGATCACCCTCGCACAGAACAACGGCACGGAACACGGCATTCTCCAATTGCCTGATATTGCCCGGCCAGTCATAGCCTTTGAGCAAGGCAACCGCCTCCGGCGCGATACTGGATACCCGTCCACCGCTTTCCTCGGCGGCGAATCGCGCGATGAAATGCCGCACCAGCAATGGAATGTCTTCCCGCCGGTCCCGCAGCGGTGGAACGAAGATCGGAAACACATTCAACCGGTAAAACAGATCTTCCCTGAATTGGCCGTCCTTGACCCGCTGCAGCAGATTCCTGTGCGTGGCGGAAATCAGCCGGATATCGACCTTGACCGAACTGCGTGCACCGACCGGATCGACCTCGCCTTCCTGCACCGCGCGCAGCAGCTTGACCTGCACGTCAAGCGGCAGGTCGCCGATCTCATCGAGAAACAGCGTGCCCCTGTTGGCCTCGACGAATTTCCCGGAGTGTTTATCGGTCGCTCCGGTGAAAGAGCCTTTTTCATGGCCGAAAAGAATGCTTTCGACCAAATTATCGGGGATCGCGCCACAGTTCACAGTGACGAACGACTTCGACCGGCGCTGACCGGACCCCTGTATCGCCCGTGCGACGAGTTCCTTGCCGACCCCGGATTCCCCCTCGATGAGAATCGGAATATTGGACGACGCGGCTTTCTGGCCAAGCCGCAGAACCCGTTCCATCGCAGCGCTGCTGGTCACCATATCCTTGAAAGTGAGAATGCCGGCGGCGGATCTCCTGACGCGCCGCACCTCACCTTCCAGCGAATCCACCTTCAATGCGTTGGTTATCGAGACCTGCAGACGTTCCGGCGACACCGGCTTGACGACAAAATCGAATGCGCCGGCGCGCATTGCAGAAATCACCGTGTCGATGCCGCCCTTTGCCGTCTGAACGATGACCGGCACCATGACGCCGCGCTTGCGCATCTCGGCAAGCACGGCCAGACCATCAAGATCGGGCATGACGAGATCGAGAATGACAAGAGCGATGTCGCGACCCTGCGGACCGTCCATTGCCTTCAGCGCCGCCTCACCACCATCGGCCAGCAACAATTCGTGTCCCTGTTTGCGCACCGCTGTTTCCAGCAAACGGCGCTGTACGGGATCGTCATCGACGATTAGGATCGGTCCGGTCATAAATTCACCCGGTCATTCGGCAATGTTTGTTTGACTAACTGGATCATCCTGGCACAGGGTTCTAAATAACCGCTCAAGAAAGCCGGTGAATGAATTCTTTATTCGCCGGTTGCGAGCATTTCTCAAAAGGGCACAATCAGCATGGCGCATACTGAACTCCGCCGACCGATCCGATCCGTGTTTGCTGCCGGCAACGCGTCCGTATCCGCTGAAGCGGTTGCGCCGGCTGGCCTGGGAGACCTGCCGCGCTGGAACCTCGCCGATCTGTATTCGGGAATGGACGCCGCCGAGCTGGCCGATGATCTCAAGCGGGCTGCCGATGCGGCCAAGGTTTTCGAGACCAGGTGGAAAGGCAAGCTGGAAGAGGAAACCCGGCAAGCAAGAGGTGGCGATCTGGATGCCGCCATGCGTGATTACGAGAACCTTGAGGAACTGATTGGCAGGATCGTGTCCTATGCCGGCCTGATGTATGCCGGCGATACATCCGACCCGAAACGCGCCAAACTCTATGGCGACGTGCAGGAAAAGATGACCGATGCCAGCGCCCATCTTTTGTTCTTCACGCTGGAACTCAATGCAATAGATGATTCGCTTGTAGACGCCGCGATGGAGAGCAATGCCGGATTCGGCCGCTACCGTCCCTGGATAGTCGATTTGCGTCGGGACAAGCCGTACCAGCTTGAAGACCGCGTCGAACAGCTCTTTCATGAAAAATCCGTCACGGGCCGGGGTGCCTGGAACCGGTTGTTCGACGAGACGATGACGGCGTTGCGGTTTGAGATCGACGGAGAACAGCTCAGCCTCGAACCGGCGCTCAACTGCCTGCAGGATACCGAACCGGCCCGGCGCCAAAAGGCAGCCGAAGTACTCTCGGAAACCTTCAAGTCCAACCTGCGCACCTTTACGCTGATCACCAATACGCTGGCCAAGGACAAGGAGATTTCCGATCGCTGGCGCGGTTTCAAGGACATCGCCGACTCGCGGCATCTGGCCAACAGGGTAGAGCGTAAGGTCGTCGATGCGCTGACCGAGGCCGTGCAGGATGCCTGCCCCAGGCTGTCTCATCGTTATTATTCCATGAAGGCCAGATGGCTCGGCATGGATCAGATGAACCACTGGGACCGCAACGCGCCGCTGCCCGAAACACCGAAATCGACCATCGTCTGGAGTGATGCCAGACAGACCGTGCTTGATGCCTATGCCGGTTTTGCGCCCGAAATGGCCGACATCGCCAAGCGGTTTTTCGACAGGGGATGGATCGATGCGCCTGTTCGTCCCGGTAAGGCTCCCGGTGCGTTCGCTCATCCGACCGTGCCTTCAGTCCACCCCTATGTGCTGCTCAACTATCAGGGCAAACCGCGCGATGTGATGACCCTGGCGCATGAACTTGGCCATGGCGTGCATCAGGTGTTGGCTGGAGACCAGGGAGCCCTGATGGCCTCGACGCCGCTGACGCTGGCTGAAACCGCATCGGTGTTCGGAGAAATGCTGACGTTTCGCTCGCTGCTCGACAAGACTGACGACCGTCGCGAACGCAAGGCAATGCTGGCCCAGAAAGCCGAGGATATGATCAACACGGTGGTCCGCCAGGTGGCGTTCTATCAGTTCGAACGCAAAGTCCACACCGAACGCCGCAACGGCGAACTGACCTCGGATCAGATCGGAGAATTCTGGCTCGAAGTCCAGGCGTCGAGCCTTGGTCCTGCCATCAAGCTCAATCCGGGTTATGAAGCCTTCTGGACCTATATTCCGCATTTCATTCACTCGCCGTTCTACGTCTATGCATACGCGTTCGGCGATTGTCTGGTGAACTCGCTCTATGCCGTCTATCAGAATGCTGAAAGCGGCTTTCAGGAAAAGTACTTCGACATGCTGAAAGCCGGCGGCACCAAACACCATTCCGAATTGCTGGCTCCGTTCGGCCTCGACGCGTCAGATCCGTCCTTCTGGCTGAAGGGGCTTTCCGTGGTCGAGAATCTGATTGACGAGTTGGAAACTCTCGACGCATAGCCGTCACAGGCGACAGCGGCTCCTTATGGATTGCAGTGAGCTCCGGGATCAGGGAACAGGATATGGCAGAACGGCAATGGCCGGTTTACGGCGACATCACCGGTCCGATCGTGATGATCGGATTTGGCTCCATCGGGCGCGGCACCCTGCCGCTGATCGAACGTCATTTCCGCTTTGACAGATCGCGCATGACGGTTGTCGACCCGCGCGACGACGTCAAACCTTTCCTCGACGCCAATGGCATCGGATTTGTCCAGAAAGCGCTGACCCCGGACAGCTATCGCGACATTCTCGGCCCGCTTCTTACCGACGGCGGCGGCCAGGGGTTTTGCGTCAATCTGTCGGTTGATACCTCATCGCTGGAACTGATGCGCTATTGCCGCGAAATCGGCGTACTGTACATCGACACCGTGGTCGAGCCGTGGCTTGGCTTTTATTTCGACGAGACGGCCGACAACGCGTCGCGCACCAATTATGCGCTGCGCGAAACCGTTCGCAACGAAAAATGCGACAATCCCGGCGGCACCACCGCGGTGTCCTGCTGCGGCGCAAATCCCGGCATGGTGTCCTGGTTCGTCAAACAGGCGCTTGTCGACGTCGCCGGTGAACTCAAACTCGATTTCACCATCCCCGAGGCAAGTGATCGCGCCGGTTGGGCCGGCCTGATGCAGCGGGCCGGGGTAAAGGGCATCCATATCGCCGAACGCGACACCCAGCGGGCGATCAAACCCAAACCGCTGAATGTCTTCTGGAACACGTGGTCTGCCGAAGGTTTCATTTCCGAAGGCCTGCAGCCATCCGAACTCGGCTGGGGAACACATGAGAAATGGCGGCCGGACAATGCCCGCGAGCAGGAGAGCGGCTGCAAGGCGGCGATTTTCCTGGAACAGCCAGGCGCCAACACAAGGGTGCGGACCTGGTGCCCGACCCCCGGCGCGCAATACGGGTTCCTGGTCACCCACAATGAATCGATCTCGATCGCCGATTTCTTCACGGTGACCGATGACAACGGAGATGCCATTTACCGCCCGACTTGCCACTACGCCTATCACCCGGCCAATGACGCCGTCCTGTCACTGCACGAGATGTTCGGCGCAGCCGGCAAACAGCAACCCAAATTGCATGTGCTCGAAGAGGACGAGATTGTTGACGGCATCGACGAACTCGGCGTGCTGCTCTACGGCCACGGCAAGAATGCCTACTGGTACGGTTCGCAGCTTTCGGTCGAGGAAACCCGCGAACTTGCGCCCTATCAGAACGCCACCGGTCTACAGGTGACGTCGGCGGTGCTGGCCGGCATGGTCTGGGCGCTGGAAAATCCGCAGGCCGGAATTGTCGAAACCGACGAGATGGACTTTCGCCGCTGTCTGGAAATCCAGACCCCCTATCTCGGGCCGGTCAAGGGTTACTACACCGACTGGACTCCGCTTTCCGGTCGGCCGGGATTGTTTCCCGAAGACATCGACACTGACGATCCATGGCAATTTCGAAACGTGCTGGTGAGATAGAGCGCGTTCAGGCAATACGATCTGGCTTCATGGCAACCGTACCAGGCACTCCTGCAGTAGCCGGTAATATGCCTCCGGATCTCCGTCACGGACATAAAATGCGTTCTTCGGCCGATCGGTGATGTTCCACCAGTCGGCGACGGTCATCCCCATGGTAAGCGGGCTTCCCGTTTCCACCACAACACTTGCAAGTCGCCCTTCGAACAACTCCGGACGTAACAGGAATGCCGGAACACAGGGACCATGCAACGGCGCGCCGTCCCAGCCATATTTTTCCAGATCGAATTCCTGAGAGAACTCCAGCATTTCAGCAACCGCTACTCCACAGCGGTTTTGAATGCCACGCATCGCGGAGAGCCGGTCTGGCGTCGTCAGCATCTGATGGGTCACGTCGAGCGGAAGCAATGTGAGCGGTATCCCGGACCGAAAGACGATATCGGCGGCCTCCGGATCGACGTAAACGTTGAATTCCGCGGTTGGCGTGATGTTTCCAACTTCAAAGTAGGCGCCCGCCATCGCCACGATTTCCTTGATCCGTGGAGCGATATCCGGGGCCTGCACAAGCGCCATTGCCAGATTTGTCAGAGGTGACAGTGAGCAAATGGTGATCTGACCGGTAGGAGATTCCCGCAACGTTCGGATCAGAAATTCAACACCGTGTTCGGCGGCCGGCTTTGTCACCGGTTCAGGCAAGTCGGGTCCATCGAGCCCGGTCGGACCGTGCACATGCTCGGCCATGACGAGATCCCGCAAGATGGGCCGCGGACATCCGGAATAAACCGGAATATCCGTCCGTTCGGCAAGTTCAAGCAGCTTCAGACAGTTGCGGATCGTATGATCGAGACCGATGTTTCCGGCTGTGGCGACCAATCCGATCACGTCAAACTCTTCCGGCGCGCCAAGAATCATCAGGATTGCCGCCGCCTGGTCCTGTCCTGGATCGGTCAGAATAATGAGCTTGCGTTTCATCGGTGTTCCTCCCGCATGGTGCGGTTTCAGTAGTCGCGCAATTCACCGAAACTCGCGGCGGTTTTATTTCCACCGCGCAGCCGTGTGCTCAGCCAGATGCCGAAGATTGTCGCAATGTATGGCAATCCGAGCAGCAGATCGTGGGGGACATTGTCTCCAAATATCAATTGCGCTCGGATACCAATTGCACCGACGACCGCAAAGAACAGTGCAGCAAACGCCGCTCCCACCGGGTGTGCGGCACCGAAGATGACCGCGGCAAACGCCATGAAACCGCGCCCGGAAGTCATGTTCTGGGCAAAGATCTGCAGGCTTCCGGCCGCCAGTTCCGCGCCTCCGATAGCGCAAAACACGCCGCCGATCATCAGCGCAGCAAGCCGCATCGCACTTGGATTGACGCCGACGCTACGGGCTGCAAACGGATGTTCACCGCAGGCGGCAAGCTTGAGGCCAAACCGGGTTCGCCGCAGCAGAACCCACATTGCAAAGACAAAGACAGGCATCAGCAGAACAAATACAGACAGCACACCATAGGAACCGAATGCCGGACCGAGGCGCGGCAGGCCGAACGGGGCATTGACCGCCGCCTGTGTACCGAAAATCGACTGGACAGCCAGCGCCGTTCCGCCAAGTCCGAGGCCCGTCAGTCCGAGACCGGCAATGATCGGGTTCGCCTTCAGCTTCTCGATGACGAACCAGAACAGGATCGACCCGACAACACAAGCTGCGATGGCGACAATCAGTGCCAACACCACCGAGCCCGAAAGATAGATGCCGAGGATTGTCGCGCAAGCGCCGGTTATCATCAGTCCTTCCAGCCCAAGATGCCAGACCCCGGCACGCTGGGCGATCACACCGGCAAGCGTCACGTAGACCAGCGGCGTTCCGGAGCGCAAAATGGCAATTATGATGTCATCCATTACTTGCGCCCCCGTGAACCGAACAAACGGTCAATTGCATTTGATTTTGCGGTGATAAACAGCGCGATTGCAGCATTGACGATGTCAATCGCTGCCGCCGGCAGACCCGCCATGATCGGCATGAACAAAGCCGCCGATGCCAGACCACCGAAGAACAGTGAGACAAACGCGGTGCCAACCACGGAGAGATTGGCAACAAGTGCGATCAGAATGGCGGTAAAACCATGTGTCGGCAGGAAACCACTGGCCAGACGCCCGTTCGGCCCCATGAACTCCAGCGTACCGGCAAGACCGGCAAGAGCCCCGCTGATCAGAAAGCTGGACAGACCAAGGCGATAGAGTTGCGCACCCTGCCACTCGATCATCCGGGCATTGCGTCCGGCAAGCCCGGCCAACACACCGAATGCCGTCCGATTGACAAGAATCCACATAGCTGTCCCCACACACAAGGCGATGGCGACAATTGTCGGCGACAGCCCGTAGGAATCGCTGATCCGGTACGCGGCGTCGAGGGGCCGGCTTGAGGCCTGCTGACCCGAACCTGACGGGTCCTTGAGCGGGCCGGAGGTCACGTAGATCAGCAAAAGTCCTGCCAGGAAGTTCCCCATAAGAGTGGTTATGACTTCATCCGTGCCTGATTTCAGCCGCAGCAGTCCGGGCCAGAACGCCCACAATGCTCCACCCAGCATCCCGGCGGCAAAACAGGCCGGAATGACAAGGACCGCAGGTGCTCCGTTCAGCCATTCAGCTGCGAACGCGGCGAATATGGCGCCGACATAAAACTGCCCCTGTGCTCCAATATTGAAATAGCCCGCTCGAAACGAAATCCCGACACCAACCGCTGTAATGAACAGGGGTAATCCCCATCGCAGTGCGTGCTCGAATGCTCTCGGTCTCAAAAACGCACCTTCGGCGATTGACTGAAACATCAGTGGCGCTGAATAGCCGGCGATCGTGAAAATGACGCCACACAGAACCAGACCGATCACGATGAATATCAGCCCGCGAAGGACCGGAACTATCCGATCCCTCATCGTACTGCCCCGGTCATCGCCGCGCCTACTTCCGCAATGTCGTAGGGAGCGCTGAAATCACCGACGATCCGTCCGGACAGGACCACGATCACGCGGTCGCAGATATCGAATATCTCGTCGAGGTCGGAAGAGATCAACAGAATGCCGCATCCGCGCTCGCGCGCCGAGCGAAGCGACTGCCAGACGAACGTCGTGGCGCCTATATCGAGGCCACGCGTCGGCTGCGCGGCCAGAATGAGCCTTGCATCGTCATCCATTTCACGCGCCAGAATGACTTTCTGGGCATTGCCGCCCGACAGCGCTCCGGCAGGCTGGCTGACATCGTTGTACACCACGCTCCACGACGTGAGAGCCTGCGCGCAGCGCTTGCGCAACTCGGCAGGCTTTATCAGCGCGAGCAGGCTCTTTTGCAGCAATTCGCGCACCGACCAGTTTTCCCATAATGCGCTGGACAGGCTGAGCCCTTCGACATTGCGCTCGAACGGAATGACCCGAAGTCCGGCTGCTCGCCGGCCCGACAACGGTTTTCGCGTCACATCGGTTCCCTCGAACGAAATTGTTCCGCCGGCCAGATCGGAGAGGGCAGACAGCGCCCGAACCAGACTGCGCTGCCCGTTGCCCTCGACACCCGCAACACCGACAATTTCATGGGGACGGATGACCAGCGAGACATCTTCAAGAGCCGGGCCTTCGGCATCTCTGTGCGTCGACACCGACTGCATTTCGAGCATGGGGATCGCGGTTGTGTCGGCAGAATGGGACTCGGCATGGGCAACGGTACCGGCTCCCGTCAGGGCCACCCGGTCATCGGCATTGATCTCGCGCGGCGCCGCCGAACCGATGATCAATTCGGCAAGTTGGCCCGCATTGATCCCGGCGCAGTCAATCGGCCCTTCGACCCGCATGCCGCCCCTCAGCACTGTCACCGTGTCGGCGACTGAAAGCACTTCCCGGATCTTGTGCAGGATCAGGATAATCGTGACGCCACGCTGTTTCAGTTTTTCGATGCGCTCGAAAAGATTGGCGATGCCGGAAGGTGACAACACAGCCGTCGGCTCATCGAGAATCAGGATTTTGGCGTCAGCCACCAGCGCCCGGGCGATCTCGACACTTTGTTGTATTTCAACCGGCAGGTCCCGCACCCGGGCTCTGTCATCGACCTTGACATCAAGACTTTCAAGATGCGCTTGCCAGCGCTGCTCCAGCTTTCGGCGGGAGTACAGAAAACCGGATCCGGATGCACCGAACTCCATCGCCTCAGCGACCGTAAAGGACGGCGGCAATGCAAAGCTCTGATGCACCAGTTCAACTCCGGCCTGCCGCACGTCATTGACATTGCCCGTCCGTACCGCATTGCCCGCAACAATGACCTCTCCGGCATCCGGACGGATCAGCCCCGCCGCAACGCGCGCAAACGTCGTCTTGCCTGCGCCGTTCTGACCCACGACGGCGTGAATCATGCCCGGGGCGAAATCCGCACTCACTTCAGACAGTGCCGTGACATCTCCGAAGTTCACTGAGATGTCGCGGCACCGTAAAGCCGGTTGCGGATGGTCCCGTGTTGCGGGCATGATTCGTCAGACCGTGTATCGTAGTCAGAGAGCCGTATTGAACGGCACTTTTATCGAGCCGTCGAGGATTCCGGCCCGTGCTGTCTCGATTTCGGTCCAGATCTCTTTCGAACTGGCCACAATATCGGTTGGCCCTTGTTCGGCGTAGACCGGCGACAGTTTGAAATCGATCACACCGGTATCAAGACCTGTCGAAACATGCGTTCCCCCGGCCCATGTGGAACCCAGCGCCTTGCTGACCTCGTTATAGAGCGACAGTCCGAAATCGAGACCGACTATACCGATCACCGATTTCGGCCCAAGCGGGTACTGGGCCGGATCGAGAGCACTGACCATGCGGCCCTCACCTTCATTGGCCGCTGCAATGATTCCGCCATCCGTTGCCGCTGCATCGGTCTGGATGTAGTCGATGCCGTCACTGAACATCTGGGCCGCAATTTCCTGTCCTTTTGCCGGATCCTGGAACGAACCAGCAAATGCCGCAGTTACGGTTGCGTCCGGGCGAACCGACTGCGCACCCGCTTTCAAGGCGTTGAAATCGGCATTGATCGGCGGAATGGATATGCCCCCGATAAAACCGATCTTGCCAGACTTGCTGATCCGGCCGGCGAAGATTCCTGACAGGTAACAGCCAAGATAGTAGTCATAGGAGACCGTGACGACATTGGAGATGGCCGGTTCGATCGGATCGCCGAAAAGCTGTATCCATTTCGTGTCCGGATAGGACGGTGCAAGCGCCTTGAACGGTTCGGCAACCTCATTGAACGTGGAGACGATAACGGCGGCTCCGGCATCACCCAGAGTTCTGAAAATGGTTTCATATGTGGCGGGATCCTGCGCATAGATTGCGCGATATTCAAACCCCTTTTCACTGGCCAGTTGTTTGAGCTTTGCGATCATCGAATCGACCGGCCCGTTGTCGCCTGCGGCTTGGGTGTGAACCAGCGCCACCAGCCCGGATTGTGCGCTTGCCGGCAGTATCAAGCCAGATCCGGCCATCGCCATTGTTGCAAGTCCGGCAGTCGATTTGAGCAGGTCGCGACGGCCGAATGCGGCTTGCAAAACGCTTTTTCTGGATTCCGAATTCCTGGTCATCATTGTGTTCCTTCTGCAATGGTTGTCCGCCTCTGACGGCCACCGTTCAAGCTGTTCCAGGCGGTGCCGTCGCGTCTTTTCTGCGAAGCTCCACCTGAACCGATCCCTCCCGTAACGGACGGCGTTGGTCCGCCCGATGTTGCATCAGGCGCCTGGAGAGAAAGGCGCCGGATTCATGATCATCACGTCCTGGCTCTGGATCGCGTCGAGCGCCCAGATTTCTGAGATGAATTTCTGCCAGTCCGGGTCCGCATACATCGACTGGCGACGGGTTTCCCGATCGGCCAGACTGTCGTATCCCCACATCAGCACCGTCGTGTGAAGCCGGCCGATTTCACTGACATAAAGGCCGAGAAACCGGTTGAGATGCCGCTTTTGCACCGGCAATCCTTCCGACTCGTATTTTTTCATCCAGCCTTCGACCGTCCCGGGTCGAAAACTGTAGGTCCGGTGCTCAACGATCATCCGCCGTCTCCTTTCGGTTCATTGCCGAGAATAAAATCAGATACCCGCTCGCCGATCATGATCGCCGGCGCGTTGGTGTTCCCGCTGGAGATGATCGGCATGATGGAGGCGTCCGCTATCCGCAGCCCATCGAGCCCACGCACCCTCAATTGCGCGTCGACAACAGCGTCATCATCATTGCCCATCTTGCATGTCCCGACGGGGTGGAAAGTTGTCATCGCGGTGGCGCGCAACCAGTCGGTTAGTTGTGCGTCGGTACAAACATCCGGCCCAGGAGCCAGTTCCTTGCCGCGATAGGGATCGAACGCCTTCTGTCCGATGACATCCCGGGTCAGCTGAATGCCTCGGATCATTGTCTCGACGTCAAAATCCGACTGAAGGTAGTTGGCCCGAATTCGGGGCGCTTCTGCCGGATTGGCCGATCGCAGCGTGATCTCGCCTCGGCTCTCCGGATTGACCGGCCCTACTCTCAATGTGAAACCGTGATCGGTTTCGACAGAGGGTTTCGGTTTGAAGGGATTTGGAAAATGCAGATTTGCCGATTTTTCCAGCGCCGGCATGAAGTGAAGCTGAATATCCGGGGCGCTCAAACCAGGACGTGATTTCAAAAAGGCGCCTGCTTCATACGGAAAAGTCGTTGCGATGCCGCGGCCGAAAACCATCCCTTCGACCAGCGACCACGCCAGCTTGTCTGCACGCAGATCCTTGAACAGAGAGACCGGTTTCGAGCACTCGTAAACCATGACGCAGTCAACATGGTCTTGAAGGTTCTTGCCCACTCCGGGAAGGGCGTGAACGGTTTCAATGCCGTGTTCGGACATTTCCTCCGGCGGCCCGATCCCCGACAGCAGCATCAATTGAGGCGAGTTCACTGTCCCGGCGCAAAGAATGATCTCGCGTGCGGCATGGATCGTGCGTTTTCGGCCATTTTGCAGAATCTCGACTGCGACCGCCCGCCCATTCTCCACGACAATCCTGTTGCTCAGAGCATTGGTTTCGATGCTCAGATTTGGCCTGTCCATCACCGGCCTCAAAAACGCAAATGAGGTCGACCAGCGTTTGCCATCACGGATTGTGAAGTCGAACGTGCCGAAACCGTCCTGTTCTGCGCCGTTGAAATCGTCATTGGCGGGATAACCCGCCTCGGCGCCTGCAGAAACGAAGATGTCACGCAGAATGTTTTTCCCGCGCGCCCGGCAGACCGTCAGTTCACCATCGCGGTTGTGAAATCCGTCACTACGCTCAATATGGCCCTCCGAGCGCCGAAACGCCGGCAACACATCATCATAGCTCCAACCCGCCAACCCCATTTGCGCCCAGCGATCATAGTCATGGCGATTGCCGCGGACATAGATCATGCCGTTGATCGTCGATGAACCGCCGAGAACCTTTCCGCGCGGCCAGTAGATCGAGCGTCCATTGAGATGCGGTTCGGGTTCTGTGTGATAATGCCAGTTGTAAATTCCGGACTGAAACAGTTTGCCCATCAGCATCGGTAGACGGAACAAAGGATTGCGATCGCGTCCACCAGCCTCGATCAAAAGTACCTTGTTGTTGGCGTCCGCCGACAGCCGGTTCGCTACTACGCACCCTGCCGAGCCCGCGCCGATAATGACATAGTCATGTGTTTCAGAGTGACCCATCATCTACCACGCGATGGGCTGTGCGCCCATTGCCTCAAGGTGGCGGTTGCACTCCTCAAACGGGTTGTCACGGGCCAAGACGTCATCGGCCTCCGCCGGATGTTTTCGGACAATCAACGCATGCGTCGCCGACGGACTGTCGAGGCCCGAATGTTTGACAACCTCGGCGGCAACATCGCCAAAGGCGATCACCACCAATGGTTTTTCCTGCCGAGCAATATGATCGAGGACCCGCAACATCAGCGGCCGCCATATCGGCACGTGTCCGCGGGACTGATGCGCATCTGTCTGCACCTGAAAGCGGGACAGCGTCAGCGAAGCATTCAACAAAAGCACACCCTGAGAAACCCAGCGGTCGGCGAGTGCATCCGCCGGTTCAAGATCAATCTCGCCGCTCTCGATCGCGGCAAGAGTTTTGGGCCAATCCGCAAATGATCCGGCATAATCCGCTTTGCCGGTACGCGCTGCGCAGATCAACTGAACGAAAGCTCGGACGCTTTTTGAGAACATTTTGTCAAGTTCTCTCCAACGGGCCACGTTTCCGGCCTCGAATGCCCGGCCGGTTGAAAAATCCGGAGCGGGATAAGGATCCTGCCCCAGCACAACGCAATTCACCCCGTCCGGAGACAATCCGTCAAAGGCCCGCAGCATGTGAGCGCCCTCGGGAGCTCCGGGAAAGTGGCGGCGGCGGCGGCTGGGGAAAATCGGTTCCCAAGGCTCGAGCTCCAGATCAGGATCGGCATCGTCAAAGCCGAGTTCCAGTCCGGTGAAAACCGGTTGCCAGCCATCGGCAACATCGGTCTGCCATCCTGAAAGCGTCTCCCGCATAGCATCGACGAGCCGCGTCGGCATCAGCTCAATCCCCAGATTTCAATCGGTCAAGTCGAGCAAAACCTGACCAGAATGTCAACTTTTGATTCCCGCTTTCCTGACCGGATCGTCAAGTTCTTGATTATTTGGCGGAAATCGTGGAATGGGTATGACAGGGGTGATATAGAGGCGCCTGCACTGTTTGCAGCGAACACACAGCAAGGCATGAATTGAAGGTCATGGCGGCAAAAACGGCAACGAAGAAACCTGAAGAGCGCATTCGTGCGCGGAATGAAACGAAGATTCTCAAGGCCGCTGTCGAGTTGTTTTCCCGCAAGGGTTTTGACGGGACGCGAATAGTCGAAATCGCCGAAATTTGCGGGCTGCCCAAGGCCAATATCTACTACTATTTCGCCACCAAGGAAGACATCTACACAACCCTGATTGAGCGACTTCTGGAAGGGTGGGATCGCGCCATGGAGCAGATCACACCCGGACGGGACCCTCGCGATGCTCTGAGCGCCTATATTTCCGCAAAGCTCGAATACACACGCACGCACGGTGCCGAATCCCGTTTCTTTGCCAGCGAAATCCTGCGTGGCGGGCATTTTTTGTCGCTCAGGCAAAAGCGGCATATTCAGCGTGTCACCCGCGAACGCGTCGCCGTCATCGAAGGTTGGATCGCAGAGGGCCGCATGGCTCCGATCGATCCGCGTCATCTTTTCATAACGATCTGGTCGGCAACCCAGTTCTACACCGATTTCGAGTTGGTAGCGGCGCTGACGCTTGAGAAAAAGCGCTTGTCGGTGACCGATTACGCTGAAGCGGAGAGATCGATTGTCGGGGCATTGCTGGACGGATGTCTGCCTCGGCAAGCTCCTGCCGGCACCGTCAGTCAGGATAGGCCGCCACGGAGCAAGCGCCGTAAAAAAATGGCAGCTCCCTCATAACCGTACCGGCAATTCACGTATTGCCAATCTCCCAAAGGCCATTGCCTTTGCGCCGGCAATGCCTACTTCAGTTCAGTCATGACTGAATCCGATTCCGAACGAAACCGTATCGGCGGGCGCGTCGCCCGTTATGCCAAGGTTGGCACGAACATGGCCGGTGTCGCTGCAGGCGTAGCTGCCCGGCGCGTCATGGGCGGTGACCGCGTCAATGCCTCCGATGCCTCAGCTATTGCCCGTTCGCTCGGACAGTTGAAGGGGCCTTTGATGAAGGTCGCACAATTGCTGTCGACCATTCCGGAGGCCGTGCCTGCGGAATACGCGGCCGAACTGTCCCAACTCCAGTCCGATGCGCCGCCGATGGGCTGGGCCTTCGTCAAGCGCCGCATGCGGGCCGAACTGGGGGTGGACTGGCAATCGCGTTTTGCCCAATTCGAGCGCGCACCCGCAGCAGCGGCATCGCTTGGCCAGGTTCACCGGGCAACCACCCCCGATGGCCGAGAAGTGGCCTGCAAACTGCAATATCCCGACATGGCCAGCGCGGTCGAAGCCGATCTGTCGCAACTGAACGCCCTTTTCGCGCTGTACCGGCGCATGGACGGCGCCATCGATCCGTCGGAAATGAAAGGCGAGATTGCCGAACGCGTCCGTGAAGAGCTGGATTATCAGCGCGAAGCCCGGAACATGGCGCTTTATCGGCGCATTTTCGACGGTGATCCGCTGGTCAGTGTGCCCGATGTCCTGGCATCCCATTCGACCGGCCGATTGCTGACGATGAGCTGGCTGGAAGGCCGGAAACTGCTGGAATTCAAGGACGCCCCGCTTGAACAGCGCAACCGGCTGGCGACGGCGATGTTTCGCGCCTGGTGGCACCCGTTTGCACGTTACGGCGTAATCCACGGCGACCCGCATCTCGGCAATTACACCGTGCGGCTCGGCGAAACTGGAGAACCAATTGGCATCAATCTGCTCGATTATGGTTGCATCCGGATTTTCCCGCCGCGTTTCGTCGGCGGAGTCATCGATCTCTACGAGGGCCTGCGCACCGAGGATGAAGACCGTCTGGTTCATGCCTATGAGACCTGGGGATTCGAAGGGCTCAATCGCGAGATGATCGACACCCTGAACATCTGGGCACGGTTCATTTACGGACCGTTGCTGGAGGATCGGGTAAGGGCCATTGCCGACGGCGTTTCACCGGCAGAATACGGCCGGCGCGAGGCATTCCGCGTTCACCAGTCGCTGAAGCGTCTCGGACCAATAAGGATCCCGCGCGAATTCGTTTTCATGGACCGGGCCGCCATCGGACTGGGCGGAGTGTTTCTGCATTTGCGCGCCGAGCTGAATTTTTTCCGTCTTTTCAACGATGAAATCAGCGGATTTGAAACCGCAAAACTCGCAAAGCGGCAGTCGGTAGCTTTGACAGACGCCGGATTGGACCAGGTCATAGACCCATAAACACGATCGAAATGGTGTTGAAACTGCAAATATATGCAAGGAAAAGCTGGCAAATCTTGCCGGCTGTTTCGTCGCAGATCCCTCATTTTGCCTTGCTTTCAGCCCAAAGAACCGGCATTCAATCAGTCAAACATATGCGAGGGAAGGAAAGTGTCATGAACCGGATTGGAGTTGCCCTTGTCCTGGGTGCCGCAGTTGTCGCCGCCGGTTGTCAAAGTGCCTTTGGCCCGACCGTGCGCCGCACCGCCGGTGTGGAAGGAAACTGGGTCGACACGAACGGCGTTGGGCTGTCGAGCTTCAACGGGGGCGCCTTCACAACGGTTGCTGCCGACACCGGCAACAAACTGTCCGAAGGCTCATACCGGTATACAGACGGACGCTCGGTCGAGATCACCATTCGTTCAATCGTCCGCAACACCACCGACCGTGCCAATTGCACCCTGGTAACAACAGCGCAGATGAACTGCACACTGTCATCGGGAGCCCGTTTTTCATTGGTGCGCCAGCGGCGCGTCTGAAAACCGGAGCCGGTTCAGGCTCACCCGATATTGTGAAATCCCCATGACCGAGTTTTTTGACGAACTGGAAACACGCGATTCGCAACTGCGCGAATCCGATCTTTTCGAACAGCTGGCGGCGTTTTTACCCAAAGCACGGAAATCGGTTTCCGGCCTGGACAACTGGCTTGGCGGGATCGACACATCCGGCGTGACGGATCGGGCGGAATTGTCCGGGCTGCCGGTCTTGCGCAAATCCGAACTGATGGACATGCAGGCAGCCCAGCCGCCCTTTGGCGGATTTGCCAACAGCAGCGCCATGAACGGCACTCGGGTATTCATGTCTCCGGGACCGGTCTGGGAACCTCAGGGATTGGGCACCGATCCCTGGCTGGCCGCCCGTGGGCTTTTTGCCGCCGGCATCCGCCCCGGCGACATTGTGCACAATGCGCTTTCCTATCACATGACACCCGGTGGCTTTTTGCTGGAGGAAGGCGCGCGAGCCCTGGGTTGCGTTGTATTCCCCGCCGGAATCGGCAACACCGAAATGCAGGTCGATGCGGCAGCAGCGTTGCGGCCGACGGTCTATTGCGGGACACCGGATTATCTTAAGGTCATGCTCGATGCCGCGGCCGAATCCGGCAAGGATTTGTCGTCAATTCGCCGGGGCCTTGTTTCGGGTGGCGCATTGTTTCCCTCGTTGCGTGAGGAATACGCCAGCCGCGGCGTTTCGATCTTCCAGGCCTATGCGACCGCCGATATCGGCATAATTGCGTATGAAACGGCAGACCAGGATGGCAACCCCAACCCCGGCATGGTCGTCAATGAAAATCTGATTGTCGAGGTCGTCCGACCCGGAACCGGAGATCCGGTCGCCGAGGGTGAAGTTGGCGAACTGGTCGTCACGACCTTCAATGATATCTATCCGTTGGTGCGTTTCGGCACCGGCGATCTGACAGCCGTCCTGCCCGGCACATCGCCGTGCGGGCGCACCAATATGCGCCTGAAGGGCTGGATGGGACGGGCCGATCAGCGAACCAAGATCAAGGGAATGTTTGTCGATCCGAAACAGATTGCGGAAATTCTTGCCCGTCACCCGGAAATCGACAAGGCGCGGCTGGTTGTGTCTCGCGACGGCGCGCAGGATACAATGACATTGTTGGTGCAGCCGGCGGCAGGAACAACAATCGACGAGGCAGCGGTTGCGGGATCCATTCGCGACATCACGAAGCTCAAAGGCAGCGTGAAAGCAGCAGATGCGTCGCAAATGCCGAATGACGGCAAGATCATCGCGGACGAGCGCGATTATTCCACCTGACAGTCTTTCTCCCTGCATCACAGCCGCCGATAAAGTGACCGTATCGGCGGTTTTCTTTCCCAATACCGCACATGTGCGTTGAATTCAGGGCGAGCAGAACTAGCTTGAGGTCATGCAATTGGAGACTTCCGCATGACCCTGTCGACGAAGATTGACGGTAAGGCCGCAAAGGCCATCGGCCCGCTGCCGGACAATCATCCACCGGTCAACATTCACAAGGTGGGCATTCTGCTGGTCAATCTCGGCACACCGGATGGCACTGATTTTGCGCCGATGCGGCGCTACCTGAAGGAGTTCCTTTCGGACAAGCGCGTCATCGAGTGGCCACGCCTGCTGTGGTACCCGATCCTTTACGGCATCGTGCTCAACACGAGGCCGGGGAAATCCGGCAAGGCCTATGAGTCTATTTGGAACAAGCAGCGCAATGAATCGCCGCTGCGCACTTTCACCCGTTCGCAGTCCGAAAAGCTGGCCGAGACAATGCAGGGCCGTGATACCGTGATGGTCGATTGGGCCATGCGTTACGGCAATCCGTCGATCGAGAGCGTCCTCGACCGGATGCTGGCGCAGGGTTGCGACCGGATCGTCATGTTCCCGCTTTATCCGCAATATTCGGCCGCAACCACGGCGACGGTCAATGACAAGTTCTTTGAAGCCTTGATGAAAAAGCGCTTCATGCCGGCGATCCGCACCATCCCAGCCTATCACGACGAGCCGGTCTACATCGAGGCGCTGGCGCAATCGATCGAAAACCATCTGGCAAGTCTCGATTTCGAACCGGAAACCGTCATCGCCTCCTATCACGGCATTCCGCAAAGCTATTTCGAGCGCGGTGATCCCTATCACTGCCACTGCATGAAAACGTCGCGCCTGCTAAAGGAACGGCTGGGCTGGAAAGACGACAGGCTGATCACCTGCTTCCAGTCCCGTTTCGGCCCCGAGGAATGGCTGCAGCCCTATACCGACAAGACGGTCGAGAAACTGGCCAAAGACGGGGTGAAGAACATTGCTGTCTTCAACCCCGGCTTCGTTTCCGACTGTCTGGAAACGCTGGAAGAAATCGCCGGCGAAGCCGGCGAAATCTTCCACCAGGCGGGTGGGGAAAATTTCACCCACATCCCCTGCCTGAACGACAGTCCCGAGGGTATGGCGGTTATCGGCGAACTGGTCGAGCGGGAATTGTCAGGCTGGGCGTAATGGCAGTTTGGCTATCCAGGCACCGTCTATTTGACCGGTTCAAGGGTCAGTGACGTAAAACCTGCGGCAATATTCAAACCGCGTTTGCCTTCTGCGCTGAAGGGTTGGAGGCCGATCTTCTTGTCGGATCCGCCGACCAAGGCATTGACACCAAGGCCGATACCCAGAGCGCCGCCGACCGAAATACCGATGTATTTCCCGGCAAGCGCATAGGAGCCGGATTCGTTCCCCACAGGGGTATAAACAATCCAGCCGACATAGGATTCTTCCGATACGCCGATATCAATTCCCAATTTGCTCAGCATGCCGGCGTATTCTTCCACAGTGCCGTCCTTGTGTCGGAAAAAGCAGTTGGCCTTTCTGTCAGATCTGACGATCTGACCAACTCCCCCTTCTACCGCGCATTCCAGCGCGCCGAGCCGTGTCCGGTTGGAAGCAGCTGAAAACGCAGCGCCGGCAACGAGTGTTGCGACAATTGCGGTGGTGAGAATTTTCGTGCTGTTCTTCATGACTGTCCTCTTTGAGATGTAGCAGAACCCCCACCCGCAGAAGCGCCATTGCGCCCTCCACAAATAGGGGAATTGCAACATGCGGATTTGATTGGGATCAAAGGACGGACGTATATTCCATTACCGAAATCCGGGTCGGCATGCTTCCAGCACTCGTTCAAGCGCGCTCGAATTCCGAACGTTTTGCTGCGATCGTGCCGATGATTTCCGAAAAAGCGCTTCTCATCTCATCGGACGAAAATTGGACGCAGCACAAGTGACCAGTTGTTGATTTACGTCAATGTCTTTCACGAACAGGAAATTAGAAATCAAAACCACTGTTTCACAGCTGCAGTGCTTGTTCGGCCGGACCACTTATGGCCGGACCGCTCTTTTCCGATTCGTGAGGGACAAACAGTGCGACGGTTCAAGAAGATCCTCTATGTGCATGATGCAACGTCAGAGGTGGCTGCGGAGACTTTGAGACTGGCAATGGATTTGGCAGATCGCAATGATGGCCACGTCGATCTGATCTATGTCAAAGGTCCCTCGCCTGCGATCGTAAACACACCCAAAATTGCCTCGTTGCATGCCCTGTGGGTGAAGGAGGCCGAAGAAATCCTTACGGGTCTCAAGAAGGTTGCCCGTCCGGAGAGCAAATCCATATCAAAGGTCGTGATCGGCCGACCTTACATTGAGGTCGTTCGTGAGGTCATTCGGCGGGACTACGATCTCGTCATCAAACCGATAGGACCATACCGTTTGATGGATCGGCTTCTCGGCCGTCTGGATATGCAATTGCTGCGCCACTGCCCTTGTCCTGTTTGGTTGTCAAAAGGCGAGGCATACGGCGCTTTTGACACGGTCTTGGCCGCTGTTGACGGCGGCGAACCGGGAAACCAGAAAACCGAGGATGCGCTCAATCAGCAAATCCTGGAACTGTCCTTTTCGCTTTGTGAGGAAAGCAAGGCCGAACTGCACGTGGTACACGCGTGGAATGCGCCATATCTGACGGTCTACAGCAAAACCCGCGCTGGAATCCCGAAGCAGGACATTGAAAATTATGTCCGAGACGAAAAACGCGTTCACAGGAACTGGCTGAACCGATTGATGCGAAGAGCAGCCAAATGGGTAAATGCCGATGTGTTCGGTTCCGTCAAACGTCACACCCACTTACGGCAGGGATTTGCCAGCGAGGAAGTCACTGCTCTGATTGCCGAACTTGAATCTGATTTGATCGTTCTGGGCACGGTCGCACGCACGGGTTTGTCGGGTCTGATTATGGGAAACACCGCTGAAGAAATTCTTGATCAGGCCACCTGTTCGATACTGGCTGTAAAACCGCCTGGTTTTGATTGCCAAGTCAGAAACGAAGACTGACGGGCAATTTTCGTTTGTTATCGAATGTTTCAAGCGACACCAGGAATGCCAGCGCATCGAGTATTTGAGTTGCCGCAACAATGAGCGTTACAAATATGCCATTTCGGTAAAAAATGGGCGCCTTTCCCGCTGCGATCAGGAAGAAAGGCGCCTTGTTTTCCCCACTATACGCGGCTCAACCGAAATTCAGCGCCCGCGCGTCAGACGTTTCGCGGAATTCGCAAGGTCTGACCCGGAAAAATCAGGTTCGGATCGGGCACGATGTGCTGGTTGGCCTGCTGTATCGGCAGCCATTTCGAGCGATCTTCGTAATAGCGTTCGGCCAAAGCCGACAAAGTATCTCCGGACACGACCGTATGCTCGAAATATCCCAGATATCCGGGCAGGATCATCGGGCCGTAGAGCACCGGCACCGTGACCATCGGAGGTGGCACGCCGTCTTCGCCGCCGCTGTCGTCAGCCAGTGAGACGAACAGCCGGTTGAGTTTGAACGCCACATCGTCCGGAATGGAAATACTGGCCTGAAACTGGCGGATGGAGGTGGCGCCAACTGTGGCCGCCCCGACAACCTCGTCATGACCTTCACTGACCTTGATCGTCAGATGTGCCTCGAAACCGACGGCATTGCCGGCGATCAGTATGTCATTGCCGACAAGATCGAAAGGCTGGGGTTGTTGCATCGTGATGTTCATCGTCACCATCTCCATTGGAATAACCCACTCCGCCAAACATATGTTACAGCCTTTCCAAATCTTTTCGATGGCAAAGTGGATCGGATGAAATACAAATCCGGTATTTCAGGTGAATCAATTCAACGCCGGATCAAAAGGCAAATCAGCTGGAAACGCCTCAACCGCCGCTTGTCCGATGTGCACAGTTCTTCAATCAGCGTAGCTGCTCCCGGCACCCGTTTTGCGCTAAGGTCCGATTGAACGATTCGTCTGCGGTCGCGGCAAAACAGGGAGCTTCACATGCAGCTGGAAGGAATTGCGGGGCTGGATATCCTGATCATTATTCTTGTCGTGCTGGTTTTGCTGCTGCTGTTTGCAGGCGTCAAAACCATCCCACAGGGTTTCAACTTTACGGTCGAGCGTTTTGGACGTTATACCAAGACCTTGACCCCGGGGTTGAACATCATCGTTCCGTTCATCGACAAGGTCGGCATGCGGATGAACATGATGGAGCAGGTGCTGTATGTCCCGACTCAGGAAGTCATCACCCGTGACAAT
>JAJFHT010000020.1 GCA_021775495.1 Hyphomicrobiales bacterium | reverse complement strand
TGATGCCGTCACCATTGGTGGAGTTGATCAATGTCGTGCCGATTTCATCGCCGAGAGCCGGGCTTTTTGCGCTGAACCTGACCGTGCCGGCGTCATTGAGCTGGACACCATGCGATCCGGTATTGCTGATATCGACGTTTGAGAAAGTGAAGGTGGCACTACTGGAATTCGCGATGTCTATTCCTGCGAAACCGGCGCCTGTCCCGTTGATGGTGAGGATGTCGTTGTCAGTATCGTCATCGCCGTCACGTAGAGCGAAAGTGCCGGTCACATTGTCGATATCGATACCGTTCATCGGACTATTTGCCGCGGCGATCGACGAGAATGCCATGTTCGAATTGATGCCGTCGAGCCTGACCGCGGTGGAGTTGGCTGTGGTGATCCGGTTGAAGTTGATACCGTTGAGGACATTGACGGTGCCGCCGCCGGTTGCAAATAGTCCAGGACCGCCGTTGGTGGCGATATCGAGACCGCCGGAAAATGTCACCGTTGGGTTGGCACTGCCGTCAATATTGACGCCGCGCCCACCACTCGTGTTGTTGATCGACGTCGGACCGCCAAAGGTGAACGTACCGGCGGAGCCGTTTAGAATGTCTATGCCTGCATCACCGCCGTTCAGGGTTGTCATCCCGCTGAATTCGTAATTGCCATCGGCATTGTTGAACTGCAGCCCTGATCCATTGCTCGAGTTGACCGGACCGCCGAACGCAAACGAGCTGTTATTGTTATCGATCGATATCGTCGGCGTCGGGCTGTTGTGAGCGATCGAACTGGCGCTATCGAATTTGATTGTTGAATCACCACCGAACACTCTTATCGACTGCTGCGCAGAGTTAATAATGTCCACATCATTGAAAGTGAATGTTCCTCGGGTGTTGAGCAGATCGATTCCAGTTCCACTGCTGTTGGAAATCATACCATTGTCGAAAATCCCCCCGCCGGCGTTGCTACCGATCTGAATGCCGTTGTTGGCATTCGAAATAGTGAACTGTTGGGCGGCAAAATTATTCGCATTGGCGGGAACGCTAATTCCAAAATTGCCGGGTAATCCTGTTCCACGCAGATCGACGCCAACGATGTCGGCATTGTTTCCAACAGTCACTATCGGTTGGTTGGACCCGACTTGGCTTTGGAACACGGGCGTCGACCCGCTGGGCATGAATATGCCTTGGTTCCGGGTATCCCGGCCGATCACCTTCAGTTTGCCGCCACCGCCAACAAGAGTCCGGTTTTCCAACTGGATACTGTCATTGAAAGTCCCTCCCCTGACAATGATGATGCTGTTGGGACCGATGTCGTTGATGATTGTCACGATATCGCTGCCACTACCCTCAACGATAGCAACGTTATCCAGTGGGAGGTTGGTTGTCGCGTCATTCACCCTTTCGATGATCTCGGGATTTACCCTGGATTCGGTCTTCGTGCTCGTCTTGGTGTTTTCTTCCGTCACGATATTGGGGTCGCGCTGGATGAACTCGACCATCCGCCGCTCCTGACGAGTGAGTGGCGTGGACCTGTCGCGGCCGCCGAGCGGAATGGTAAGCTTGACACCGGCTTCGAACTGGCTCTTGCGATAACGATCGTACTGGTATGCAGCCTCAAACGTGACACGGGAACCGGGAAGCGATTCGAAAACATCATTCATGCGCCATTCGGCTCGTAGCCGAGGTCCAACCATGGCGCTCGGAAGGTCCTTGTGATTGAAGACATAACCACCGGCCGCAAGCCATAGTTCGTGGCCCGTCTGAAGCCAATCGATGTTGAACATGTCCTCCAGCGGCAACCGTCTCTCAACTTCAGCGTCAAATCCGTACAGACCCAACTCGCTGGTCGTCAAAGTGGTGATGGTGGATGTTGTTGTTGAAGCTGCGGTGGTCAGCAGCAACTGTGTCCCGGACAAAGCAACTGAGGTCGTGCCACCACTAATGGTACCGATCGAGGTGCTGGACGAGGAAACAGCAGCGCTGCCGGTCAGAGGCAGATAAGCATTGGCACGGACGCCCCAGTCCGGGTGAAGATACTCGACGCCGCCCGATATCTGATGGAACGTATTACCGGCGGCGGTTCTGCGGACGTCGTAACCAGCCCAGGCGCCAAAATTCCAGCCATTGTCACGCATCTTGCGAAATCCGACCGCAATGTTGCCTTCGAAGATGCCCTTTTCGAACAACCGACCGCGGATGTCGCCAAAAACCAGTGTTTCGGGGCCCTGCCTGAACGGCACGAAAAACGCGACCTCGCCCCTGCTGAGATCGTCCGTGCCAAGGGCACCACCAAATTCAATCCAGGGAGACCATTTCTTGCCGGGATAAAGATCACCAGAGCCAGCGGCGAAAATGGGCGAAACCGCGAATGCACCAATGAGCAAAATCGTGAGGAAAAAAAGCTGAAAGGAGTCGCGCAATTTCGAGCGGTACCGAGATCCACCAGAACAAAAAACGCGACTGTTGAACACAGGAGTGCCCCCCTACACAGCACAAATGCAACAAACAACCTCAAACTATGATCACAATACGCGCCAGAGTCCAGATGTCTGGCGAAGTTAACGCCAGAATCGTTTTGGCGATCCCGCTGGATTCGCATGCATACACTTGTAAGAATTTAACTGAATGATGTAGGAAATTTTCAGCAGTCGAGAACTTGATGTGGATCGTCTAGAGACTTGTTTTTCAATATTCCGCTTCTCGGAAATTATCGTCCAAAAAACTACCGGTTGCTACAAATTATAGCTTCTCGAAACGCTTCCCACCATTCGCCAAACGACAGTCCATGGAGGCAGATCAGCCTTCCGCCTCCGGCTCGGCCTGCGCCACCGCCTGACGGCCGAAGTCGGGCGCGTCAGTTTCCTGACCGGCTTCGATGATCGAGCGGCGGATTGTCCGAGTGCGTGTGAACATGTCGTGCAGCTTTTCACCGTCGCCCCAGCGGATGGCTCGCTGCAGTGATGACAAGTCCTCGGCGAAGCGGCCGAGCATCTCCAGGATAGCATCGCGATTGTGCAGGCAGACATCGCGCCACATGGTCGGATCGGATGCCGCCAGCCGGGTAAAATCGCGAAAACCGGACGCGGAATATTTGATCACTTCGGATTTTGTGACCATCTCCAGATCGTCGGCCGTGCCGACAATATTGTAAGCGATGATGTGCGGCAGGTGCGAGACGATCGCCAGTACCATGTCATGGTGTTCGGGATCCATCGTTTCGACGGTCGAACCGCAGCGCTCCCAGAATGCCTTCAGCCTGCTCAGCGCCGCCTCATCGGTTCCCGGCAACGGCGTCAGGATGCACCAGCGATTGGTGAACAGTTCTGCAAATCCGGCGTCAGGCCCCGATTGCTCGGTTCCCGCCACCGGATGACCCGGTATGAAATGCACGTTGTCCGGCAGATGCGGTTGCATCTGCTTGACCACCGAAAGCTTGGTTGAACCGGCGTCGGTGACAATGGCGCCCGGTTTCAAGGCTGTGGAGATCTGCTCAGCCACCATCCCCGAGGCACCGACCGGCACCGAGACGATAACCAGATCGGCGTCTCGGACGGCTTCGGCGCAATCGCTGACATAGTCGTCGCCGAGCGCCAATTGGCGGGCGCGGTCCAGCGTCTCTTTGGTGCGTGTGGAAATCGTCAGGTGGCCGGTCAGGCCCTCACGCCGGATCACGCGGGCAACCGACGAGCCGATCAGGCCGACACCGATAAGGGTGATTTTGTCAAACATCTGATCCATCAGCTTTCCAGAAATTCCGTCAGCGCCGCGACAACGCCGCGATTGGCCTCCTCGCTGCCGACCGACATGCGCAGCGCGTTGGGAAAGCCATAGGCTAACACCCGGCGCAGAACATATCCTTTGCTCAGCAGAAAGGCATCCGCTGCCGCGGCCGAATGCGTCTCATCATCGGGAAAATGAACCAACAGGAAATTGCCGATGCTGGGCGTCACACGAAGGCCGAGATTGCCGAACTGCTCCGTCAGCCACGGCAGCCAGGTCTCGTTGTGCTGCACAGCCATATCGACATGCGCCCGGTCGCGGACGGCGGCGGCGCCCGCAGCGATGGCCGCGCTGTTAACGTTGAACGGACCGCGAATGCGATGGAGTGCATCGACGATCGCCGCCGGGGCATACATCCAGCCGATGCGCAATGCCGCCAGTCCGTAAATCTTTGAAAAAGTCCGCGTCATCACGACATTATGCGCCGAGGACACCAGCTCCACTCCGGCCTCATAATCGTTGCGCCGGACGTACTCCGCATAGGCCGCATCAAGCACCAGAACGACATGCGGCGGCAGGCCGGCATGCAGACGACGGATTTGATCAATCGGCAGATAGGTACCGGTCGGATTGTTGGGATTGGCGACAAAGACCATCTTGGTGCGATCGGTCACCGCATCAAGAATGGCGTCGACATTCGCCCGTTCATCACTCTCTTTTGCGACAACCGCCGTTGCGCCGGCGGCCTTGATCTGAATCGGATAGACCAGGAACCCGTGTTCGCAGAAAACCGCCTCGTCTCCGGGTGCAAGAAAGACCTGCGCCAGCAGCGACAGGATTTCATCGGACCCGTTGCCACAAAGAATATTGTCCGGATTGAGCCCGTGCACATCTGCGATCGCCTTGCGCAATTCCAGCGCCGAACCGTCCGGGTAGAATTCCAGATGATCGCCAGCATCCTTGAACGCCGCAATCGCAGCCGTGCTCTGGCCCAGCGGTGTTTCATTCGACGACAGCTTGAAAACCTTTTCCACGCCGAGTGCAGATTTGCGACCGGGCACATAGGCGGCTATCTCCAGCACACCGGGTTTGGGCTGCGGGCGGACAATATCGGTCACGGCACGATCTT
>JAJFHT010000190.1 GCA_021775495.1 Hyphomicrobiales bacterium | reverse complement strand
ACACGCGGTTTTGCAATTTACCCGTTGGTTCCGGAGGATAGTCAGGTATCCCACACAGGGATTGTGTGCACTGTCACCGTAATTCCCATTCATCTTGCCAGAGCGCCTTCGCCGGACGGTCACCGCTCAAATCGCTTGGATATCGCAGATGGTCGCGGTTGTGCTGCTTGCGAGCGGTATCATCCCACGGCATTTGATCTTCCATCTTCTCAGCAAAGACGGTTTAATTGCATCCCATTGATATCGCTCAACTATTTTCAAACCGGGCTCTTAGCGCATATGCGTCATGCGCAGCTGCGAAACGAAATATACCATACTGAAATGAAATGCGTGATTTGACACTCACATGCAGAAAATTTGCGATTAACAATAGAACAAATCGGAAAATAGTCATGCAATTGACGGCGCGGAAATCAGAGATTTCGATAAGCACGAACATAGAGAAAACCCAAATTTCTCACGTCACTTTGCCTCGTTGTCGGATCCGCTGTATTGCGCCGGTTCTACGACTCGCGTATGTTGTACTGCTTGCCTCGCTTCCATTCGTCCCATTGTCTATTTACGGTCAGGCATCCGCGGCAACGGTAACCAACATATTTTCAGGAAATACCGATCTAAGCTTTTTTGGCGGAGATGGCACTGACGAATTTCAGGTCACTTATACTTTCGACACCGATAGCGCTCCTCAAGGTGCCACAGTTGGTAATGCTAGATATGGGCCTGTAACAGGAAATATCCGCGCTGATAACATCGGACCTGGCGGTCTCAGCTTAGATTTTAACAGTGGGAATGCAAGTAATTCCCTGTTGATCGTATCAGATAACGCGACAATGTTTCCTTCGGGAGACACCGTTGACATTTTTGCCATAAGTTTCGCAACTACAAGTAATATTTTATTTGGGGGTGAATTGATAAGGGGGTTCGCTCTCTCGCTCATCGACGAACAAGCTTCTATATTTTCAAGTCCCGCGTTAGAAGGCGGAACCGGTTTCTTTGCGGGAATTGATGCCATTAATTTGCGATTCCACGATCCTCTTTTTTTCGGTCCTGATGGGTTTCCCATTCCTGCAACTAGCTCGGGCCCAGGCTTGCTCGTTGTGCAGCGAAATGGCGCGAGTTTGACCGGCGTTTCGGCTGTCCCCCTTCCTGCCACTTTGCCCTTAATTGCAGGTGGACTGGGCTTTCTGAGCCTACTTGGTTGGCGCGGGAAGCGTAAAACATCTGCCTCTCGTCGGCGCTCCAGTTCAAACGCCTGCGCCGCTTCTTCGCCATTGGGGGCTCACTAATGTCCAAATATTCAAATGGACATTATCTCCCATTAGCCGGTTGCGTCAGAGTTGGCAGAATGGACTGATTCCCTCAGAATGACGATGACAGTATACTAATACTCTACTTTTTATGCGGAACCGGCTGCCCGGGTCGTGGGGCAAGAAGAGATTCAGTAGACAATCACCGTTACTCAATTTTCAGCTATGAACAGCTTTGGCATGCGCGGCCATCAGGAGCCGCCTCGCTTGTGATCTACATCACGGACAGTGCCGGAACTCGGAGCTATATTAAAGATCTCTAATGTGTTTTGGCGCACTCAACACTTTTCTGGTAGGCTTGTGCCGGAAACAATAAGCGTCCGCTGACCGGCGCTCCAAGCTCGAAAGGTAGTATCGATCTCGTATTTTCGACACGTCATAAGTTCGACCTTGATGGCGGGCCTCGTTTCCATGTCGACTGCCAGTTTCGCGCAGCCGCAACAGCCGTCTGTCGTAGAAGCGAAGTTTCTTGTCACCTTGATTGATCCTGAAGGACAGAGATTGGTATATGAATCCAACGAAGTCCCATTGGAGCCGTACCGAGCTTGTTATGGATGGTTCATCCGCCTTGCCGGGGTTGAGGGTATGGTTAAACTCAGGGAAGTTTTTTCCCTTCCGGCAGAGCCCGAAATGTGGTCCGGCGAGGAAGACAAATACAGCCCCAATACCATCGCGAAGGATCGCCTGAAATCGGTGACCGAAAAATTTGCAGTTCCGGAAGATGGTTGGGTCAGCAATACCTGGTGTGTTGCCGAAGGTGATCCGGAAGGTCGTTATTCAATGGAAATTTCAATCGATGGCACGTTTGTCGAGCGGTTTGATTTCGATGTGATTCGACCTGACTGATTGGCCTGGCAAGCGCACTCTGATGTAGCCTTTTGCGACAATTATCGTGACGCTACCGACATTGCGCCCAGCCCAGGGATGGTCGTCGTGAAGAACCCGGCGCCCAGCGGTATTGCTCGTAAGCCCTGTTGTACAATTTCGGCAGACCGCACAGAGCCTTCAATGGCAAAACACCTTACGAGGCACACCGCAAAAAGCTATAGTCACCATAAGGGATGTCTCAAAGGCACCTGCAGCTTACATTTCGGGCCTGATCTCTGGAAACCAGGCCTGCTGTTCTGTTGAACCTCAGACGTGGGTATTGCGACTAACGATCAGCGAACGAGTTGATAAGAAGGAGTCATGGTAATGCTGGGTTTTAAATCTGTGAAAGCAATTTTGTGCGGTTCCTTTGTCGCGGTGTCTTTCGCTTCCATGGACTCCGCACTGGCCGACACGGTTTCAAAAGCTGGCAGTCTGACGAAAAAACAGACGGTCGTGAAGGATCAGGTCAAGCAAACCAAGCGCCTGCCCGTAAAGGCAAAAAAGGAAGAAAAGACGAATGTCCCGGCAGGGCAAATTGTACCTAGCCAAACCAAAGTTATCATGCTTTCACCGTGAATGATCTCGTGCACAAACAATGTTTGCACGATCATACAACGAGAGTTTTGATTGCGATGACGCGTTACACAATCCTTGAATTCTCGAGAAATCGAATCGCCAGAGCACAGTTTTAAAATGGGAAATTGAGTGGGTCATCGTAAATCCGCCTCTGAAGGGCCGGATCGGTCCTGTCTGATTGGTTTCACGACCGGTTGGTCCGGTTCGCTGCCCGGAAAAACGCGACAGCACATCGCAAGGCGCCTTCTTGTCTCCTTCGCCCTCTTCTTCGTCGCCGTTCCAGCGCAGGCGGAGTGGCGGGCCCAGGAAGTGGAGAAGACCTATGCAATCACCGGCACGACCGGCGCCGCACTCTATGAATCGATCGGCAAACGCGGCCCGCGCATTCGCGGTGGCGACTCCAGCGCAATCGCCTACACCACGTTCAAACTGTTATGGAACCGTGACTACCGTCGCGACGGCAATTCCTGTGTGCTGGCCGCCGCGCGGCCATTCCTCACCATCACCTACACGCTGCCGAAGCCTGCAAGAAAGCTGCCGGCGGCGCTTGCCGCCCGCTGGCGCGTCTTCATTGACGGCATCCGCGCCCACGAGAAGCAGCACGGAAAGATGATCCGGGCGCTGACGCGGAACCTTGAGGATGTCACTGTCGGTTTCCGGCAGAAAAACGATCCCGGCTGCAAGACGATCCGCAAAACGATCATGACGCCGATAAGAGCCGCCTATGACCGACACAAGGCCCGCAGCCGCGCATTCGAAAGGGAAGAAATGGCCCAAGGCGGCCCGGTGCACAAGCTGATCATCAGGTTGGTCAAATAACAGTGTGGCTCATCGAGAGGCTGATGGGGGTGTCCATCCCATCACCGTAATAGGAATTTATCGTAGCTGCCTACCCATCGCATTCACGGTCTCTGAGGGCCACTGCCTACTCAGGCTTACGTACAATGAAGCAGGCCCAGGTAATATGGCCGCCCAAGAGCGCTGCCTGCCATTTGTCGATGCTTTTGGCGATCCGTACTGCAGCTTTTGGGTCAAGCTCTGCAGGCGGGTCCGCGAGCTGTTCTGAAAGCTTGTTGTAATGGGTCTTGATGTCCCCTGGACGCTCCTCGACATGTTCGATCTCAAACCCCGCCTCCTCAGCCATCTTCTGGTAGTGACACAGCGTGGCGCCGCCCCGAACGCCAAGCCGCTCAAAGGCTGCGTCAACCAGCGCAAGCTCGGCGCCCTTTGCTGTCAGTATGTCCGAGAAAGCAAACACGCCGCCCGGTTGAAGGACCCGATACACTTCGGCAAAGACCGTTGGACGATCAGTGGAATGGATGATTGACTCCTGGCAAACGCATGCGTCCCAGGTTTCTGAGGCACTCCTGATGCTATGGAATTCTCCGACCTCCACGGAGATCTTATCGGCAAGCCCAGCCTCGGTCCTGGCTCGTCGCGCTTCGTCCACGCAGACCTGTGAGATATCGATACCTGTTGCATGGCAACCGAGCTTTGCGAGCTCCCTCAGCGTACCGCCGTAGCCGCAGGCGATGTCGAGGACGCGGTCACCTTCCTGCAGACCGGCGAGGTGAAGCAAGTAGCGTGTCATCGCCAGAGAAGCTTCGGCCATCGTCTCTTCGCCCGTATCATATCGACCGATATGGATGTCTGAGCCACCCCAGCAAAGCTGGTAAAAGGTGGCCACGTCGGCCTCATCGTAATACGCGGCCGCAGCAGTGGCGTTCGTTTCAGGTCGGGTCACCTTGGCCTCTCCATCCCATCACCGTTGTTCCCGGTTATTCCAATCTATGGCGAATGGTTGCCTCAAGCTCAATTTGATGTGTCTCGAGGTGTTGCCACATCCCATCACATATCGAGAAAACGCTCTGGCATGAATGGTACATCCGTGTCGCCTGGCTTCGCGCCGGCTGACGTCAGCATCGCATGAACCTGCCCGCGATGATGCGTTTGATGATTGAAAAACTGTATCACGAGTGTCTTTTTTGGTTTCGTAACCTCACGGCCAAGCGCCCCGGAATGCCAACTCAGGTCACCCGTGAACCAATCGGGAGTGACTTCATGTGCCCATTGCAAAATACGCTCGTCAAATTCCTTTCTCTCTTCGCAAAAATCACTCCAACTCTTTATGAGAGACGTGGATTCAGGAATGCCGCCCTCCGGAAGCGGGGTACCGGCAAATCTGCTCATCCAAACCCTGTCGCCCCAGAAGAGGTGTGAGAGAGTCTGCTCGATCGAGCCGAAAAATGCCCCTCTGTCCATTTCGCGCTCGGATGAAGAAAGGCCGTCGGTCGCCGCAAGCAGGCTTTCATTTTGCCAAAGATTATATCTGGCCATTGCCAGCGCGTATTCCTTGTTGGGCATGTTGGTTCCTTTGAAAACGGGTTTCCTGAACAGGTATCTACGATGCCGATGGTGCGAGGCGACCCATCAAAAGTGATTGTGAAAAGCGCCATCGAAATTTTGGCGAAGACCCGGGATCCGGTCCACCTGCCTTATCGAGTCATCTCTTGGATTTTTGCGATTTTGTGTTTGCAACAGGCTTCAGGCGAATTCTGAGGTGCCCTGCAGGCGATTGAACAAGCTCAACAGTGTCAATCTTGCGTACCAGATCACTCAGCTTGCTGAAGCCGTAGGTTCGCGGGTCGAAATCCGACGCCAGATTTGCCAGTTGCTTGCCAACAAGGCTTAAGGTTACCCAGCCGTCTTCGCTCTCCATCTCGGAGATGACCTTGTTCAATATGCGCTTTGCGTGGGCGAGGGACTGCAAGGGTTTTGCAGATTCTCTGGATTCGGTTGCCTGGGCCTTGGGCAACAGGTTTTCTGTATAGATGAAGCGCCGGCAAGCCTGTCGGAAGCTCTCGGGAGTCTTTTGTTCGCCGAACCCGAACACATCGACGCCTTGCTCCCGAATGCGCGAGGCGAGGCGCGTGAAGTCGCTGTCTGAAGATACAAGGCAGAAACCATCGAAGCGGCCACTGTGCAAAAGATCCATAGCATCGATTACCAGCGTAATATCGGACGCATTCTTGCCAGTGGTATAGGCGAACTGCTGATGTGGAATGATTGCGTGCCTGGATAGAATATCAGCCCAGGCCTTGGAGCGCGTGCCCGAAAAGTCACCGTAGATGCGACGGACGCTGGCTTCCCCAATCTTTGCGATTTCCTCGAACAGACCCTCTGCGATCCTGGCAGATGCGTTGTCTGCGTCGATCAAGACAGCCAGACGAGGAGAGCGGGATTCTGAGGCCATTACATCTTTCCAATGTGAGCTACCACGTACTGACCGGTGCCCTTGAATTCATGTTATCGCGAAAGAGCGCCGCTGACCAAGCCCATACTCGCCGGTTCCGCCGGATTGTTTTCAATTTGGTGAAGGTAATGGGTGTGTCCATCCGATCACCGTAATCGTTTGCTCCGATTCAGCTAAGCGTCATCACGGCGTTCCACCTGGCCGATGAACGACGATGTTGAAACCTTCTTCATCACCCGGCGCAATGAAATGTTTCGACATTTGCATAAACTGCTCATCCGAAGCCGCAAACGCATGATCGCCACTTGCGTTCCGCGCGCGCAACCGCTCGCGGCAAACCTCGTCAGGAACATCCAGAAAGTGCAGTTGGTGATCTGCATTTGAAGCGTCGATGATCTCGCGCATCCATCTTCGGTTCGCAATCGTATTTGCTGGAAAGTCCAGCACAACCGAAACTCCGGTCTTCAACAGGGAAACAACATGAGGTCCGATGGCTTTTCGCAACTTGGCGGCGCAGCGTACATAGTCGGCAATGGTCGTCATCTGATCGGAGTAGAGTGAAGCCAGCCAGTCATCTTCGGAGATGACAACTGTTTTCGGCGGTTCGCCAAGTTTCGCCGTCAGCGTCGACTTTCCAGAAGCGATCTTGCCGCACATCAGGTATAGTGTCGGTGGATTTTGAGACATGATGCTGCTCTTGCATTTCAGGGTTGGCGTGTTGGATTAGATAAATTCACTTTGCTCTGAGAATCAGGCTGGTTAACGGTGGCGCCTTATACAATCCTCAAATTCTAGCGGAACCAATCCTGAACAGCACTATCTCAAAATTGGCAATGACTGAGGCATAACTGGAATTTGGAAAACAGCCATCATCGATTTGCGTCCAACTCGATGGCGATGTTTAATGCGGTCCATGATCAGCATGGAAGATTGCCTGGCATTTTGTGACCTCACTGAAGAGGAGGTGCTGGCGATTGCCGAGCATGAGCATATGCCCGAAATGATCGCCATCGCCTATGCGCAGTATCTGGCACATGAAAAACGGGGCATGGAAACGGTCTTCAAGATGATCGTCGATGACATCCGTGCAGCACAAAGCCGGAATGATGCGAGCCACGTTCGCGAGCTGCTGCACGTCCTGCATCATTTCATTCGGTCCCATCCCGAAGCGGCGCCCGAGGTGCACCCCTGGAGCAAATCGCTCTAAGCGGCCCAGCCGGCGTCAGATCACACCAGTTTGAAATTCAAAAACGTATTGGCGAAAAAACTGGCGAGTCCGAATATGACGGACATCATGATTCTTGCCGCCACTGACAGTCCGTGAAGTTCCACGAGGCAGGTGACGTCGAGGGTGACAAAGACAATTTCGCACAAATCGATCGGCAGAAAAATTCCGAAATTCATACGAAAAGAGGCCCCGAAGGACCGCACGGTATGTGCTTTGCGACGGGCTTATCTAAGCCGCTGCAACCGTCCGCTTCCGACGCCAGCCCAACAGCCCCAGAAGGCCAAGCCCGCCTGCGAAGAGAGGCAACGCGGCAGGGAGAGGGACCGTGGAGATTTGAGTGTCACTTTCAACAGTTGCTGTAAGATTGCCAAAATTTCCTGCAAGAAGAATGGTCGTGTCCAAACCGGCACCGCCAACGTAACGCACAACGAGCGAGACAAATCCAATTTCCGTTCCCAGTGTCAGAACCTGACCATCTATCAGGCTGCTGAATAGGCTACTGGTGCTGCCAAAAAAGTCGCCACCATTGATTGTGCGCAATTCAAGGCCGACAGATTCTACGGCGACGCCGGTCACACCAGTCGCGCCAAAAGAACCGGCAAAGGTGGACAAAAGCGCATCCTCTCCAGTGACCAGTTGCACCTGGGTCAAACCATTGGTTGTTGGTGTCGCCTGTGACGCGACAGAGCCTGTACCAATTGAAAAATTGATATCGCTGAAGACGTTTGCGAAGGTGTTGCCACCAGCGCTCGTGGCTCCAGTGGTGTCATAAGTGATCGAACCCGTGAACGCTCCTGGACCCAAAAGTCCCGGGTTGAAGGATGTAGTGCCGGAAAAGTCGAGAGTGAGCGTGGTGCCCTGGGCAGTACCTACAAACGGTGCTGAAACCAACAACATCAGCGCACCCAAGGGCAAAAACTTACTGCGCGACTTCATCATCCCAGTCCTTTGAAAAACTTCTCATTTTTCGTTAAAGCCCAAAATTCAAGACATGTCTAATCTGTTGTTTAAGGCAAATACGCCGGTAGTTTGGAAGTCAGGTGAGGCAGAGAACTGGAGTTTATCCGGTTTGGCGGACACTTTTCCGATTGTGAAGGAGAGTGTTTTTCATGCCGGGAACAAGGAAACGGCATTCTCACCGCATCGCGTTTGCTAAGTTGCAGTTGGCGTCAGGTCACACCAGTTTGAAATTCAAAAACGTATTGGCGAAAAAACTGGTGAGTCCAAATACGACCGACATAACGATTCTTGCTGCCACCACTGACAGTTCGTGAAATTCGACAAGATAGGTGACACCGAGGGTGACAAAGACAAGTCCGCACAAATCGATCAGAAGGAAAATCCCGTAACCGGTCAGCTTGCCTCTCTCGGTGCCTTTGAAAACCCAGAAATAGTTGAAGACATAACCAAATGTGACCCCGGCCAGAAACCCGCATATGACGGCGACCTGATAAATGAACCCGAAATAGTTCATGCAAATGAAAACGACGGAAATATCCAGTGCAAGCGCAGGAACGCTCACGGACGCAAATTTGCCGCCTCTCTTTGCAACTCTTTTAACGAAATCCAGATCGATCATAATGAATTTCTTAAATTGGCGGTTATGAATTGCTCGTTTGCTGTTTGCGAACGACTTCGGCCTTATCGAACCCGAGTCCGAACAGCCCGACCGTCAACTCAATGCCGCGGTGGCGACAATCTCGATCATGTCGTTGCCCGCCAGATCGACACCGATGCAGGCGCGTTGCGGCCAGTTTTCCTCAGCGCCGATCCAGTCGCACCAGACAGCGTCCATATCCGCCTTCATCGTTATGTCGCTGAGATAGATGGTCACCTGCAACAGCGCCTGTTTGGAACTTCCGGCGTCGACCAGATTTGTTTCCAGAGCCCGCAATGTATTGCGTGTCTGGTCGGCGATGCTGTCTGCCGATGTCGTGTCGGTCGCTACGGTGTAGACAAGGCCGGCCTGGGCGACGGCCCGGCATCGGCCTTTATGTTTACCCGATAGTCTCTGTGTCGGCATTTGCTATCCCTTCGCTGTGCTGGAAAACCCGATGCGCGAATCCGATTCAGGAAGAGTTGTGTAACCTGCTTTGCGAAATTGGGCCATTGTTCCTGCTGAAACTGCCATCATATTCGCCGCACGCGCCTTTGGCCGACTACACAGGCCAGCTGCCGCAAGATAGGCTCTGACCTTTTTTGGAGGAAGACGTGACCAGACAAACCGTTACCGTGAAGCCTGCCCGCGGTTTCAGCGCAATGCCTTCGCCATCAGGCGATGGGGTGATCTTCTCGGTGAAAACTGGCAACACGGAAGAACATTTTGCCTTTCCGGCAGAAGCCGTTCCCGAGATTGTCGGCCGGATGATCCAGTCGCACTCCGATGCAAATCCGGAAAAGGAATTTCCCGCAAAGACGATACAAGCAACGGCGACGACCGTGGCGATGGATGTGGAGAAAAAAGCGATCGTGCTGTCTCTGATGCCGACCGAGAGCTCTCATTTCCCTTTTTCGCTGACGGCTGAACTGGCCGAGCGGATTGTCGAGGGGCTGTCGGAAGGCATCGCGGTTCTTCGCGGCCGGCAATCGAGCAGCCGGCACTAGGTCATAGACGCACAAACAGTGTCGAAATGGCGATGAAACTACTGCAATCTACAGCGTCAAAGCGCTTGAATGGGCGGCGAGTTCATAGCAACTCAATTCGGAGAACCGCGATTGTCCGCTAGTCGCTCGCGGTGGTCGTTAGCACCCAATCCAAGCTACGTAGATAGCCTTCAACAGTGGGACAATTGTCGGGTGAAGCGGACATGGCTGCAAACACAAAGCCATGCGTGTAATCGACAAGAAGATTGAGCATCACATCGTTTTCGTCGCCGTTGTTCAGACGCCTCGTGTCCTGCCGCAAATTATCGGTCAGTTGCACGATGTCCCGGCTCATCAGCGAGGTGTCACCTAGCATGCAGCGGACAAGATTGGCGTGTTCCAACGCTCTATCGCAATACGATGCGAGCGCATTGCGCAGCCTTTCCAGCGGAGTGTGTCCCGCGCCTCCGTCGGCGACACCGCTAAATGCCAATTTCACGAGGCTCTTGAGCATCTCCTGCTTGTTCCCGACGTGATATTTGACCGCCATGGGCGTCGCGTCCAACGCTTCCGCCAACTTTCGAAACGACACTGCCTCAACACCACCTTCCGTCATCAGCGACAAAGCAGTTTGCAAAACCAACTGTTCCGAGAGCTTCTGGTTCTCCTTGGAAGGCCGGCCGGCTGGTTTCACCCGCTTGTTCATTGTCGTATGCGGTATTGCATCTGTATCAGCCCCGATTTGAAATCGCTGACACTTACAAGTGCCAGGTCAACATCCTTGTGAAGTTCCCCAAAGAGCCGAATGCCCTTCCCAATCAAAATGGGAACGATGTCAACTTTCATGTCTGCAATCAAACCGTTGCGTAAGAACGACTGGATAATGGCTCCCCCATCCACATAAACGCGTTTGATCCCACGATCGCCAAGCACATTCATAAGATCAACTGGCTCAAGGGACATGATCTCGACCTTATCCTGAAGGTGGTCGGGAATGTCGGCCTGGACGAGGCTGCGGCTCAGGACAACAACCGGTTTTGTGTAAGGCCACTCACCGAAACCAAGCACGGTTTTATAGGAACCAGACCCCATGACGATGACATCAATACTATCCATGAACTCCGTGAACCCATGATCCTCTCCAGCAGTATCCTGTTTGTCGAGCCAATCGAGTGTGTGGTCTTTTCGCGCGACAAAACCATCAAGCGTCATCGCCATCATTATATGTCCGGTAGGCATTCTTTGCTCCAGTTCGACATTATTTATACATCGTATAATTAATGTCGAACGCTACTGTCAACAATATGTTTGAAGGCTTTTGTCGAGTTTGGAAACCTGCCATTGGCCGAGCTGATCGCCGGGATGCGATCTTTCAATTTCTCAAATTGCATCCGCTTTGATAGTTCTGATCACGCTCCCCTTTCGAGCATGATGCGGACCCGCATTGATCCGCAAATCAGTCAAGCGGGTTCGCACACCATGCCCTTCACCCCGATCAGTCGTATTCCAAACGCCGAACCGAAATTTTCGAGAAATCCAGCGGCTGGAATTCGGGGATCGCTTCGGCCTTTTCTTTCAGCCGGTTGTGACCGTTTGCGGCGGACTGATCCGGCTCGCTGTAGGAAACCCTGGCAAAATGGATGTTGCCGTCGGATTGTTTCCAGACCGGAAAATAGTCGTAGGTTTTCGGCGTGTCTCCGCCTTTGCGGGTCAGCCGATTGCCGCCGGTGCGCTTGATTTTCAACCTTGGCGGCCTTTGGAACCCGCCGGCGGTGTGGTAGTCGCCGAACCACATCGGCGAACCGGGCGTGTCGAACGGGCCCGATATGGAAAAATCCGTCGTGTAGTCCCGGGCACCTGTCACCAGGCGTCCGCGCACCTGCATTTTCCCGCTATCGCCATTGACGTCATACCAATAGAAAAGGATCGGCCCGGACCCGATGTCGATCGCCGTTGGATGCAGGATGAAGCTAGCCGGATTTTGCAAAGCCGGCGCGATCTGCGGCATGCCTGTGTAAAAACCCTCCGGAACGATTGAATACATCCCATAACCGAAACCACGCCCGCCACTTATCTCTTGGGTGAAGACCATCAGCGACCCTTTTGCGCCCGGATTTCTGGTCAGCAGCTTGTGACGATATATGTTGGCGCTGATGTTGGTTGTCTTGCCCTTGACAGTCAGAGAGCGGTCGCCTGGTTCGTTTTTCTTCTTGACGCTGCCTTCGCTCCATTCGGCAGGGGCAAAGAATAACCTGACCTCTCCTTCATCGGTCGCTGATGGGTCAAGGTTCGATCCGATTTCGGTCTGATAGTGGATGTAGCACCGGTAGCTGTTCCCGGCTGTGCACTTCGACGTGTCGCGCCCGTGTATGAAAGCAAGGCGATTGTCGCCCTGTGGCGCGATCGGGATGCGCCAGTTGCTGTAGGGCAATGTCGTTGCCTCCTGCCAGCTGTCGCCGCGATCATCGGACATCATGACCACGGACCGGCCAAGGCGTGCGTTGGTCAGGGAAAAATTCGTCGCAGTCTTGTCCGGCTTCCTACCGGCGATTTTCAGAGAATAGAAAATCCGCCCCGAATTGTAATCGACCTTGGCAAACGGCCCGTCCGTGCCGCCCATCTGCCAGGCAGGCTGCTGCGGACTGCCGGGAGACGTCGTAAGGCCGTTCGGAAATCCGCGCAGTGTTTGCGGCAGCCCACCCGACCCGTCCCGGCGCGTCCCCCAGCCATCATTGACCTTTGCCGTGTCGATCGAGGAGCGCAGGGAAAATGAATTTCCGCAGTCTTCGGAGCGCCAGATGAAAATGACCGAACGTGCGCCAGGACCCCAGGCGCCGCTGCACTGACCGGTATCGGCGTCACAGCCCGTCAGCTTGTAAGTGTGATCAAACCAGGCTGGTTTGGGTTTCAGGCGACCCTTGGATTGCCCCATCTTGATCAGCAGCACATCGCCATTGGCAAGCGAGACAAGGTCGTGATCGTTGGAAAGGACACGTTGATTGTTGAGGTCGGGCAACGCTTCAGGCGTTACGCCGGATGGCGGATTGTCCGGGGCGGCGAGATCGAATGTATAGACCTTGCCCGGATTTTTCGCGGTGTCGTCGGAAATCAGCAAGCGCCCCTTCGGGCAGGCGGCCTTCTTGCCGGGCGGAACGACCGTCGACTGGAATTCTCCGGCTCCGCCGCCTAACCGGTTGTTTCCCCGGCTTCCTATTACAACGCCTGCCGGCGGAGGTTTTCTACCCAGCCGGTTGTCCTGTTTTTTACCAATCGTCACCGACTTGCGTTTTAGCACCGGCTTTTCGGTACGTTTCACCTTGACCTGTGCCGCCGCCGGCGGTGCGGGAGATAAAAGAACCGCCGAAACAGCAATGCCGATCAGCACACTCAGAACGCGAAAAAGACAGTGGGCACGGAGGGGCTTTGTGTCATGGTCACACATCTGAAAGGGCTCCTGTCAGCCCCCGAGCCTCCCGAAATATAACAAAACTTGCCAGCGGTGCCTAATCGCTCGAATTCATGATCGTCAAAATGTGTCCCGCTCGCCTACCGACCGGTACCGCCATAGGGGTTGACGTTCGCCGTGTAATTGCCGGCGGGATTGGCGGTCTGGACATTGCTGCTTGTGGTGCAGGCCGCGGCGAACAGCAGCACGGCAAACAGACTGGTGAAACGTGCGATCATGGTCATCGGCATAGGGTCGTCCTTTCTTGAGATGCTTCTTTGTACGGGAAAAATCCGACTGTGGATCAGATGCCGGCAGTGCGGCGATGCTTGCTCTGGATCAAATGATCTCATGCTCCGGACGTTTAGAATGAATTGGTCTGCAGTTCGCGCGAAGGAGAATGGCATGATGCGTTTGAAAGCAGGTCTGCTGGCCGCAGCGCTGGTCCTTGCACCGATGCCGGTCGTCCTGGCGGACGAGACAACCGATGCCTGGTCGGCACTGGAGCAGGGCGACTTTGTGTCGGCCCGGCAACTGATGACACCGCTGGCCGAAAACGGTGCGGCGTGGGCGCAGGTCAATCTCGGTCTGATATATGCGCAAGGGCAGGGTGTCGAAAAGGACATCGCCGAGGCAATGAAGTGGTTTCGCATGGCCGCCGAACAGGGTGAGCCGACGGCGCAGCATTGCCTTGGCATGATATTCGAAGAGGGGCTGGATGTTGCGGTCGATTACGCCAAAGCGGCAAAATGGTATTTCAAGGCAGCCGACCAGGGAATGGTCTGGGCGCAGCGCCACCTCGGACTGATGCATCTGCGTGGCCAGGGTATCCCGCAGGACAATGTACAGGCGCATTTCTGGCTCGGTCTTGCGGCGGCGGCCGGCGATGATGAATCGCGTCTGGGGCAAAAGGCAGCAGCCACCTGCATGAGCGATACCGAAATTTCACAGGCCGAGAAACTGGCCCGGGGCTGGCTGGCAAAGCACCAGCAATAACCTCAATGTCATGTATGGGGTGTATAGATGAACCGGGAAAGGGCTACTCGGCTCACGTGCCGCTCTAACTCCTGTCCTGCGCGATCTCCCTGGCCGTCTCCATCAGTTTTCCGATGCTCTGCTTGGTTAGATCCTTGTCGACTTCATGGGTGATCGTATCGTGCAATTTTTTGTCGAACGCCTGGCGCAGATCGCCGAGCATCGCCGGCGCGGCGATGACAATCAGCTCATCGAATTCACCCGATGCGTGGTGCTCCTCCAGTACGGCCGAAAGACTATCGGCAAAAAGCCGCTGACGTTCCTCAACGGGGTCGGAACGG
>JAJFHT010000189.1 GCA_021775495.1 Hyphomicrobiales bacterium | reverse complement strand
ATAGTCGACGCTTCAACGGATCGCGTCGTCGGCGCCCACATTCTGGGTCCGGATGCCGGTGAGATGGCGCAATTGCTTGCAGTATCGCTGAAGGCAGGCTGCACAAAGGCTGATTTTGACCGGACAATGGCCGTCCACCCGACCGCATCGGAAGAACTTGTGACGATGTATCAGCCGAGTTACAGCCTGCGCGGGGGAGAGCCGGTCTGACCAGCGGAGGTGACCGGCTGAAGAAAGCCCATGATGCCAGGTGACCGGAGTTTTCTGGAAAAGCGTTCAGCAGAAGGGCGTGTGGTTGCCTATTTTGGCTATGGCTCGCTGGTCAACACATCGACGCACCAGAACGAAACCCTGCACGTGCAGGCAACGCGCCTTACCGGATGGCGGCGGGTTTGGCGTCCGCGCCCCGATATGCCGGGGTTTCCGGCAGCTTTGCTAACGGTTCGGCCTGAAAGCGAACAATCCTGCGACGGCCTGCTTGTGTACGATCATCTCGACAATCTGCCTGCGGTCGACCGGCGCGAAGCACGATATGAGCGCCGGACGGTGACCGGGGAGATGTTCAGCGACGACATCGCCGCACCAATCGGCTGCCCGGTGTATGTCTATTCGGCGCTTGAGAATGTTCCGGCGCATCCGCGCCCGCCGCAAATCCTGCGTTCCTATCTGGATGCGGTTTTGCAGGGGTTCCTGACGCATTTCGGTGAAGACGGGGTGTTGCGGTTTGTCCGAGAGACCGACAATTGGGAGTTCGGTGTCGCTGATGATCGAGGCGCACCGATCTATCCGCGTTCGGTCAAGCTGTTGCGTGACGAAACCGCCTTTTTTGACGGTGTTCTCGATAATGCCGGCATCGAGCATAGCCCGGTCAGCTGAATTGCGCGATATCAGGCGGATCGCCTGTCGGCTTTTGTTTGCTTCGCTTTGCGGGTAGAATCGGTCTTCTGCTTGATGTATAGACGCGCGGTCCGGCGCTTGCCGCAGCCGACCGATTGCATGGGCAGCGCGTTCTCACAAGAGTATTGGGTTGGAAAATGAAAACCAGATGGTCACCAAGTTCATGGCGCGGAAAACCGATCCAGCAGGTTCCGGATTATCCGGATGCGGAACTGCTGAGACAAACCGAAGAACGCCTTGCAAGCTTTCCACCGCTGGTTTTCGCCGGTGAGGCGCGAAAGCTGAAGCGTGCGCTTGGCAATGTCGCGGAAGGCAACGGATTTCTGCTGCAGGGCGGCGATTGCGCCGAGTCTTTCGCCGAGCATGGCGGAGACAATATTCGGGATTTTTTCCGGGTTTTCCTTCAGATGGCGATTGTTCTGACCTTCGGCGGGGCTCAGCCCGTGGTCAAGGTCGGGCGCATTGCCGGGCAGTTTGCCAAACCAAGGTCGTCGCCCTCGGAAACCAAGGACGGCATCGAACTGCCAAGCTATCGCGGCGATATCGTCAACGGCATCGAGTTCAACGAAAAATCCCGCGTGCCGGATCCGCAACGTCAGGTGATGGCTTACCGGCAATCGGCGGCAACGCTCAACCTCCTGCGCGCTTTTGCGCAGGGCGGATATGCCAATCTGTCCAATGTTCACAAATGGACACTTGGCTTCATTGCGGACAGCCCGCAGAACGAACGGTATCAGGCTCTTGCCAACCGCATTTCCGAAACGATGGAATTCATCGAGGCGATCGGCATCGATGTCGACAACAACGCCGCGCTGCGAGAAACCGAGTTCTTCACCAGCCATGAAGCGTTGTTGCTGGGCTATGAGGAAGCGCTGACCCGAGTCGATTCAACCTCCGGCGAGTGGTATACGACATCCGGTCACATGATCTGGATCGGTGACCGCACCCGTCAGCAGGATCACGCGCATGTCGAATTCTGCCGCGGCATCAAAAACCCGCTTGGATTGAAGTGCGGACCGTCGCTGACACCCGATGACCTGCTTGGTCTGATCGATGCGCTCAATCCGGAAAACGAACCGGGCCGGCTGACCTTGATTGCCCGTTTTGGCGCTGAGAACGTGGCGGAACACCTGCCCAAACTGGTTCAGGCCGTCGAGCGGGAAGGGCGCAAGGTGGTCTGGTCCTGTGATCCGATGCATGGCAACACGATCACCGCAAACCGGTACAAGACGCGGCCCTTCGATCGAATCCTGTCCGAAGTTCAGAGCTTTTTTGATATTCACCAGGCCGAAGGCAGCCATGCCGGCGGCATTCATGTCGAGATGACGGGGAAGAATGTGACGGAATGCACCGGTGGTGCCAGGGCTATCACCGCGGAAGATCTGTCGGACCGCTATCACACCCATTGCGACCCGAGACTGAATGCCGACCAGGCGCTTGAACTGGCGTTCCTGGTGGCCGAGTTGCTTAAAAAGGAGCGCGGCGAACCCGCCAAGCGGCAGGTCGTCAACGGCTGATTTGGGGTCTTGTGAAGCAGCAATCTTCGGTTTGATTGCTGTTTCACGGTGCCCACAGGCCTGGCTGGAGCCATGGCTTCGGCACGGAAAGCCTGCCCCTGAGAGGTGGCTCACTACTGCGCAGGCTTACCATCTGCCATGCCCCACGCCATTCCGGCGGTAAGGGATAAGGAGGCACAACGCCGGCCTCGGGCTCAAAACCAAAACGCCCATAATAGTTGGGATCGCCAAGTACGCAGACATGGGCCACGCCGGCACTTTCCAGGCGTTGCAGGCCTGCTCGGACGATCGCACTACCGATTCCTTGCCTCTGCCAAGCTCGGGCGACGGCGAGCGGCCCAAGCAAAGCAACCTGGTCGGTGCATGCGGCAACACCGCATTTCGTGAAGATCGCATGCCCCACAAGAGACGAATTAATGATCCCGACGATGGAGAGAATGATAGGTGGTTCCTGCAGCAGTTCTGTTACCAGAGGCAACAGATTCTCTTCAGGAAAGGCATCGGGATAGAGCTTCTCGATTGAAGCTAAATCGCATGGCGCGCTTTCGCGGATTTCAATTCTCGTGTTCATGTTCTCGTCATCAATCATATTGCCGCCACTGCTGAATAGCGCACATGGATTCCGATCCCAAGTTCAACGCTGGCAATGGGGGCTTCCTGTTTGTCGCGGATTGCATAACAGTGCGCCCGACAAGAGCGCCAGTCGCCTCGATTTCACCGTCCTGCATCAAGGTCGTCCCAGCAGCCGGGCAGGTCGCTGGAAGACTATATAGGGACCGGCCGGGAGCATATGCTTCCGGCCGGTGTTGTTTTGCGGAAGAGATCGACATGGAAGAAAAACGTCAGGGATCATGTCTGTGTGGTGAGATAAGCTATGTGGCGAGCGGCCAAGTTCGCCCGGTGGTTTATTGCCACTGCAGCCAGTGCCGCAAACAGACCGGGCACTTTGTAGCCGCAACGGATGTGGATGACCGTAACCTCGATGTCCTGGGTGCTCAGCAATTGACCTGGTTCGCTTCCTCTCCTTCGGCGAAACGCGGATTTTGCAGCAAATGCGGTTCGTTGTTGTTTTGGAAGGCCGACGGATCGGAGCGGACCTCGATCATGGCCGGGGGATTTCACGAGCCGAGCAATCTGGAAGCCGCTGCGCATATCTTTTGCGAAGACAAGGGAAGTTATTACGAGATCACCGACGGCCTGAAACAATATCCCAAGAGTGGCAGATAGGCGGTTGAACCGATGCGGGTGAACGCTGCGTTCGGTATTTTGAGGCTACCAAGGGCGCAAAGCAGGCATTAGTTCCGGTGTGTAAGGAGAACCTCTCGGATGCCACTTCCCACTCTGTTCATTTCGCATGGCGCGCCAAATCTGGTGCTCGGCAGCTCTCCGGCACGAACATTTCTGGAGACCCTGTCGGAGCAGTTCGAACGGCCAAGGGCGATTGTTATCGCATCGGCGCATTTCGAAACTTCCGGGGTCAGCGTGGTCGCTGATCCGGCGCCGGATATGATCTATGATTTTCGCGGGTTTGAAGAAGAACTCTACCGAATGCGGTATCCGGCACCCGGCGACCCGGTTCTTGCGGGCGATATTCTGGAACTGCTTTCGCGTGCGGAGCTGAATCCGAAACAGGTTGAGACGCGCGGATTCGATCACGGATCATGGTCGCCATTGATGCTGGCCTTTCCCGATGCACAAATCCCGGTGGTGCAAGTTTCGATCGACCCGGAGCGCGATGCCGCCTGGCACATGGCGGTGGGTGCGGCTTTGGCGCAATTGCGCAGCGACAACGTGCTGGTCATCGGTTCCGGGCATATAACCCACAATCTTCGGGCATTTTTCATGCGTTGCAAAGATGCCGAACTCGACCAAAATATCGGCCCTTGGGTCGACAGCTTCACCAACTGGTTCGAGCAGGCCCTTACAACCGGAGACAGGGACGCATTGAGCGACTGGCAGCGTCGAGCTCCGTTTGCCTCGGAAAACCATCCGACACCGGAGCATCTCATGCCGTTGTTCTTTGCGCTTGGCGCGGCAGGCACCAATGCCGAGGCGCGGCGGGTGCACGCGTCGAGGCAGATGGGTTTTTTCGCCTATGATTCCTACATGTTTCACTGAGCTTTAATCGAACGCATTTATCGCTTGTGCCTTCAACCAGCTATGGATGCGGCACATGCAGCGTTTGGTGAATGCCTTCTTGAACTCCGCCCGCGCCTTTCGGGTATTGATCCGAAGCGAAACCGCCTTTCAGCAGGAAGTTGGGCTGTTGCTCGCCTCATTGCCGCTTGCCTGGTGGCTTGCCGACGATGTGTGGTGGTTTGTGATCCTGGTCGGGTCGGTTATCGCCCTTTTGATCGTTGAAATCCTGAATACCGGCCTTGAGGCGGCTTGTGACGCGATTTCAAAAGAGTTCGACATCGATATTCAACTGGCCAAGGATTGCGGATCGCTTGCAGTTTTGTTGTCGATGTTGCTTGTTGCGGCGGTGTGGGGGCTTGTGGTTTTCCAGTCCCTCATCGGTTCTTGAAATCGGCAAACACCGCGATGTGACGTGATGAATTCCACGCAAGATCCCGTAACGCTCCTCGGCACGCGCAATTCACTTCCGCAGGACCTGCAGACATTGCTGGCGCGTTATCCACGTGCGCACTGGCAACATCACGCCAATCTCGGTGAGATGTCCCGTTTCTGGTTACAGCGGCACGACATGTTCCGCGAAATCGGTTCGGCGCTCTCTGGCGGGATAACCGACCTGCGTGAAGGGCGGAAGAACTCCGGCGAATTTGCCGGATGGTTTGCTCCAAGGCTGCAGTTTTTCCTGCAACAGCTGACGACCCACCACCACATTGAAGACAATCATTATTTTCCAGTTTTTCAACGGGCCGAGAAACGGCTCGAAAAAGGTTTTGTCATCCTGGAAAGCGATCATCACATTATTCACGATTTTCTGGGCAGAACAGCGGCATCGGCGAATGAGATGTTCAGCGCGCTGGCTGGCGGCGGCGACCGAGAGCGCCGCGCTGTCAGTTCGTATGCAGAAACGAACCAGCAACTGCTGGATCTGCTCCGGCGTCATCTTGAAGATGAGGAGGACCTGATCATTCCGATTGTTCTTGATCGCGGCGAAGATCGACTTGGTATAGGGTGACATGTTCGGGCAGATGGAGTGCTACTGATGAAATCCTTTGATCAGATTCAAAGCCTTGCAGCCGAACGCAAGGGAGGCGAATCCAGCCTGCAAACGCTGCTGGGAACGGCGCCGTCAAATGCCGTGGTCGCCTCGTTGACGGACGACCGAATACTGTCGGCAATGGCCGAACGAATTTTTTCCGCCGGCTTCGTATGGCGGGTCATTCGACAGAAATGGCCCGGATTTGAGGAGGCATTTCTCGGATTTGAGCCCAAGGCGTTGTTGTTCCAACCGGAGGAGTTCTGGCAGGATCTGGCGTCGGATAAACGCATTGTCCGCAACGCACAGAAGATCAAGGCCGTCAGGGAGAACGCCGTTCTGGTTGATCGTGTATCCACGGAGCACAATGGCTTCGGACGGTTCCTTGCCGATTGGCCGAAGGATGATCAGATCGGACTTCTTGCCTATCTGAACAAGAACGGCAGCCGCATGGGCGGCGCCACCGGGCAGTATTTTTTGCGCTGGATCGGTTGGGACGGTTTTATTCTTTCCAAGGACATGGTGGCGGCGCTGATACAGGCCGGTCTTGAGATTGCCGATGCGCCGACATCGAAAAAGGATGTGCAACAGATTCAGCAGGTGCTCAACCGGTGGGCGGAAGAAACAGGCCTGTCCTATACACACATGTCGCGTGTTCTCGCGATGTCGTCGGGCGACAATTATGACGCGGAAACCATACGGAACCGAGGCAGTGGCGGGGACGACTGAGCAAACCGGATTGCGCCGCCGGGCCCGCCGCGTTACAGGGCTTGAGCATCAACATTAATCCCTATTGCCCGAAGGTGCTCCGGCATGAGCGACAATAACCAATCCACCTCCGATGTCCTGCGTATTGCCGTTGCCCAGCTGAATCCGGTCGTCGGTGATGTCGAAGGAAACCTTGCCCGGGCGCGCGAAGCCAGAGCCGACGCTGCCAGGCATGGCGCTGATCTGGTGCTTTTTACCGAATTGTTTCTGGCTGGTTACCCGCCTGAAGATCTGGTTTTGAAACCGGCATTTGTAGAATCCTGCCGGCATGCGGCCGATAGTCTTGCCAAAGATACGGCTGACGGCGGCCCGGGTGTGATCATCGGGCTTCCGGTTCGCAAGGGCGAGTTCTTGCACAACGCCGTCGCGGTTCTGGATGGAGGCGAGATCGTTGCTGAGCGGTTCAAGGTCGACCTACCAAACTATGGCGAGTTCGACGAAAAACGAGTGTTTCAACCGGGCCCGATGCCTGGGCCCGTCAGTTTTCGCGGGGTGCGAATCGGCTTGCCGATCTGCGAAGACATCTGGGGCGATCTTGGTGTCTGCGAAACGCTGATTGAATCGGGCGCGGAACTGCTGCTCGTGCCGAATGGTTCACCGTACTATCGTGGCAAGGTCGATGTGCGGCAGCAGGTCGTCGTCCGACAGGTGGTTGAGAGCGGCGCAGCAATTCTCTACGCCAATATGCTTGGCGGGCAGGATGAACTGATCTTTGACGGAGCCTCCTTCGCCATTGGTGCCGACAAGTCACTGGCGTTTCAGATGTCGCAATTCGAAGAGGCTGTGGTCGTCACCACCTGGCATCGGAAAGGCGACGGCTGGTGGTGTTCAGACGGGCCAATGTCGATCATTCCGGAAGCGGAGGAGGCGGATTACCGGGCCTGCATGCTCGGGCTCAGAGACTATGTGAACAAGAACGGTTTCAAGAACGTCGTGCTCGGAATGTCGGGCGGAATTGATTCAGCGCTCTGCGCGGCTCTCGCGGTTGACGCTCTGGGTGAGGAACGGCTTCGAGCCGTCATGTTGCCCTACACCTATACGTCTGAGGAATCGCTGAAAGACGCAAAAGACTGCGCCGAGGCTCTGGGTTGCCGCTATGATATCGTGCCGATTTTCGAACCGGTGGAGGGCTTCACCAACGCACTGAGTGAACTTTTTGCCGGGACCAATGAAGGTGTCACCGAGGAGAATCTGCAAAGCCGCACGCGCGGAACCATCCTGATGGCGATATCCAACAAGTTCGGTTCCATGGTGGTTACGACCGGCAACAAGTCGGAGATGTCGGTTGGATATGCAACGCTCTATGGCGACATGAATGGCGGTTTCAACCCGATTAAAGACCTCTACAAAATGCAGGTCTATGCGCTGGCACGATGGCGCAACGGGACCGTTCCGCCGGGAGCGATGGGGCCGACGGGCAAAGTGATCCCGGCCAATATCATTGACAAAGCACCATCCGCGGAACTGCGGCCTGATCAGACGGATCAGGATTCTCTGCCGCCATATCCGGTGCTCGACGACATTCTGGAATGTCTGGTCGAAGCAGAATTGAGCGTTGACGCGATCGTGGCCAGAGGACATGATCGCGATCTGGTTCACAGAATCGAACATCTTCTATATATCGCCGAGTATAAGCGCCGACAGGCTGCGCCCGGCGTGAAGATTACCAAGAAGAATTTCGGTCGTGACCGCCGCTATCCGATAACAAACCGATTCAGGGATCGCCTGTAAGGTGTTGTAATCAATATTTTTCTGCCCAGTAGTCCGGGCGTTCTTTTGGCCGTGTGATATGCCATTCGTCTTGTTCCTGCGTGAGAACGCGCGCTGGTTGAGCGGTGCGTTCTTGCTGACATTTTTCTCTGCATTCGGGCAGACCTTCTTCATTTCCCTTTCGGCCGGGGAGATTCGGGCTGAATACGATCTCAGCCACGGTGAATTCGGTTCGATCTATATGTCGGCAACGCTGATGTCGGCGCTGACCCTGCAACAGCTCGGTCGTGTTGTCGATTGGTGGTCGACCGTCAAAGTGACACTGTTCATCGTGCCGTTGCTGGCTTTGGCGTCACTGGGAATGGCGTTTTCGGGTTCGATATTCTCGCTTTTCCTGGTGATTTATGCTTTGCGCCTGTTTGGCCAGGGGATGATGACGCACAATGCGCTGACGGCAATGGGGCGCTGGTATGCGGCTCAGCGGGGCAGGGCCGTTTCGGTAGCGACCCTCGGGCACAATGTTTCCGAGGCCATCATGCCCCTGGTGTTTGTAGCCGTCAGCGGTGTGGTCGGGTGGCGCAATAGCTGGGCGCTGGGTGCGTTGGTGCTGATGGTCTGTGCTTTGCCGCTGATCGTGGTGCTTATGCGGGTTGAACGGCAGCCGAGATCGTCGGATCCAAAAATTGAATCGGCGGCGGTGCGTGACTGGACCAGGCGGGAAGTCGTGCGGGACCCGCTGTTCTGGATCATGCTGACCGGTGTCATGGCGCCGGCGTTCATCGGCACCTCAATATTCTTTCATCAGGTCTATCTGGTTGAACTGCGCGGCTGGTCGCTGGAGGTTTTTGCCTCCTCGTTCATTTTCATGGCGATGATGACGATCCTGTTCGTTCTCATATCGGGTCATTTGATCGACAGGTTTTCAGCGGTGAAGCTGCTGCCAGGGTTCCTGCTGCCCCTGTCTGCGGCCTGCCTTGCGCTGGGCCTGTCGGATGCTCAGGCACAAGCCTTCGTCTTTATGGGATTGCTGGGTGTTTCCTACGGTATTTCCTCGACACTCTTTGGTGCGTTGTGGCCGGAGATCTACGGCACAAAGCATCTGGGATCGGTTCGCTCGCTTGTGGTTGCGATCATGGTATTTATGACCGCCGTCGGACCGGGATTGACCGGCTTCCTCATCGACCGTGGGATCGAATTTCCCTCCCAGATTGTCGTTATGGGGATATATTGTATCGCGGGGTCTGCGGTTCTGTTCGTGGTCGCCAGAATGTTGCAGGCCAGGCTTCAGATCGAGAACGACAAGGCAGAGCAGCCAGTCATCTGACGGTGCTTGCAATCGCGACAACACCGGCCATTTTTCAATCGGGCACCGCCGACATTATGGGCGTTGGGTCGGGACAGGAACCTGCGGGTCTGCCTCCACTTCCGGGGTGGGAAGGAACGTAGGTCCGACGACCCTGATCTTGCGGTCGGCGTCAGCTTCGTTCTTGTTCGACTTTTTCTTATCCACCTTTGCCGCCTTGGTTTTTTCCTTCAGCGGCGTGTCGGAGCCCGGTGCACGATAGATAATGGATTTGGACGGCTTCTTTTCAGGTGCGGCTTCGGTCTCCGGCGAATCCTCTCCGGACAAAGCAGCAGTTGCGGTGGACGGGATTTCCGGATCGTCCGCGGGTGCGTCCGCTTCCGGTTTGGCGGTTGGTTTCGGGACTTCCGCGTCGGCAGGCTTTTCCTGTCCCGCTACGACACTGAAATTCTTCTGCGACCTGCATTCGCATCCCTGTACCTTCGCAATGTTGGTTTTGCGATAGTTGAAGGCCGTCGGCAACGCGGTATAGGGTTCACCCGACAGCGAAATCATGGCTTCCGATTCCTCGCCGGCGGCATCGTGATGATAGAGCGCGACATCGGTGCCGGGACACATAGACTGGCAGGCTTTTTCATCCCTGCTGAAATTGCCGGTCGTGGTAGCGAATGAGATCGGAAAATAATACCCGTCACAGGTCCTGACGCACATGGTGCGATAAGTGCCGGCGACACCTGACCGTGGAGCTGGAACCGGAGTTTCACCATTCATGATCCGGTTGATGGTTTCTTCGCGCGTCTTCACCCGGTCCTTGGCGACAGAGGCCACTTTCTTAGCCTTTTTCTTCTTCTTTTTGGTTCTGCTTGCTGTGCGACGGCAATCATTGGCCTCGATTGCCGCAAGAATGCGGGAACGTTTGCGCTTTGACCCGCGATTGCCATATCGCGCAACCCCGCGTTCAAGCGTCCTGAGATTATCCTGCATCCGGTAATATTTGTCGGCAAGCAGATCACAGCTTGGCGGATCACCGTAATTGCTCTGTCCTGAAAGCGGCGAGCACCCTATGCGTCGCGCCTGACGGACAACCTTGCGAACTTGGGCCTTTTGTTGCTTGAGCGCCTTTGCGTATTTCTGATAGCGAGCAGAGCCCCCGCCTCCGCCAAGCGAGGCCAGCTGTGTTTCCAGTTTCCGGCATTGGCGAGAAGCTGCTTCGACATCGGCAATTCCACCGACGATGACGCCGCCGAGCGTTGCAGCAAAGGCAAGAAGTTTCAGATGAACCAGGAGCTTCAACGTAACAATCCTCGATCACTCGGGAAGTTAAAATATCCCCAAATCCGGCGAATCAGCAGGGTTGATAAAGCCAGCAAACCGCCAACATCCAACACCTGTTTGGTTAACCACCGGAAAACCCTAGTCCCAACGGGTTAAATCTTACTTGCCGCTCATGGCAATTTGGTGGCGATGCTCAAGCTGGCCCGCGAATATCTTGCGAGAGGGAAGACATTCGGATTCCTATGCCGACTGGGCGGCCTCTGCACTGCTCTGCGTAGCTTCGACGACGGCCAATGCAGTCATGTTGACCACACCGCGCGATGTTACCGAGGGTGTCAGGATATGCGCCGGCTTGGCAGTTCCAAGCAGAATTGGACCGACATGCAACGCGTCCAGCAAGGTTTTCACCGTCGTTACCGAAATATTTGCCGCGTCGAGGTTGGGGAACACCAATAGATTGGCTTCACTCTTCAACTGGGAATGGGGAAAAACGCGATCGCGTAGGACTTGCGAGAGAGCCGAGTCCCCGTGCATTTCGCCATCTACCTCAAGATCCGGAGCAGTGCGATGCAGGATTTCGACTGCTCGGCGCATCTTCAGGGCGCTTTTGGAGTCGCGCGATCCGAAATTGGAATGCGACAGAAGGGCGGCCTTGGCCTCAATTCCGAAACGCGAAATTTCCTTTGCCGCGAGAATCGTCATTTCGGCAATTTCCTCGGCTGTGGGGTCGACCGTCACATAGGTATCGGTGAAAAAGAATACGCCGCGCTGGGAGATCAGCATGGACAGTGCAGATAGATCACGAACCCCGTCCGCCATTCCGATGATCTGCACCACGCTGCGCATATGGCGTTCGAAACGGCCCTCCAGACCACAAATCATGGCGTCAGCTTCCCCACGCATAAGGGCCAGAGCGGCGATTACGGTCGTGCTGGTACGGACCATTGTTCGCGCGGCTTCGGGCGTGATTCCACGCCGGCCGGTCCGTTCGATCAGCAGGTCGACATAGTCGCGATAGCGTGGATCGTCTTGCGGGTTGACCAGTTCGAAATCCTGTTCGGGTCGTATCTTCAGCCCGAAACGTTTCAATCTCGATTCAACAACCTGGGGCCGCCCGATCAATATCGGGGTGGCCGTGCCTTCTTCAAGAACGACCTGCGCGGCGCGCAGAACCCGCTCGTCCTCTCCATCGGCATAAATGACCTTTTTTGCCGTCGCGGCCTGGGCGGCCGAAAACACCGGTTTCATGACAAGGCCCGATCTGAAGACAAACCGGTTCATCCGATCGCAATACGCCTCCATGTCCTCCAGCGGACGGGAGGCAACGCCGGTGTCCATTGCCGCCTTCGCGACTGCCGGAGCGATACGCAAAATGAGACGCTGATCAAAGGGCGAGGGGATTAGATATTCCGGTCCGAAAGTGGGCGTTTCACCGGAATAGGCACGTGCTGCGATATCCGACGGCTCCTCGCGTGCCAGATCGGCGATGGCGCGAACCGCCGCCATTTTCATGTCTTCGTTGATGGCTGATGCGCCAACGTCGAGCGCGCCGCGGAAAATGTAAGGAAAACACAGGACGTTGTTGACCTGGTTCGGGAAATCCGAACGTCCGGTGCAGATCATGGCGTCCGGACGTTCGGCCCTAGCAAGATCCGGCATGATTTCGGGTGTTGGATTCGCCAGAGCAAGGATCAGCGGATTTTCCGCCATGTCGCGCAACAGTTCGGGTTTTAGTACCCCTGCCGCCGACAAACCGAGGAACACATCGGCATTTCCGATCACATCGGCCAGACGGCGTGCGTCGGTATCCTGGGCGTAGACCGACTTCCATCTGTCCATCTGTTTTTCGCGTCCGACATATACAACACCCTCGATATCCGAAACGAAGATGTTCTCCCGCCGGGCGCCCAGCGATACCAGAAGATTGAGGCAGGCGAGGGCGGCGGCTCCTGCGCCTGAAGTGACAATCTTCGCCTGCTCGATTTTTTTGCCGGCCAACTCCAGGCCATTTAAAACCGCGGCTGCGACAATTATGGCGGTTCCATGCTGGTCATCATGAAAAACCGGGATCGACAATCGGCTTTTCAACTGATCTTCGACCTCAAAACACTCCGGCGCCTTGATGTCTTCCAGATTGATGCCGCCGAATGTCGGTTCCAGCGCCGCAACGGTCTCGACCATGAGGTCGATTTCAGCTGCCTGGATTTCGATGTCGAACACGTCGATGCCGGCAAACTTCTTGAACAGAACCGCCTTGCCCTCCATCACCGGTTTCGATGCGAGAGGACCGATATTGCCGAGGCCCAGAACCGCCGAACCGTTCGAAATCACTGCTACCAGATTGGATCTCGCGGTGTATTCGGCTGCGGTGGCGGGGTCGTTGTGAATTGCCAGGCAAGGTGCGGCGACGCCCGGCGAATAAGCCAGCGCCAGGTCGCGCTGGTTGCCGAGCGGTTTGGTCGCCTGGATCTCAAGTTTTCCCGGGGCGGGATAGCGATGATAGAAAAGGGCGCTTTCGTCGAGATCGGATATGTCTCTGGGTTTGCTGTCTTTGGTCATGAAAATGGCTTCAACAATATTGGGAGTTGCGGAGGTGGAATGTGATCAGAATGCGCTGGTGTAAAGGCCGCCGTCGATCAGCAGATTCTGACCGGTGATGTAACCTGCATGATCTGAACACAGGAACGCAGCGGCACGTCCAAATTCGTCAGCCGTGCCGAAACGTCGTGCCGGAATTTCGCCAGTTTGTCGCGCAATTTCCACATCTTGGCTTGTGCCGGCCTGTTCCGCGCCAAATCGAATGCCACCGCGCAAGCGGTCCGTGTCCATCTTGCCGGGCAGGATGTTGTTGATCGTCACATTCGAGCCGGCGACCGTGCGCGAGACACCGGCGAGAAATGCCGTCAGGCCTGCGCGCGCGCCGGAAGAGAGATCCAGACCTTCAATCGGCATATAAACCGAAAGCGACGTGATGTTGACGATGCGGCCAAAACCGCGGCCCGCCATTCCGTCGATCACAGCCTGGATCAACTCGATGGGCGTCACCATGTTCTGGACAACGCCTTCCAGCATGGATTCCCGTGACAGCTGGCGAAAATCCTTGCGGGGCGGGCCGCCATTGTTGTTGATCAGAATATCCGGATCGGGGCAGGCGGCCAGTAGTTTCTCCTGACTGTCCGGTGCGGACACGTCGCCGACGATTTCACTGACGGAAACCTTGTGAACACGGCGTATTTCCTCAGCCGTCGCAGCCAGGACTTCTGAATCCCGTCCATTTAACACGAGATCGCAACCGGCATCGGCCAACGCAAGTGCACAGCCCTTTCCAAGTCCGCGGCTCGATGCACAGACGATTGCTTTTTTGCCCCTAATTCCGAGATCCATGATTTTCCATTTCGAGGTTGTAACGGTTCGAGTGACCCTATTTGTGCCGTTCGGCAAAATCAAACCGTCATAGGGCTATGACACGAATCTGCTTTCCCCTGCCACGATGCAATTACGGGAAAAGGGTTATGGAAAAAATGGCAGCAGGCGTTTCCAACTCTGTTCATATCGGATGTCGACCTCGGATCGAAAGCCGCGAAGGCGGAGTTTCTGCACCGGCATGACGAAGCACAAGCCGATGCCTTTTGAGCTTATGTCCATGGCGTGCGAGAGTTGAGGACCGGACCCGGAGGACACTATGCTAAAATTATATGACAATGCGTTCAGCCCGTTCGCCAGAAAAATCAGGTTGGCGCTCGACCACAAGGAACTGGACTATGACGTTGTCGACGGATTGAAGAAGTCGAACCATGGCCAGTTGGCGGCAGTCAATCCGCGGATCGAGGTTCCGTGTCTGCGAGACGGCGACATCACTGTGGTCAATTCATCCGATATCGTCGGTCATCTGGAGTATCGATTCCCTGATCGACCGGTCTATCCTGAAGAAGCAGGGGTGCGGGTCCGCGCCCGAGCCTGGGAACGGACGGCCGATACACTGGTCGATTCAATCCTGACGGATATCTCGTATTGGAGTTGGACAGGCCGCACCGATCCGATGCCCGACGGCCTGTTTGGAGCCGCCCAAACCGACCTTGATGCCGTATTCGATCAATTGGAACGCGACCTTCAGACCGGACCGTTTATCTGTGGCGCTCTTTCGATTGCCGACCTTGCTTTTTTTCCACACATGACCGGACTGAGAACGCTTCGAATCGGATTGTCCAGCGAGCGCCACCCGAGAGTGCTGCAATGGTTTAAAACCATGCGCGGGATGGACCTTTTCAAGGCCGACATGCAGCGCACGCGTGATTACATGCAAAATTTCGATCCGCAGGAGATCGAGACCGGTCGCATTTTCTGGCGCGGCGACCGGATCGAATGGATTTTGGCCAAGGGCTACCATGACTGGTTCCTCGGAGAGATCAAAGCCGAACGGGTAATCTGGCCGGGATTGTCACTGCCGCCCGGGAACAACTGAGTGACTGGACACACTATCCCCAGAGAGCGGGCCGCGGTGGAGAGACGACCGACCCGGAATAGGTGAGGCCGGGGGATCGGTCCCGCGCCAGCAGCAGCGGACCGTCCAGATCGACATAGTCGGCATCCTGCGCGAGCAGGACGGCGGGTGCCATGGCCAGGGATGAACCAACCATGCATCCGACCATGACTCCGAAACCAAGTTCCCTTGCGCGGTCACGCAAATCCAGCGCCTCGGTCAGGCCACCGGTTTTGTCGAGCTTGATGTTCACGGCGTCATACAATCCCGTCAAGTTCTGAAGATTGTCGGTGGTATGGACGCTTTCATCGGCGCAGATCGGTACCGGGTGCGGGATGTCTCGCAAGATATCATCTTGCCCCACCGGAAGGGGCTGCTCGACCAGAGTAACCCGGAACTCTGCGGCAAGGAGCAGGTTCTGCCGAATGTTATTGTCATTCCATCCTTCATTGGCATCGAGAATGATACGGCTGTTGGGTGCGGAACTGGCGACGGCGTGAATCCGCGCCGCGTCATTGCCGGCACCGACCTTGACCTTGAGCAACGGCCTATTGGATGCGGCACGCGCCTGAGCCGCCATTTCCTCGGGTTCTGCGAGTGCAATGGTAAAGGCGGTCGAAACCGGCCTTGGTGGTAACTGGCACGCGACCTGGTGGCTCGGCTGGCCATCGCGTTTCGCCTCAAGATCCCACAATGCGCAATCTATGGCATTTCGTGCCGCCCCGGCCGGCATCAACTGCCTCAGTTCATCACGGGTGACGCCGTTTACAACATCGCTGCGCGCAGCTGCGATCGAGGCGCGGACCGAATCTACCGTCTCACCGTAGCGCTGATAGGGAACACATTCGCCCCGGCCGGAATGATCGCCGTCGACCAGGGTGCAAACGATCACCTCGGCGACCGTCTTGGTGCCGCGTGAAATGGTGAAGGCACCCGCAATTGGAAAACGCTCGATCTGGATTCGAATGTTCAACGCCATGTTCTTACTCCGGGATATACGGCTTCAAGTGACAGATAAACCAAGACGCGATAAAGCTTTCATCATGTTGACGAAAGCGCAAAAACAAGCAACCCAAACCGAAGAAGCGGACCAATTGCAACCGCGGATCGATGTTGCCCGGGACACAGGCGCGGTAACGGTTGCTGTTCTTGGGGCATGGAACAGCAGAAGAGTGGGCGTGATCGACGCCCAGATGCGTGCCATTGAGACCGAATCAGACATGCGCACACTGCGCGTGGACATTTCCGGTCTTTGCAGCCTGGATACTGCTGGAGCATGGATTATCGATCGGCTGATTTCCGCCTGCAAGGAGCGTGCAATACCCGTTGAGGTGGTCGGTCACAGCACCGCGTCGCGGACGCTGCTTGAAGCCGTTCATGAGGCGTCCATGGATATTGAGGCGCCTGGCAAGGAACCCAACTCAAGCCTGTTCCTGGAGCTTTTCGCCGGCGTTGGGCGCGCAATGTATGAATTCCGCGGCGATTTCATCATGGGGATGCACATCATCGGTGCGACGATCCGCGGTGCGCAGATGAAGCTTGGCCACGGCCATGCACTCAGTCCGGCAGCGATCGTAACGCAGATTGACCGGACGGGAGTCGGCGCCATCCCCGTCGTTGTGCTGATGTCGACGATCATCGGTGCGATCGTGGCGCAACAGGGTGCTTTCCAGCTACGTTACTTCGGTGCCGAGATTTTCGTCGTTGATCTTGTCGGCATTCTCGTGCTTCGCGAAATCGGTGTGTTGTTGACGGCAATCATGATTGCCGGCCGGTCAGGTAGTGCCATCACGGCGGAAATCGGTTCGATGAAAATGCGCGAGGAAGTCGATGCACTGACGGTCATCGGTCTGAATCCCGTGGCCGTTCTTGTATTTCCGCGTCTTGTTGCCCTGGTCATTGGCCTGCCGCTTTTGACGGTGATCGCCAATTTTTCTTCGCTGGCCGGCGCGATCGCGGTTTCCTGGGTTTATTCAGACATTTCTCCTGACGCGTTCATCGTAAGGTTACGGGACGCGATCGACTTGACGACGTATTTTGCCGGGCTCATCAAGGCGCCATTTATGGCGATTATCATCGGTGTCATTGCCTCGGTTGAGGGAATGAAAGTCGGAGGTAGTGCCGAATCGCTTGGACAGCGGGTGACGGCTTCCGTTGTGAAAGCGATATTTGTGGTGATTGTCGTGGATGGATTGTTTGCAATGTTTTATGCGGCTATCGATTTTTGATGGGAACTCCGGTGACAACGGCCCTCGCTGACAAACATGGAACGACCCGGCAGGATGAACCGGACACGAGCCGTGAAGTCATACTTTCTGTCCGCGGCATCAAGGTTGCGTTCGGAGAGACTGTGGTGCTTGAGGATCTGTCGCTTGATGTTTTTCGTGGCGAAATCCTCGGCTTTGTCGGCGCATCCGGTGCTGGAAAGTCGGTGCTGTTGCGTACGATCCTGGGCTTGAACGTAAAGCAGGCCGGAACCATTCAATTGTTTGGCACGGATTTGGAAAAGGTCAGTGAGTCGGATCGGTTGGCGATGGACATGCGGTACGGCGTGCTGTTTCAGCACGGGGCCTTGTTTTCGTCCCTGACAGTGCGGGAAAACATCCAGATACCCATGCGTGAGTATCTTGACCTTTCTCAACAGCTGATGGACGAACTTGCACTCCTGAAAATAGAGCTTGTCGGCCTCGATTCGGCGTCAGCCAACAAATATCCCTCCCAGCTGTCCGGCGGCATGATCAAACGTGCCGCGCTGGCACGCGCACTGGCGCTTGATCCCGACATCGTCTTTCTGGATGAACCGACGTCCGGCCTCGATCCGATCAGTGCCGCGGAATTCGATGAGCTTGTGGTAAAATTGCGCGACACCATGGGTCTGACCGTTTATATGGTGACCCACGATCTGGACAGTCTGATGTCGGCTTGTGACCGGGTGGCCGTTCTGGGAAATCGCAAGGTTCTTGTCGAGGGCACGATTGAACATATGCTTACCGTCGAAGAGCCTTGGGTGAAGTCTTACTTCCGTGGAAAGAGAGCCCGTCAGATTCAACGGCCAAACAAAACACAAAGCTGATTTGCGGGCGCCATGGAAACCAAAGCAAATTATGTCATTGTCGGTATCTTTACGCTCGGTGTCCTGCTGGCGGCGTTCGGTTTTGTCTACTGGACGGCGCGCATCGGGGAAACCGGCGAGACAGTGCAATTGCAGGTCCGCATTCCCGGTTCTGCTGCTGGCCTCGGCCGTGGCAGTTTTGTGCTTTTCAACGGCGTGAAGGTCGGCGATGTACGCCGGGTGTTCATTGACGTATCGAACCCGGATGTGGCGATTGTCGACACCTTGGTCGACATCCTGACGCCGATTACCCAGTCGACGCTGGCAGATATCGGCATCGCCGGCCTGACAGGCCAGGCGCATATTCAGCTGAAGGGCGGCAATCCCGACGAACCCAATCTTCTGCGAAAGGCACGGGAAGAGGGGACCGTCGCAACTATTTCGGCCAAACCATCGGCTGTGACGAACCTGCTGCAGACGGCGCAGGACATATTCGATCGGGCCGATTCGGTGCTGGCGGGCCTTGAAGGTTTTGTCGAGGACGCGCGCGGTCCGCTTCTGGACACAGTTGAAAACACCCGCAAGTTTTCCGAGGCACTGGCCAACAATTCCGACAGCATTGATTCGTTCCTCGCGAGTGTCGGCACACTCTCGGAGACATTGAGCAATGTTTCAAAACAGCTTGATGGAACACTGAAAGCTGCCGAAGAGGTGCTGAAAGCTGTCGATGAAAAGAAAATTGAATCGATATTGGGTAATATGGAAACCTTCACCGAAGATCTGAAAACAGCGTCCGGTCAGTTAGACGGGGTGCTCGGCACCGTCGATGCGGCGGTGAAGTCGGTTGCGACATTCTCGGACAATGCAACAGAAACACTTGCACGGGTGGACCGCGTCATCGAAGGGGTTGATCCCAAGAAAGTCGAATCGACACTGGCAAACATCGAACAGGCAAGTGTCGATGCAAGGACGGCGGCCGGCGACATCGCAAAAGTGACCGAAAAATTCGGCGCCCGCGCAGAAGACATCGACAAGATCATTACCGATGCAAGCGAACTTGCACAAAAGCTGAACAAGGCATCCGGCCGGGTCGACGGGGTGCTGGCAAACGTGGAAAACCTGCTCGGGTCGGGTGAAAGCGGTGATCTCGTGAAAGAGGCGAGCGAGACACTGAAGTCGTTCCGAAAGGTCGCCGATACACTGGGCAGCCGGATTGGACCGATCACCGACGGTCTGGCGCGTTTTTCTGGCAAGGGGCTACGCGATCTCGAGGCTTTGATCCGTGATGCGCGCCGCTCGATCAACCGTATCGAACGGTCTGTCACGGAACTTGGACGCAACCCGCAGCGCATCATAACGGGCGGAGAAGGCAATATTCCCCGGTATAATGGCCGCAGGCGCCGTTGACTTCATGGCTTTGGATCAGCAAAAATTTACCAACTTGCCATAACATCGCAATCGTGGATTGTTGGTGGGGATCGGAGTTCCGCGCTTGGGTATCAGT
>JAJFHT010000188.1 GCA_021775495.1 Hyphomicrobiales bacterium | reverse complement strand
AGGTTCAGGTTCAGGTTCAGGTTCCGGCTCTGGTTCCGGTTCTGGTTCTGGTTCCGGTTCTGGTTCTGGTTCTGGTTCCGGTTCTGGCTCTGGCTCCGGCTCAGGCTCGGGCTCCGGTTCCGGCTCAGGTTCAGGTTCAGGTTCAGGTTCCGGCTCTGGTTCCGGTTCGGGCTCTGGTTCCGGCTCTGGCTCTGGCTCAGGTTCTGGCTCTGGCTCTGGCTCTGGCTCAGGCTCAGGCTCAGGCTCAGGTTCTGGCTCCGGCTCAGGTATCGGTTGAGGTACTGGCGCCGGAATCGTTTCCGGAACGGCTGGCGAGAGCTCGCCTTCGGTTTCCGCAGCGTCCTCAGCCGGTACCTCTTCGACCTTCTTCTTGCCGAACGAAAAAATCTTTTTGATAAAACCGAAGGCCATGCCGTGATCAGTCCGCTAAAATCTGGTTCTGCAGATATCTATATCGATGATTCGTCTGCTTTTGTCCGGCCGAATGGGAATGGATTCAGGCAGCACGGCAATCCGCCGAACCGGCCAGGAGACTTTTGCCGTCATGCCCTGTGATCAGGGCGGTTTCAATGGTTCCGGCAGCGCCGTTGATTTTCACCGGTGTGAAGTCTTCCGCTCTTCCGAGACCATCGCGCTCGATCAGAATGGACTGGCTGGTGCCGACCAGCGCGTCGAGGTGATGGATAAAGGCGGTTTTGCCTTTCTGGCGCAGTCTGGCCGCCCGCTCTTTTACGATCGGCCGTGGCAATTGCGGCATGCGGGCCGCGGGCGTCCCATTGCGCGGGCTGAACGGGAAGACGTGCAGATGTGTCAGGCCGCAGGCTTCGATAATGTCCAGCGAACCGGCAAACATGTCTTCGGTCTCGGTCGGGAATCCGGCAATGATGTCGGCGCCGAAAACCATGTCCGGCCGCAATGCGCGAACCTGTTGGCAGAACCGGATCGAATCCTCACGCAGATGACGGCGCTTCATGCGCTTCAGGATCATGTTGTCTCCGGCCTGGAGCGACAAATGGAGATGCGGCATGAGCCGCTTTTCAGTGGCAATAGCCTCCATCAGATCCTCATCGGCTTCGATGGAATCGATTGACGAGAGACGCAACCGCCTGAGGTCTCCGACCTTGTCTAAAATGGCCTTGACCAGTTTGCCCAGTTTTGGTCTGCCCGGCAGATCGGCACCGTAACCGGTCATGTCGACGCCCGTCAGCACCACTTCCGCGAAACCGTTCCGGACCAGGTTGCGAACCTGTTCGACGACCGCGCCCATGGGCACCGAACGGGAATTGCCGCGGCCATAGGGAATGATGCAGAAGGTGCATCGGTGATCGCAGCCATTTTGGACCTGGACAAAAGCACGCGCCCTGCCCTGCAGGCTGTCGATCATGTGGCCGGCTGTCTCGCGCACGCTCATGATGTCGTTGACACGCGCCTTTTCGCTGTCATTGACACCGAATTCGGGCAATGCGCGATAATTGTGCGCATGCAGTTTTTCCTCATTGCCAAGGACAAGGTCGACTTCGTCCATGGCAACAAACCGCTCCGGCTCGGTCTGAGCCGCGCAACCGGTCACGATGATGCGGGCGGTCGGCTGTTCGCGCCGTGTCTTGCGGATGGTCTGCTGCGCCTGGCGGACGGCTTCCGCCGTGACGGCGCAGGTGTTGACGACCACCGCCGGCCGGTCGATCCCGGCAAGTCCTGCCTTGGTTGCCTGCTGTTCGATGACCTCGGACTCGTAGCTGTTCAGCCGGCAGCCGAATGTGACGACATCGACGGCCATCAGGCGGCTCCTTCCGTTTCCCGGCGCCAGGCTCCGGTTGCCGGATCGAACTGGCCGGAGAATTCCCACTCCGCCGGCCCGTTCATGATGATGTGATCATTGTCGCGCCAGACGATCCGCAAGTCTCCGCCCGGAACCGTAACGGTGACCTCGCGACCGGTGCGTTTGGTGCGGGCCGCGCTGACGGCGGCGGCACAGGCTGCCGAGCCGCAGGCCCTGGTCAGGCCGGCACCGCGTTCCCAGGTGCGCAGCGTCAATGCGTCCGATGCGGTGACATTGGCGATTGAGATATTTGCCCGTTCCGGGAATATGGGATGATTTTCCAGCAATGGACCGAATTTCTCCAGGTCGTAATCCCAGACATCATTGTTGACCCAGAAGATGGCGTGCGGATTGCCGATATTGACCGCGGAAGGCGAATGCAACACCGGCGCATCGATCGGGCCGACCTGTAGTTCGATCATTCTGGTATCGCGAAATTCCTCTTCCAGCGGAATGTCCTGCCAGCCGAAGCGCGGTTTGCCCATGTCCACCGAAATTGTGCCGTCGGGATGTTCTTCCGCGTCGAGAATCCCGGCAATTGTTTCGAAGGTGAATGACCGCTTCCCCGTTTCGCTGCCGAGTGCCTGCACCACGCAACGCATGCCGTTGCCGCAGGCCTGCGCGGCGCTGCCATCTGAATTCAGAATTCGGATATAGTTGTCAGTGCCGTTGGTTCTGGCGTCGTGAATGGCCATGATCTGATCGAAACGCGTTGCCGGGTCGGCATTGAGCGCAATTGCCGCTTGCGCCGTGACCTGCAGGTCGCAATCGCGCATGTCGGCAACGATGATGTCGTTGCCGAGTCCGTTCATTTTCGCGAATTTCACCCATTGGACCATGACCGGCCAATCCTCAGCAATTTGCCGGCCTATATGGGGGAATTGACGGCAAATTGCCAGTGGCAGGCGCGAAGGTTGCAGGGCATGCGCCGTAATGTTCGGTCAGGCCGGTATGTCCCAGACTTCGCCGGGCAGCATCGGACGGAAACGCCCCCGGTCGACCTTCGCTTCGTCCAGCGCGGCATGCAGCAACTGCCGGGGTTCCTCGATCGCCTCGTTGGTCAGCGGGAACGTTGCCCAATGGTGGCCGGCGACATGTTGCGCCCGACACAGTTTCATTCCCTCGACTGCTTCCTTCGGATTCTGGTGCTGTTCCTTCATGAACCAGCGCGGCTCATAGGCGCCGATCGGCAGAACGGCGAGCCGGAAACCACCGTGTTTTTCCGCTGCGTCCCGATAGTTGCGACCCTGGTGAAAGCCGGTATCGCCAACATGATATATCTTGCCGCCCGGCGTTTCGATGACAAATCCGGACCACAATGCCATCCGCCGGTCGCCGATGCCGCGCGCTGACCAGTGATGGACCGGTTCGAAATGAACCCGGACGCCGGCATCGACCGTCACCACCTCGCCCCAATCGCGTGTTTCGATGTTGGCATCGGCGATGCTGTTCTGAATGATGGCGTCATTGCCAAGCGGTGTGACGAACAGCGGCCCATGGGTTTTGTGAAGATGCCGTAAGGTGGAGACATCAAGATGGTCATAATGATTATGACTGACCAGAACGAGGTCGATAGGCGGAAGGTCCTTGATATCCACTCCCGGCGGATTGACCCGTTTCGGGCCGGCAAAGGACACCGGAGAAGACCGTTTTGACCAGACTGGATCCGTCAGAATGTTGAGCCCCGCGGTCTGGATCAGGAGCGACGCATGACCGATCATGGTGACACGCATGGCATTGCCGTCGACCCGAAGCGCCGGCTTCGCGACCGGGTGCGGGCTCGGCCAGTTGCCCGGCCACCTGACGTTGCCGCCGCCGAGCTGCCATTTCAGCAGGTCACCGAAATTTCGCGGCGGAACACCTTCCGGATTGAAGAACACCCGGCCGTCGAAATGATCGCTTTTCGGGCCGTC
>JAJFHT010000187.1 GCA_021775495.1 Hyphomicrobiales bacterium | reverse complement strand
CGTTTTGTGAGTAGGCGGGACCGACTGCAAAATTGCGCAGAGAAATCTGATGCACCAGCAGAAAGGTCGCAACAATCTGGGCAATGCCGCCGAGTGCAGCCCAACCGGCAAAGGAGACGTGCAGCGGCGGCATGGAATAACCGGCAAACCGGCTCAACGCCCAAACGAAAACCAATGCAAACGGAAAACCGAACCCGAACCGCACGAATGTGGCACCGGTGGTGCCCATGACGCCCTTGAGGTGTTTTTGCATGGCCGACCGCAGGTTCTGCAAAAACGCCGCGGCGATGGTGATCGGGATCCAGAGTTCCATCCGGCGTTGTTGCCGGGGCGGTTAAAAAAACGCAAGCCGCGCTGTCGAAAATCCCCGCAAACTGGCATAACGCCATGATGATTCAGACAACCCCCTCAGCCGAAACCTTCGCCCATGTCACCGACTGGGTGTTCGATCTCGACAATACGCTTTATCCGCATCACACCGATCTGTTTTCGCAGATCGATGTGCTGATCACCTCCTATGTATCGGAGCTGCTGCAATTACCGCGCGATGCGGCGCGGAAAATCCAGAAGGATTTTTACCGCGATTACGGTACCACGATGAATGGCCTGATCGTGGAGCACAATATCGATCCGGACGACTTTCTGGAGAAGGTCCACGACATCGATTATTCCTGGCTTGCTCCCGACCCGGATCTCGGCGCTGCCATTACCGCCCTGCCTGGCCGCAAGTTCATATTCACAAACGGCGACCGTGGCCATGCTGAGCGCACCGCGCGGCAACTCGGCATTCTCGATCATTTCGATGAGATCTTCGACATTGTTGCCGCCGGACTGACGCCCAAACCGGCACAGGAAACTTACGACAAGTTTCTCGACCTTCACCGCGTCGACAGTGCCCATGCTGTGATGTTCGAGGATCTGGCGCGCAATCTCATCGTACCGAAGACCCTCGGCATGAAGACGGTGCTGATCGTGCCGCACAATTTCGAAGGCACCTTTGCGGAGATCTGGGAAAAGGAAGCAGCCGACGGCGATCACGTCGATTATGTCACTGAAGACCTGACGGCATTCCTCGGCACGGTTCGTCCGGAGCCCGCTGATTGAAACGCTTTACCTCGCTTGAGGCGCGCATCGACGCGGCAGCGCATGGCGTCCTTGACCGGATGCCGGCTACGGGCCTGTCCGGGGCGCTGATCGAGTTTCTGGTGTTCGGCCTGAAACAGGCCTGGGCCTGTATGTTCGGCGGCGCATTGCTGTTTTTGATCATTGCAACCAAATATGTCTGGCCGGAGGACACCTGGCTGACACGTTATGATTTCCTGTTTCTTGCAGCGCTTGGTTTGCAGCTTCTCATGCTCGCCGCCCGGCTGGAAACGTCCGATGAAGCAAAGGTCATCCTGATTTTCCACATCGTCGGTACGGCGATGGAAATATTCAAGACCCATGCCGGGTCATGGATCTATCCCGAAGACAGCTTCTTCCGGATCGGTGCGGTTCCGCTGTTTTCGGGTTTCATGTATGCCGCAGTCGGCTCCTACATCGCCCGGATCAGCCGGATTTTCGATATGCGCTACAGCAATTATCCGCCGATGATCGCGACATTTGTCCTTTGCGCGGCGATCTATGTGAATTTCTTTGCGCACCATTTCACCGTCGACATTCGCTACGCGCTGTTTGCCGTTACCGTCGTGCTCTATTTCCGCACCTTTGTGCACTTCCGTGTTTTCCGCTTCCGTCATCGTTTGCCGATGCTGCTGGGATTTCTGCTGGTGGCGCTGTTCATCTGGTTTGCTGAAAATATCGGCACATGGTCACGCGCGTGGCTCTATCCCAGCCAGACATCCGGCTGGACACCCGTCTCGATCAACAAACTCGGTGCCTGGTATCTGCTGATGATCATCTCGTTTGTGCTGGTGACGATCGTTCACCGGCCGAAACCGCTTGATGGATGGGAAGACGAAGATACCGGCCACCGAAAACAGGATTAGCCAGCTGTTGGCTCCCAATTCCTTGCTTGTTAGTGTTGCTGTCGCATGGAGGGAGGACATTCGTCATGCTGAAAGCAGCCGGGCTGGCAATGGGCGGGTTATTGTGTTCCGGCGCAGCCACCGGTTTCGCGCAAGAAACCTCGCAATTGATCGCGACCGGTGAAGACATTGCCCAAGATCACTGCTCCAGATGCCATGTGATCGATACAAAAAACCTGTTTGGCGGCATCTCCTCGACGCCGTCATTCCCGCTCATGGTCAATGAGCTGAGCGACTGGGAGGAGCGCTTTTCCAGTTTTCACACGCGCCTGCCGCATCCGTCGATCGTGCGGTTCAAGGGAGAGCCTGTTGATCCCGACAAACCGGTGCTGACAGTGCCGGTTGAATTGGAGTACACAGACATTGAGGCGCTCGTCGCCTATGCAAGAACCCTGATCAAAGGCGACTGACCCTAAGTGGAACTGAAACAAGTAGTCCGCTGGCGGCACGATGAATGATATCTGGCGGGGCGTGGTTGAAGCCGTCCAGCTGATCATTTCGCTTGATCCGGACCTGATTGAAATCTCCCTGCGCTCGCTGCAGGTTTCGATCACCGCGGTCATCATCGCGGCAACGATCGGGCTTCCGCTCGGTGCCTGGCTTGCGGTGAACCGGTTTCGCTTCCGCCGCACGACAATTGCGGTGCTCAATGCGCTGATGGGCCTGCCGCCAGTCGTCGTCGGGCTGTTCGTCTACATATTGCTGTCGCGATCGGGCCCGTTCGGTGTGCTTGGATTGCTCTATACCCCGACAGCCATGATCATTGCGCAGGTGATCATCGTCACGCCGCTGATCGCATCCATTGCGCACCAGGCCATCCGCGATTTGTGGACCGAATACCACGACCTGCTGATCTCCTTGAACACGAGCAGGCGCCAGCGCATGCGCACATTGATCTGGGACGCCCGCAGAGCACTGTTGACTGCCGCGCTTGCCGGATTTGGACGCGCAATCGGCGAGGTCGGCGCCATCATGATCGTCGGCGGCAATATCGACCATGTCTCGCGAGTGCTGACCACTGCCATCGCGCTTGAAACCGGCAAGGGCGATTTTGCTTTGGCAATCGGCCTTGGACTGGTGCTGATCGGGCTGGCAATCGCCGTGAACGTGACGATCCACTCGATCTCTCAAACCGAACGGACCGGGCTGTGGTGACCTCGATCCTGCCTTTAAAGATAACTGAAGCTGTTGTCCGCAAACGCGGCAAGAGGTTGCTGGGACCAGTGACGCACGTGATCGAGGCATCGGGTTTTACCATCGTCATGGGGCCTAACGGATCGGGAAAAACAACATTCCTGCGGATGATGCACGGCCTGGAAACGCCGCGTCAGGGGTCCCTGGTCTGGAACATCGATGAACGGGACGCCCGCAAACATCAGGCGTTTGTCTTTCAAACGCCGATCATCATGCGCCGCACCGTTTTGCAGAATATCGCCTACCCGCTGCTGGTTGGCCGGCACGACAAAAAGCAGGCGCGGGAAACGGCGCTGGACTGGATCGGTAAAATCGGACTGGTTGCCGATCGCAATGCGCAGGTTCTTTCCGGGGGAGAACGCCAGAAGCTGGCAATTGCGCGCGCCCTGATCGTCCAGCCGGAAGTGCTGTTTCTCGACGAACCGACAACCAATCTGGACGGGCGCTCCATTCGGGAGATTGAAGACCTGTTGCGGGAGGCCTTCCAGAACGGCACCCGGATCATCATGACGACCCATGATATCGGTCAGGCACAAAGACTTGCCGGGGATGTGATGTTCCTGAACAGAGGGCAGATTTGTGAGAGGGCACCTGCCGACGACTTCTTCAATGCCACCGCTTCTGAAGAGGCGCGCGCGTTTTTGAGAGGGGACATAGTCGAATGACGGCGAAAAAGGACATCAAGCATGGATGACAAACGCAACCGCAAGGAACGTCGCGCCGCCGAAGCCCAAGGCGAGACGACCGACCGCAAATTTTTGGAAATCGCCGACAAGTTCATAGATGTGGCCAATCGGGAAAACCAGTCGGTCAACGCGACCGATCTGCATATGGCCTTTCTGTACGCCGCTGCGCGCTACAACGCGCATGTCGCAAAGAACATCCTGCAGGTGGACGAGCACGAGCCTTATGTTGCCGAAATGCTGAAATCCTATCAGGAAATGCTGCGCAACCATCTGGCCGACCCGAACGTCTGAGCAGATAGATTCAGGTTTTCGAATCCAGTTGAAGACGTTTGCGCAGCGAGACTTTGGGCAGAGGGGCTTCGACTTCCCCGGCCTCAATCCCGTCGGCATCCGGAGAATCGGCGGCGATCATGCCCGGATCGCTGTCCTGGCCGCTGTCCTCGGCGACGGGTTCTTGTGAAATATCGTCTTCTTCCTTTGGCTCAGGGTCTTCCTCGGTCGAAGCGTCAGCAACGACCCCGTCTTCGGCAGCGGCATTTGACTTTGCCTCGCGCTCCTGATGTTCAAGATATCCCCGGCCGGCCTGATAGGCAGATTTGAAAGTCTTCATCAAAAGATCGGGACTGCCAAAATCATCGTCATAATCGACAAGTCCATCGACATTGGCCAAAACCGGGTTCGAGCGCCAAAGCACGGACATCGCGCGTTTTTTGAGAATTTCCGGAACACCCTTTTTCAGAAAGACCGAAAAATCGGAATCGGCATCGAGCGCGTCCAGATCAACCGCTTCGGCCGCTTCCCGGTTGGCCGCAAGTTCGGCGGCATGCCTGGCCTGCACTTCTGCGTCCTCTGAAGGCGGGGCGTCGACCCGACCGGCATCGGTTTCAGACTGGCGCGCGGATGCGATCTTGCGTTTGGACCAACGCGACAGTCTGCCTTCGTTTCTGTCATCGTCCTGCATCCGATTGTCCGGCCGATCTCGCTGTTTTGGTCAGTGTTTCGTATGGCGGGTAAAAATCGGTTCCTTGCCGAATTTCTGCTCTTCCAGCTTTATCCGGTCACGCTGGCGCTTGATGAACTCCTGGTCGACGTGATGCTGCTCGACAAAAGCCTGGACAAAAGCCGCAACGGCTTCGGGCATGGCAATTTTCTCGATAATGTCGTCACCGGCATCATGAAAATCCTGTGCGTCGTAGGATGACGCCGTCACCACATGCGGCACATAGGGGAATTCCGATTTGGTGTCCTCGTTTTCCTGCAGCACGACGTAAAGCTCCGGCCGATCGAGCATGAGATTGATCTGCAGCGCTTCGGTCTCCTTGCGGTGAAGAATGAGCGGCAGAGTGGCCGCATGATAGCGGACAAAGTCATCACCGCGAAGAAGTTCAACCCATTCGGCTGTCTCAGAAGCGTTCAGGAACACCGAAACCGGGGTCCAGGTCCAATCCGCCCATGGATGGGAAGATTTTCGCTTCTCCACCACAATGCCCAGCGAAAGGCTGACTTCGCGCTTGTCGACACTCCTCATTGCTTTTACCAAACGCCCTCTTTTTGGCCAGTTCAGCACGGGTGCAGCCGCTTCACAAGCTATACCAAGTAATCAATTGGAAGCATGCGGCGGCTTGTATATTGTGCCTGCACGATGAGGTTTCCATGGATCCGCGCGGGAGCTCTGGGAGGAGAAAATGGCAAGGTCCGACGGCCCCAATTGCATGATATGCAATTGCGAAAAGACTATGCCGCTTGACGCGGCGAAGCTCTCAAAGGCGCTTGGCGAAGATATCGGGCAAGTCCACAGCCATCTGTGCCGCTCACAATTGTCGGCCTATGAAGCGGCGCTTGCAGGAGATGAACCGCTTCTGGTCGCCTGCACCCAGGAGGCACCGCTTTTTCAGGAAATCGCGGAAGAGGCTGGCAAACCCAATCAGGTCGGGTTCGTCAATATTCGTGAAAATGCCGCATGGTCGAAAGACGCCGGCAAGGCTCACGCAAAAATTGCCGCCTTGCTGCAGTCAGCCAACTATGAAGCGAAACCGGCAAGACTGAAATCCATCACTTCCGATGGAATGTGCCTGGTTTACGGCGCCGGACAGCAGGCTCTCGAAGCGGCAAAACTGCTTTCCAGGAACCTGTCGGTGACCCTGCTGCTTTCGGCCGATGAGGAGATCGTCCTGCCGAACATTGCCGATGTTCCGATCTATCGCGGCACCATCGGCACAGCCTCGGGTTCGTTTGGCGCGTTCCAATTGACCATCGACAACTACGCGCCATCCATGCCGTCATCGCGCGACGGGCTAGCTTTCCTGCTGGCCCGGGATGGCGCACAGACCGAATGCAGCGTCATTCTGGATCTCTCTGGCAGTGCGCCGCTTTTTCCCGGGCATCAGCATCGTGACGGATACAGGCGGGTCGATCCGGGTGATCCGGCAGCGGTGCTGCACGCCGTCATGGACCTGTCGGAGATGGTCGGCGAATTCGAAAAGCCGATTTATGTCAATTACAACGCAGCGACCTGCGCTCATGCCCGCTCGAAAATTTCCGGATGCAACAAGTGTCTGGATGCCTGCCCGGCCGGCGCGATCTCGGATGCCGGGGAAACGATTGCCATAGACAGCGGCATTTGCGGTGGTTGCGGAGCGTGCCACGCGGTCTGCCCGACCGGTTCGATTTCCTATCAATATCCGCAACGGTCCGATATTGCCGGGCGGGCGCAAATGCTGCTCGGCGCCTATGGCAGTGCCGGCGGAAATCATGCCGTTCTGCTGATTCATAACGAGCCATTCGGGTCGGACAGGATCGCCGCGATGGCCCGTTACGGGCGCGGCCTGCCGGCACATGTCCTGCCATTCGCCATGCATGCGCCGACCACGTTCGGACATGTCGAAATGGCGGCTGCGTTGGCAAGCGGCGCGCAACAGATCGTTTTTCTATGCGATCCGAAAAGCAGGGATGAACTCCGGGGTCTGGAAACCGAAACAGCGCTGATGGAAGCGATCCTGTCGGCTCTCGGATTTGGCGATGCCGCGCGATGTTCGATCGTTGTCGAAGCCGATCCCGATCAGATTGAAGATCATCTCTGGTCGCTGCCGTCTGCCGATACGCTCGAGGCTGACAGCTTCACACCGGTTGGCTCAATGCGCGACGTGGCGCGGATGGCATTCGGCAAACTGCATGCACAATCGGCGGAAAAACCGCAGATCATCAACCTGCCCGAAAAAGCGCCCT
>JAJFHT010000186.1 GCA_021775495.1 Hyphomicrobiales bacterium | reverse complement strand
GGTACCGCGCTTTGGTTGCCGGCATCGCTGTTGTTGTTCATAGCTGAATCTCGCTCAGGTATTGGCAAACCGCAGTCTGTCCAAATCACTGCAAAAATTTCTCTGCCCTCAGTCCGCGGTGTCCATACTTGCTGTTTGTCCAATCGGTCGGTTTACTGTCTCAAATTCCTTGGGTGCACTTTCAAGGGCTGGAAGACTGCTGCCGATCCAATGAAACGAGGTCAAAGCTTGGGTATCCACCCAAACTTTCCACCTTCAGAAATTCACGAAAACGCAGCTGTCCGCCGGCATAGATCAAGCATCGATTGCGATACTTTCGGTCGACGTTCGAATTGTACCCGGTGAACCAGGACTGTTCCTTGGCGAAAAGGATTCGTTCCGACATCTTTTGGACGTGCTGCCCCCAGAATTCCTCCGCCGACTTTTTTGCCTTGAAGTACCCGACATCGTTGTCGAGGAGATAGCCGAGGAATTGCGAGCTCCAGTCGACGGCTTCTTCGATTCCCCGGGGAAAGTTGGTTGCGACCGATCCGCTTTGCGGTCCGGCGAGCGTCAAAAGGTTCGGAAATCCATCGACCGAAAGGCCAAACGAAGTTTGCGGCCCGTCTTCCCACTTGTCTTTGAGTTTCAGCCCGTCTTCCCCGACGAAATCGATTTTGTCGAACGCCCCGGTTACCGCATCGAAGCCGGTCGCATAGATGATGATGTCGAACGGATACTCTTTGTTGCTTGTCCTGATACCTGATGGCGTTATCCGCTCGATCGGTGTGTCGCCAATATCGACAAGCAGGACATTGTCCTGATTGTAGACTTCGTAATATTTCGTCTCCATTGGAACGCGGCGTGTTCCGAATCCGTGGTCTTTCGGAACCAGTTTATCCGCGACCTTTGGGTCTTTGACACGTTGCCTGATTTTCCTGGCAACGAATTTCGAAAACTCGGCATTGGCGTCGGAATCTGTCAGTATATCCTTGAAGTTGCCGAGCCAGACGCCGAATCCCGAGCCGCTATAGAGTTTCTCCCAGAACGCCTCCCGATCTTCAGGGGCAACATCCAGCGTTTTTCTAGGGTCTACGTCGTGATAGAATCCGCTCGGTGTGTTCCGGCACTGGTCGAAGATCTCATTGTACTGGCTTTTGATCTCCTGCATTTCTTTTGGTGTCATCGAGCTGTTATTCAGTGGAGCACACCAGTTGGGGCGGCGCTGAAACACCGTGAGACTGCCGACCTTGTCGGCGATTTCCGAAATCAGTTGGACCCCGGTTGCTCCTGTCCCAACCACCGCGACGCGCAATCCGGAAAAATCGACTGGATCCCTTGGTGCGTGGTAGGTGTGAAACGAAAGCCCTTCGAAGCTCTCAACCCCTTCATATCGTGGCAATGTCGGTGTCGACAGCAAGCCTATCGCCGTAAGCAGGAATCTCGTCGAATAGACCTGCCCATCGTCCGTGACGATCCGCCAACCTGACCTTTCAGGATCCCAATGTGCCGATTTCAGGCGGCTGTTGAAGCGCATGTGCTTTCGAAGGTCGAACTTGTCGACAACATGTTGAAGGTAACGCTCGGTTTCTTCGCGCGGCGCGAAATGCTCCGACCAATCCCATTCCTGAAGCAGTTCCTCCGAAAAAGAGTATCCGTAGGTTTCGCTCTCCGAATCGAAACGGCATCCCGGGTATCGATTCCAGTACCATGTCCCACCAACATCAGCCGCCTGCTCGAGAACTAGGAAGCGGGTGCCCATCTCGGCGAGCTTGTAAGCTTGATATATTCCGCAAACTCCGGCTCCGATCACAACTGTGTCGTAATCAAATCCTGAATTTTTGTTCTCCTGCATCAGGACATCCAATGAGTTGAACGAAGGATTATCATTGTCGAAGTTCGCCTGATCAAATCCTGAGTCCTTATGAAGAGCGACTGCGTCGTCGTTGCAATCGGGTCATCTGACCGAGCTTTCCACATCACAGGAAATTCAACGCAAACGCTCACCTGTGCGTACACAATATCACCTGCGAATTTTGTCGCAAGACAAAAAGATATTGACCAAAGACAAATGATTCATATCTTCGTGACGCTCAAACTTTCTTGGTGTAGCGTTGTTGAGGCCCATCCAAGTCATAGGAATTCAGTGTGGTCGAGGGTTCGGTTGCAGACAAATTGAACGTTGTGCCTTGTGACTGGAATGGCGAGGCAGGGAGAAAACAACATGCTTGATGTCCGTTCGGCAATGCGCCGCGCGATGGAATATAATCGCAACCGACCGGCAATCATTGCCGGCGATGTCGAGTTGACGTTCGAGCAGGCCTGGAAACGCGGTTGCCAATTGGCAAATGCGCTTATCGAAATGGGTCTTCGTCCGGGTGACAAAGTAGCGGTACTTGAAGACAATTGCCTTGAAGCATCGGATTTCTTTGTAGCAGCAGCCGTGGCGAACGTCGTTCGTGTACCGCTCTATCGTCGCAATTCGGCCGTCGCTCACTCCCACATGATCAGCCATACCGATTGCCGTGCGGTCATTGTCTCAAAGGAATATGCACACGAAGTCGAGCAATTCAGAGACGAGATCGAGGGGCTCGAACACCTTGTCATTCGTGGTGACGATTATGAATCATGGCTTGCCGGTCATTCCGATCAAGATCCTGACCTGCCGATCGATATGGATGATCCCCATCTAATCAGGCATTCCGGCGGCACCACCGGCCGATCGAAAGGCATGCAGTTTTCTCATCGTCAATGGATGAGAACCTGTCGTGACTGGTCATTCTTTTTTCCGTCGATCGAAGCCGGTGACTATGCGACCCATGCCGGTCCGATTTCGCATGGTTCGGGATACCTCTTCATGCCGATGTGGTTGGCAGGTGGTTGCAATATCCTCCTGCAAAAATTCGAGCCGGAAGATTTTGCTGATCATCTCGAAAATTACGGCGGGTTCACATTTGCCGTTCCCACAATGCTGAGCGATATGATCGCCAAGTGTTCCGGAAAGAAAGACTTCTCGAAATTGAAGGGAATCATGGTTTCGGGGGCACCCATCCGCCCGGCGACAGCACTGCAGGCACGAGATTTTTTCGGTGCCGTTCTGTACCAGTTGTACGGTCAGACTGAATCTGTGCCCGTTGCCGGCATGGGTCCGGGTGAATGGTTCAGCGAAGTGCCGGGATCGGAGCCGCTTCTCGCCGTCGGAAAGGTCATGGCCTATTCCGCGATCGAGATTCGCGATGAGGACAATCGCCCGCTGCCGTCGGGCGAAATTGGCGAGATCGCCTTGAAATGCGAAGGACAGATTACCGAAATCCTGAATGAACCTGAATTGACCTCCCAACGGCTGGTCGATGGCTGGGTTCTATCCGGTGATGTCGGCAAGATTGATGCGAACGGGTACGTCTATCTGACCGACCGGAAAGACGACATGATCATTTCGGGTGGCTTTAATATCTGGCCGGCTGAACTGGAAAATGTCATCTCAAGCCTGCCCGGAGTGAGGGAGGTCGCAGTGGTGGCGGCGCCGCACGAGCGATGGGGTGAAGTTCCAGTTGCCGTAGTCGTGACGAACGACAATGCGACGATTTCCCAGGACGAGATCATTGAAGCCTGTAGAGCCGAACTGGGTTCCTACAAGAAACCGGGGCGGGTCATTTTGCAGACGGAACAATTGCCGCGCACTCCCGTTGGCAAAATTCAACGAAAAGCGGTTCGGGAAGTGTTTTGGGAAGGATCCTCCGAGCGCAACATAAGTGGTGCTTAGGGATTCGTGTGCCGATCCAGGCATATTCGGTCGCCGACAGGAAATTGGGCATAGCAGCTGCCAGTGGTTGATCCGATTTGGTCCAGGATAGTCCCGATCCCGTTAGTGTCGGTGCAGCAGACTGGAAAGTTACACGGCCCGCGCAGCTTCGGTCATGACCTTCAGTTTCGCCATCGCCCGTTCGCGCCCCAGCATGGCCAATCCGCAGTCCGGTGCGGCGACCAACCGATCGCGGTCGATATGTTGCAGAGCGGCATGCAATCGCCCGACAATTTCGTCAACGCTTTCGGTCCTGCTCTGGGCAATTGCGACCGAGCCGAAGATGACGGTTGATTTGCGAAATTTCTCCAACAGCGACAGATCGTTGTGTCGGTGCGCATCCTCGATCGAAATCTGGTCGACCGTTGATCTGTCGACGGCTTCGGCAAGTTGGAAATAGCTCGACGGATCCGCCTTGTGGTACTTTTCATCATCCAGATGTTCCGGATATCCGCAGCACATGTGCATGACGCGGGTAACGTCATCGGGCACACCGTCGAAACAGCGGTCCAGACACTCAACGCCATAGTCGAGCGCTCGCTCGACATTGCGGGCAAACAACGGCTCGTCAACCTGGATGAATTTGCAGCCGGCCACCGCCAATGCACGAATTTCAAAGTTCAGCGCGTCAGCAAGATCAAAGGCCAGGCTGCGCTGGTCCGAATAATGTGCATTGGCGCAGGTATCCATGATTGTCGTCGGTCCGGGAACCGTGATCTTTACCGGTCGATCGGTGCACTGTTGCGCCGCTTTGAAATCGCGGTCGAGAAAGTGATCACCGTGCGGTTCTATCTTTGCCCGTATGGTCGGCAGTTCGGCATTATATGCTCCGTCGCGTACCGTCAGTTTCGTTAGGTTTTCGAAATCAAATCCAGCTAGATGACGGCAATGATAATGGATGTAGTTTTCCCGCCGGATTTCTCCATCTGTCGGGATGTCGATGCCGCACGCCACCTGATCGGCAACGGCGGCCTCCGTTGCACGGTGATAACGCGTCTCTGTTTCCGCGTCCGTCTCTGCAAGATCATTTGCCAGACGCGTCACGTCACCTGACGTTTCGGTGAGACCCTGCTTCAGTTGGAACCAGTCGGTCATGGGAACATAGTCGGGCTTTGGATAGGCTCCGATACATGTTGTCGGAATGGCCAAGTTACAGTCCCCAATCCTGCCGTTCATTTCACAAAAACCACAATCCCTTATCGAGCACGGCGCTACGAAATTCAATCGCGGTCGCGCACTGAATCCGATTGATCTTATGGGATGCCGGCTTTGTTGCCAGCCATCGACATGAATGCGCGGATCAGCTTGCCGTTCATCCGTTCCTGCAGGCAGATCAGCGCCTCATCCATGTGGATCGGTTCCCCGGTGATTGGGATTCTGATCAGCCGTGGATCGTGGCCGAATTCCGCCTCGGAGACGATTCCCACTCCCGCGCCCGATGCGACAATTTCACGAATGGCTTCCCGGCCCTCCGCTTCAACAGCCGCAACCAGCTTGATTCCGGAACGCAGCGCCGCATCCTCTAGTTTCTGCCGGGTCATCGAGCCACGCTCCCGCAGCACCAACGGAACTTTCGCCAGTTGTCTGAGGGAAACAGAAGTCATGTCACTGAATCCGCTGTCTGCGGCGGCGAAAGCGACCAGAGGCGTGCTGCTCAGTTGCAACTGCTTGAAATCACGCCGTTCAGGAGCTTCACCAAGCACCCCGATATCGGCTTCGTAGCTTAGTAGGGCGGCAACAACCTCTTCGGAATTTCCCGTCCGAACCGACACGTGAACACCTGGATACTTTTCTCGAAACGGCCTTAGGATATGAAGCAGATGCAGGGCCGAATCCGCCATGATCCGCAGCGATCCGGAAGACAGCGCCCGCGATTCTGAAAGCAGTTCAAGCGCTTGATTTTCCACCTCAAAAAGCCTGTGGGTGATTTCCAGAAGCTTTTGACCGGAATCCGTTACAATGACCTGTTTTTTGCGACGATCGAAAAGCAGGATGTCATATTCCTGTTCGAGTTTTCGCACCTGATCCGAAATAGCCGGCTGCGTCAGGTGCAATGCTTCGGCTGCACGGGAAAACCCGCCGTGAATTGCCACATAGTGGAAAGCCCGCAGTTGGACATATCTCATCCGTTCTCGCCAATATATCAGTTGTTTCTATGACAGCATAAAATCTAACGATTTGAGTTATGTAAATAGCGTGATGCAATGGAGTGTTGCGTATTGGCAGGGAATTTCGACACCTTTGACGTGAATATTTCATATTTGCCGGCGTAAGCGCGACATATCGCACCTGGGAAATCCTCGGCATAAATGCCGACAACAACCGCTGGAGCAGACTGAATTGAATGTATTGATGATCCTCCTGCAGATGTTCGCGGCGATCATGCTGTTGCTGTACTCCGTCCGCATGGTCCGGACCGGAATGGAGCGTGCGTCCGGACCAGGATTGCGACGAGCGGTTGCAGATCCGGCGCGGGGCAGGGTGTCGAGCGCGAGCGTGGGAGCCGTCATTGCTGTATTGCTGCAGAGCTCAACTGCGACAGCAGTGCTTGCCGCAGGCTTTGCGACAAGCGGTTTGATCCAGGTTTCAGGCGGCCTTGCCTTGCTGCTCGGGGCCGACTTCGGATCGGCGATCGTTGTTCAATTCCTGTCGCTTGATCTGGCTTGGCTGATCCCGGTGCTGTTGGCGACCGGCGGATGGCTGTTTTTAAAATTCGAGTCGCGGACGGTGAAACAAACCGGTCGCATCTGCCTCGGCATCGCATTTATTCTCCTTTCGCTCAAGATGATCGGCGAAGCGACCATTCCCTTGAAGGAAAATCGTTTCATGCCTCTGTTGGCCGCTTATCTGGCCGATGACTATCTGACGGCATTCTTCGCCGGTGCCGTCGTGACGTTTCTCGTTCATTCAAGTGTCGCCACAATTTTGATGATTGCGGCGTTCACGGCACAAGGTATTTTACCGCTGGAAGCAAGCCTTTCGCTGGTCCTTGGCGCCAATCTCGGCGGCGGGCTGATTGCCGTGTGGCTGACGCGCGGATATGATAGGACGGCACGGCTTTTGCCCCTTGGCAATCTCATTTTCCGCGGCGTCGGTGCTCTTGCCGCCCTGATGGCTTTGCAGATCTTCCAGTTTCCTTTCTCCGAAATCGGAGCGACCGCCACGCGGCAGGTGGTCAACATGCATCTGATCTTCAATCTGGCGCTGCTTGTTCTTTGTCTGCCTTTTATCGGTCCGGTGGAATGGCTTGTTCGTGTACTACTGCCGGAACCGGCTTCGGTTGATGAAAGCCGGCTCCTCCGCCCCGAGAGCGCCCTTGATCGTCGGGTCATCAAACAACCGGGATTGGCATTGGCCAGCGCGACGCGGGAACTGCTGCGGATGAGCGAACTCGTCGAGGTGATGATCCGGCCGGTTATGGAGTTTTTTGAAACGGGAAACCGCGAAGAGATCGAGAAGATCCGCGAGCTCGACCTGCAGGTCAACGAAGCCCATACCAATATCAAACTCTATATCGCCGAAGTGAATCGCGGGGAACTAAGCTCCGAAGACGCCGAACGCGGTATTGAACTGACCAGCTTTGCCATCAATCTTGAACGGGCCGGTGACATTGTTGCCAAGAATCTGCTCGATCTCGTGCTGCAGAAAAACAAGAAAAAACTGCGGTTTTCGAGCGATGGCTGGAAGGAACTGACGGATCTTCATGATCGTGTCATGGCTAATATGCAATTGGCACTCAATGTCCTGGTCTCCGAGGATATCGATTCCGCACGGCAGCTCATTGTCGAAAAAGATCATATGCGGCGGCGCGAGCGGGAAAGCCATGAGCGCCACCTTGTACGATTGAAGGCGGGTAGGGAGGACAGCATCGAGTCAAGCGACATTCATCTCGAAACCATGAGAAGCCTCAAGGAAATCAACTCTTTATTCGCATCGGTTGCCTTGCCCATCCTGTCCAGAAACGGCCAGTTGCTCGAGACCCGGCTGGTTGTCGAGAGCCATAAATAAAAACGATCGAACGATCCGAATTATAGATTTTACACTGCATATTTGAGTGCCTATCTTTCCGCTCGGATCGCTTTTCATCCCCGGCGACAGAAGGAAATGCTCCCATGTCAGATGACGGAAACAGCAGGCAAGTGTCCGACTTCGGACCGCCGGTGATGGGTGAGCCCTATCTGTTGACCCCGGGACCGTTGACCACCGCAGCCTCTGTCAAACGGGAAATGCTGAAAGACTGGGGTTCCTGGGACCGCGATTTCAGGGCAATGACTGCGGAAATGCGAAAACATTTGGTCGGTCTGGTGGCGGACGGATCAGCGGATTTCGACTGTGTGCCGATACAGGGCAGCGGAACTTTCGTGGTCGAGGCGATGCTCGGCTCGTTTCTGCCGCGCGATTCCAAGACACTCGTATTGGTCAATGGAGCCTATGGTCAAAGGATCGTGCAGACACTTCAGTATCTTGAGCGGTCGCATGTCGTCATCGACAAGGGAGATTATCTGCCGCCCCGCGGCCCGGAGGTCACCGAGGCATTGACGGCCGATCCATCGATCAGTCACGTCGTGGTCGTCCATTGCGAAACCAGTTCGGGTATCCTGAATCCGATCAGGGAAATATCCGATGCCGTGCACGCAGCCGGGCGCAAATTACTGATCGACTCGATGAGCGCGTTTGGCGCACTGCCGCTGAATGCTTCCGAAATGAAATATGAGGCAATCGTTTCCTCCGCCAACAAATGCATTGAGGGCGTACCAGGTTTCGGCTTCATCATTGCGCGCACCGATGTGCTTGCTGCAGCAAAGGGGAACAGTCACTCGCTGAGCCTCGATGCCCACGCGCAATGGGTCAATATGAACAAGACCGGCCAGTGGCGGTTCACGCCGCCAACCCATGCGGTTGCGGCATTCATGGAAGCATTGCGCCTGCACAAGGCGGAAGGAGGCGTTGCAGGGCGCGGCGTCCGATACCAGAAAAATCGGGATACGCTGGTAGCCGGAATGCGCGACCTCGGATTTGAGACCTTGTTGAAGGACCGTTGGCTGTCACCGATCATCGTGACGTTTTTCAATCCGGCCCACCCGAGTTTCGAGTTCGGCCGATTTTATGATCTGATGAAACACAAGGGTTTCATCATCTATCCCGGCAAATTGACCGTTGTTGACAGTTTCAGGGTCGGTTGCATCGGCCGCATGGATGATGCCGTTATGAGCCAGGTCGTCAAAGCCGCCGGGCAATCCCTCGCCGAGATGGGTGTGGAGACCGCAGCACCTCCGGAATCCGCTCTCATCGAGCGCGCCAAACTTGCCGCCTAAACCCCAGATACCAGGAATATCATGAACGATATGTCAGCCGTGAAAAACGCCTCCGCCACCACCGTCAACGACCGGAACTATGCGCGTCCCAATGTACCGGCTATTGCCATTTGCCTTGACGGTTGCGAGCCGGAATACCTGGATGTTGCCATTTCCGCCGGCCTGATGCCGGCGCTCAAGAGGATTCGGGAAAATGGCACCGTACGCACTGCCCACAGTGTTATTCCGAGTTTTACCAATCCCAACAACCTGTCCATAGCGACCGGGCGCCCACCGGCGGTTCATGGTATTTGCGGCAACTATCTCTTCGACCCGGACACCGGCACCGAAGTGATGATGAACGATCCGCGTTTTCTTCGCGCGCCGACGATCTTCCAGGCCTGCTACGATGCCGGAATGAAGGTCGCTGTTGTGACGGCAAAGGACAAACTGCGTGCGCTGCTTGGCCATGGCCTGAAATTCGACGACGGACGCGCGATGTGCTTCTCGGCGGAACGGTCCGACACCACGACCCTTGACGAACACGGTATCGACAACGCCTCAAAATGGCTTGGCCGTCCGGTTCCCGAAGTGTATTCGGCCGAACTGTCGGAATTTGTTTTTGCCGCCGGCGTCAAGCTGCTGAAGACACTCAGGCCCGATATCATGTACCTGACCACCACTGACTATGTTCAGCACAAATACAAACCCGGCGATGACGAAGCCAACGCGTTTTATGAGATGTTCGATAAGTATCTGGCGGAACTGGATGCCGCCGGAGCAGCGATCGTCATCACCGGCGACCATGGTATGAAAGCCAAACATCTGGCCGATGGCTCTCCTGCAGTGGTTTACGTCCAGGACCTGCTGGACGAGTGGCTGGGCACTGAGGCTGCGCGGGTGATCTTGCCGATCACCGATCCCTATGTCGTACATCACGGCGCATTGGGGTCGTTCGCCACAGCCTATCTGCCAGCCGGAGCCGATCGTCAGGATATGTTGCAACGGTTGTCCGCCGTTCCAGGGATTGACGTGGCGATCGACCGTGAAACGGCTTGCGAGCGGTTCGAATTGCCGCCGGACAGGATCGGTGACATTGTTCTCGTCTCGTCGGAAAATATGACGATCGGCACCAGTGCACACAGGCATGATCTTGCCGCGTTGAAAGAACCGCTACGCTCGCATGGCGGCCTGACAGAACAGGCCGTACCATTCATCATCAATCGCAAGCTTGATGATGTTCCGAATGCGCCGGAGTTACGGAATTTCGATGCGTTTTTCTACGCTACCAAGGCTGCGGCGCTGCAAACACAGGACGTTGGTTGATCGATATGTTGTCTCCATCAAAAATTGAAGTCCGCCACGACGCTATGCGCATTGGTGGCCGCAAAGTGACCACGTCGGATCTGGTGGAGGTGCGGTATCCCTACACCGATGAGGTCATCGGAACCGTTCCAGCAGGGACCGCAGAGCACGCTGCTGAAGCCTTCGAGATCGCCGCCAAATATCAGCCAAAGCTGACACGCTACGAACGGCAGAAAATTCTGCTGCGGACTGCAGAACTGATCGTTGAACGGCGTGAAGCAATCGCCGAAGTTCTGACGCTTGAACTTGGTATCTGCAATCAGCATGCGCTCTATGAGACCGGCCGCTCCTACGACGTCTTCACCTTTGCCGGCCATCTGGCGACCCTCGACGATGGTCAGATATTCTCCTGCGACCTGACGCCGAACGGCAAGGAGCGGAAGATCTACACCAAGCGGGAGCCGGTGCGTGCGATCTCCGCGATAACGCCATTCAATCACCCGCTGAATATGGTTGCACACAAGATCGCCCCGGCGATTGCCACCAACAACTGCATGGTATGCAAGCCGACAGAACTGACCCCACTGACCGCAATCACTCTGGCGGATATTCTTTACGAGGCCGGCCTCCCGCCCGAAATGTTCCAGATTGTCACCGGTTGGCCCGCCGATATCGGCGATGAAATGATCGTCAATGAAAACATCGACATCATCACCTTCACAGGCGGCGTGAAGGTCGGAAAAATGATTGCCGGAAAAGCCGGATACAAACGTGCGGCGCTTGAACTTGGTGGCAATGATCCCTTGATCGTGCTGAACGATCTCAGCGAGGACGATCTGAAGAAGGCGGCAACGATTGCGGTTGCCGGCGCAACCGGGAATTCAGGTCAGCGATGCACGGCAATCAAGCGCATTCTTGTTCAACATGACGTCGCCGACAAACTTGTTCCAATGATCCTTGAGAACGCGAAAAAGATTAAATTCGGTGATCCGCGCGATCCAGAAACACAGCTTGGATGTGTGATCCACAAGGAAGCCGCAGAAACATTTGAGAGCCGCGTCTATGACGCAGAAAAACAGGGCGCCAAAGTGCTGTACGATCCCGGCCGCAGCGGCGCCCTGCTGCCGCCGATCGTCGTCGACCATGTGCCGCACAACAGCGAACTGGTATTCGAGGAGACCTTCGGACCGGTCATTCCGATCGTTCGCGTGCCGAATGACGATCAGGAACTTATGGCCATCTCCAATTCAACCCCATTTGGTCTGTCAGCCGGTGTCTGCACCAACCAGCTCGACCGCATCACCAGCTTCATCGACGGTCTCAACGTCGGAACGGTGAACATCTGGGAACAGCCCGGCTATCGGATCGAAATGTCACCATTTGGCGGCATCAAGGATTCCGGCAATGGGGTCAAGGAAGGTGTTGTCGAGGCGATGAAGTTCTTCACCAATGTGAAGACCTATTCGCTACCTTGGCCGATCCGCTAGAGGATTGCGGGGTGGCTCTCACGCACACCGAAGGCGAGTCGAACAGGTCTACAGCCGGGGTCGAATGGCGCAAAACCAGCGCCGGAGAGCAATCCGCACCGCTTTTGGAACGCGACTCTGCCGCCTTCCTTCATCAAAGTCTCTCCAGCCCTTGCGCAGCAACTATCGCCAAGGCTGAGGGAATATGGATCGAGGATCTCGATGGTCGTCGGTTCATGGATTTCCATGGCAACAGCGTGCATCATATCGGCTACGGCCACCCACGGCTTGTGGCCGCCATCAAGGCTCAACTGGACGATCTTTGTTTTTCACCGCGCCGCTTCACAAATGAACCGGCAGTCGAGCTGGCCGAGAAACTGGCAGACATCGCGCCGGACGGCCTGTCCAAGGTTCTGTTCACAACCGGCGGCTCCGATGCCAATGAAGTCGCGTTGAAGATTGCCCGGGCGGCTACCGGGCGATTCAAGACAGTCTCCTTCTGGGACGCTTTTCACGGCGCGGGATTTGGCGCCTCATCTGTTGGCGGCGAGGCGACCTTCCGCTCTCACATTACCGGACCGCTACTGCCCGGCGCGGAGCATGTCGCACCGTTTGCCTGTTACCACTGTCCTTACAATCACACCGGACCGGACGTATGCGGGCTCGCTTGTGCAAAGATGGTCGAATATGTGCTGGAGCGCGAGGGCGATGTTGCCGCTGTCATCGCGGAGCCGATGCGCGCCGTGCCATACGTACCGCCACCGGGGTTCTGGCAACAGGTCAGGCAGGCCTGCAACAAGCACGGAACTTTGCTGATCTTCGATGAGATTCCGACGGGCCTCGGCAAGACCGGCCGGTTTTTCGCCTTCGAGCATGATGATGTGACACCGGATATCGTCGTTCTGGGAAAAGCGTTGGGCGGTGGAATCCTTCCGATTGCCGCAACAATAGCTCACCGGGATCTCGATGTGTGTGGTGAGTTTGCCATTGGACACTATACGCACGAGAAAAACCCGGTAACGGCCCGGGCGGCTCTGACGACGCTGGAAATCATCGAAGACGAAAACCTGGTCGAGAAATCTGCGGCGCTGGGCAGACACGCAGTGGAACGTCTGAGCGGCCTGCTGGAGAAATCGAGCATTGTTGGCGATATTCGAGGCCGAGGACTGATGTTTGGAGTCGAGATCGTTTCCGACCGCGACACCAGGGCTCAAGGCAACGAACTTGCCGAGAAAATCTATTATCGCTGTCTTGATGCCGGCCTCAGTTTCAAAATTTCGCAAGGCTGCGTTCTGACGTTGTCGCCACCGCTGACAATTTCGCGCGAAGACCTCGATAAAGCGCTGACCATTGTCGAGGAGTCGATACTCGGCGTTTGAAAAAACTGATGATCGCGTTGCAGGAGTAGGGCGCTATGAGCAGGCAGTTCAAGATCATTCGGACAGACTGCGAATTGGAATGTCCTCAGATCGACAAGGCGCTTCGCGATGCCGGTGCCGAACTTGTCTTGCTCCCTGAAACTGTGAGCGAAGAGGAACTCGCCGAAATTGCCGAAGATGCCGATCTGATATTGATGTGCTACACGCCGATCCCGGCGAAGGTGATCGATCGCGCCGCGCGTCTCAAGGGCATCGTCAAATATGGAGTTGGCATCGATGCGATTGATATCGATGCGGCGAAGGCCCGGTCAGTTCCCGTCGTCAATATTCCGGAATATGCTGAGGAAACAGTAGCCGAAGCGGCGTTCACGCTAATGATCGCTCTTGCCAAAAAGCTGATGCCGATCCATTCGGCCATGCAATCGGAAGGCTGGATATGGCCGACAGCGCACTGGATCGGTTCGGACCTTGCCGGCAAGACGCTTGGTTTGGTGGGAGCGGGCAAGATTGGCAAGAGCATGGCACGCATGTCCGGCGCCGGATTTGGTATGAGGGTTTTGGGTTTTGATCCGCACGTGTCTGCTGAGGAGATGCGCGGTGCCGGAATTGAAAAAACCGATCTCAATGGGATGCTCGGTCAAGCAGATTTCGTGTCGGTGCATTGTGTCTTGAATGGTGAAACGCACCATTTAATCGGTGAAACCGAGCTGCGCCTTATGAAACCATCTTCGATGCTGATCAACGTGTCGCGGGGCGCGATTGTTGATGAAACAGCATTGCAGGGCGCACTTCAAAGTGGCGTGCTGGCAGGCGCCGGGCTGGATGTCTTCAGCCAGGAGCCGCTCTCGCGTTCCGGCCATGCTCTTGGCCCGCTCTACGAGATGGAAAATGTGATTCTGACTCCGCATCTTGCCTTTTACACCCGGGAGGCCATGCAACGTCTGGAGTCAGAGGTGTTGGAGCGCTGCTTCGAGTTGCTGGAGGGCAGGGCAGCATTGATAAAATCGAATGACCCTCGCCTGACATCGCAAGAATACGGCGTGACTTACCAATGACCGGTTGGTTCGGGTGGGTTGGCAGCCGCAGATGACTGCCACCGCCATGGTGCTTGTCCTGACCGCCGCGGTTTTTCATGCAGGCTGGAATGCATTGATCAAAGGCACAAGCGAGCGAATGATCGTGCTTGGCCTAATCTCGGCGGTCAACGTCGCGGTCGGATTTGGACTGATTTGCATGGTTCCCCTGCCGGCGTCTGCCAGTTGGCCCTACATTGCCGCTTCGACCGTGATTCATTTCGCCTATTACGGTTTTCTCCTGTTGTCCTATCGGCTTGGTGACCTTTCGCAGATGTACCCGGTCGCAAGAGGGATTGCGCCGATACTCGTCGCGCTCGGTGCGTATTTTTTTGCCGGGGAACAACTGCCGCTGGCGGCATGGGTGGGAATTCTGATTGTTTCGTTCGGGATATCTCTGCTGGCCTGGGGCGTAGAATGGAGCCGCACAGGCGGCAAGGCACTGACTGCAGCGTTGGTGACCGGATTCATGATTGCGTCCTATTCAGTGGTCGACGGAATTGGGGTTCGACTGGCCGAAGGCGCGTTGGGATACATTGGCTGGTTGTTTTTATTTGAAGGATATGTGGCGATATTCATCTTTTATCGTGAGAGGGCGAAACTGAAGGAAGTGGAGCGGTCGATTTACCGCATAGGAATCCTCGGCGGTTTGCTATCCGCGGGTGCTTACGGGCTCGTCATCTTCGCAAAAACACTTGCTCCGCTTGGCAGCGTATCGGCGGTCAGGGAATCAAGCGTCATCATTACTGCGCTCCTGGGGGTTGTTCTACTCGGTGAACGCCCGTGGAAATTGCGCGTTGTTGCCGCATTGCTGGTCGCGTGCGGCGTTGTTGTTCTCTCTGTTTTTGCTTGAGTTTTCATGTTTGAGATCGACAAAATCGATATCACAATAAAAATAATAGATTTCATCTATCTGTCATGAACGAGCATTATGAAATCCGGTGCATGGCAGATTGAAATCCGAATTCCGGCTTCGCTTACAGCGCTGGACCAATGGGAGCCCTCTGTTGCCGCACCACTGACATGGGAGAGAGAAAAACATGACCATCAAGAAATCCGTATTGGCTGTCGGCGTTGGCCTACTGATGTCCTCGGCTGCATTTGCGGCGGAACTGACTGTCTACACCGCCGTCGAAGCCGAAGACCTGAAGCGTTATGCGGACGCGTTCAATGCTGATCACCCGGATATCAAGATAAACTGGGTTCGTGACTCCACCGGAATCGTCACAGCCAAATTGCTGGCTGAAAAAGACAACCCGCAAGCCGATGTCATCTGGGGACTGGCTGCGACCTCGCTGCTGTTGATGAAATCGGAAGGCATGCTTGAAGCCTACGCTCCGGCCGGTGTTGAAAATTTGGACAAGAAATTCGTCGACAAGAGCACGCCGCCGGCCTGGACCGGAATGGATGCGTGGGTTGCTTCTGTCTGCTTCAATACGGTTGAGGGCGGAAAGCTTGGTTTGACCGCTCCGACGTCATGGAAGGATCTCACCAAGCCGGAATACAAAGGTCACGTCATCATGCCCAATCCGAATTCTTCGGGAACCGGATTCCTGGATGTGTCCAGTTGGTTGCAGATGTTTGGTGAAGAAGGCGGTTGGCAATTCATGGACGCTCTCCATGGAAACATTGCTCGCTACACCCATTCCGGCTCGAAGCCTTGCAAACTGGCGGCGGCAGGAGAAATCCCGATCGGCGTCTCATTCGCGTTTCGTGGAGCCAAATCGAAAGCTGCCGGCGCACCGATCGAGATCATAGTTCCGAGCGAAGGAGTTGGCTGGGACATGGAAGCGACGGCAATCGTTGCGGGGACCGACGATCTGGATGCGGCGAAAAAGCTGGTCGACTGGACCGTGACCAAGAAGGCCAATGAGCTGTACAATTCCGGCTACGCGGTTGTTGCTTACCCGGGAGTTGCCAAGCCGGTCGAACATTTTCCGGCAAATCTGCTTGAAAAGATGATCGACAATGACTTCGAGTTTGCCGCCAACAACCGCAAGGCAATTCTTGCGGAGTGGCAAAAACGCTACGATTCCAAATCGGAACCAAAAGGCTGACCTCATTTGGTCGCGAGGGCACCGCCATTCACAGGCGGTGCCCTCGACTTTTGAAACAAATTCCCGTCCCTGCAGATGGTCTCGATGCACCGTAGGCAGCGGTTGGATATGTGAGATATATGGACAATAGCGCTAAGTCGTTTCTGAGAATTGACAATATCTGGAAGTCCTATGGCGACTTCCTGGCACTGAAAGAGATTTCGCTCGACATCAATGAGAGCGAATTCGTCTGTTTTCTCGGGCCCTCGGGTTGCGGCAAGACGACACTGCTCCGGGCGATCGCGGGACTTGACCTGCAGACACGCGGCACAGTTCACCAGGCCGGGCGTGACATTTCAAATCTTCCTCCGGCTGAACGCGATTTTGGCATCGTTTTCCAGTCCTATGCCCTGTTCCCGAATCTGACCGTGGACCGCAATATTGCGTTCGGACTCGAAAACGCCAAGATGCCAAAATCGGCAATCACGCAGCGGGTTACCGAGTTGCTTGAGCTTGTCGGCTTGCCGGACCAGGGACGAAAATACCCGGCCCAGCTTTCAGGCGGACAACAGCAGCGGATTGCACTTGCTCGAGCCATTGCGACATCACCGGGTTTGCTGCTCCTGGATGAGCCCCTCTCGGCTCTCGATGCCAAGGTGCGGGTCCGTTTGCGCCACGAAGTCAAGGAATTGCAGCGCAAGCTTGGCGTTACCACCGTCATGGTCACCCATGACCAGGAAGAAGCCTTGTCAATGGCGGACCGGATTGTCGTGATGAACCACGGCGTGATTGAACAGGTCGGTACGCCGCTTGAGATCTATCGTGAACCGGCAACGCTGTTCGTTGCTGATTTCATCGGAGAAACCAACCAACTCGAAGCCCGTGTCAGCAACAAAACCGGTGCTGTCCAGGTCGGTGACCAGTTGCTGGCATGCTGTGAACACGAACATGCATCTGACACGAAAGTCGTCGCTGCCATTCGCCCGGAAGACATCATTCCTCACACTGGCGATGCCAGCAAATCAAGCAGAAAAAAAGATTTTGCAGAGCCCGAGAACACCATCGACGCGCGGATTGACGAGATGGAGTTTCTCGGCTCGTTCTGGCGTATCCGGTTGAGTAATGCGGCCATCGGCGCGCAGGAGTTGGTCGCTGATTTCTCCATCAATGCCGTAAGGCGGCTGTCGGTCGTCGAAGGCGGAACGATCAGGATCGAAATCCCTAGTCAACGCCTGAAGATTTTTCCGGCTTAGGGGCAGAGTTTGGATATCGCAGCGACAACGCAATCGGAGATGCCGGCGGGAGTGACCGTCAAGGCAAAGCTTGGGCGCGACGATATAATGATGCGCGGTTTCATGGTGATGATCGCGCTCTATCTCATCGTAACGCTGGCGCTGCCACTTTACGCCATGCTCTCCAAAGCGTTCTCGACCTATCATTTTGATCTGACCCAGTACGAACTGCAGGTCAGCGACGAGCAGGGTGTGTTCGGTTCGCCGCCCGTTTCCGTGCAGCAGTTGAATGCAAAGACCGGAGCAATCCCGGACGAAAAATTGGCGACCAGTTCTGACGGGCGATTGGGCCTGACAAAGCTGTTCCCCGAATTCAGCTTCCGCAGTCCGGTGCGCTACCGAATTCGCGGCACATCGGGTGACGCGGTGTTTCTCATCGGTTCGGAGCGGTATGTTGGAACCGAATGGCAGGAAACGGACTCGAACACGTTCAGGAGGGTTGTTGTTCGGCCAGTGAAATCCCGCGGACTGGCCAATTTCACGACCTATTTCTCCACGCCATCGCTGTTCTATTCGATCCGCAACTCGCTGATGGTCTCGGTCATCAGCACGATCATCACCGTCACTCTTGCCTTTGGTTTTGCCTACGCGCTGAGCCGCAGTTGCATGCGCTACAAAGGTGTCTTCCGTCTGATTGCCATGGCGCCGATCCTTGTACCGTCACTCTTGCCAGGAATCGCGCTCGTCTATCTCTTCGGCAATCAGGGCATGCTGAAATCGATGATGATGGGCGAGAGTATATATGGCCCTTATGGAATCGTATTCGGTTCGGTCTTTTTCACATTTCCCCATGCCCTGATGATCATCACCACGGCGCTGGCGATCTCGGACGCTAGGCTCTATGAGGCCGCAGCTTCGTTGAGAGCAAGTCCATGGAAGGTCTTCTGGACGGTGACCATTCCCGGTGCCCGTTACGGATTGATTTCTGCGGCATTTGTCGTGTTCAATCTCGTCATCACCGACTTCGGTCTGCCGAAGGTCATTGGCGGGCAGTATAACGTCCTTGCTGTTGACATCTACAAGCAGGTGATCGGTCAGCAGAATTTTGAAATGGGTGCGGTCGTTTCCGTCGTTCTCTTGATACCGGCGATTGTCGCGTTCGCCATCGACCGGCAAGTGCAGAAAAAGCAGGTAGCACTGCTTTCCGCCCGTTCCGTTGTGTTCCAACCCAAACCGAACCGGCGGTTTGACTGGATCAGCTTCGCCTATTGCACACTCATTGCCGCATTCATCATTATCATTCTGGGGGTCTGCCAGTTTGCGGCGCTGATTAAGTTCTGGCCGTATGATCTCAGTTTTTCGCTTCGCAACTACAATTTCGATGTCATGGATGGTGGCGGATGGGATGCTTATCGCAACTCGATCCAACTCGGCCTGCTGACGGCGTTCTTCGGTACCGCGATTGTGTTCGTTGGAGCCTATATGGTCGAAAAAACACAAGGGTTCAGGACAGGTCGCTCATTGTTCCAGCTTCTCGCCATGCTGCCGATGGCCATTCCGGGAATGGTGTTGGGTCTGGCCTATATCTTCTTCTTCAACAATCCCGACAATCCGCTCAATCCGATCTACGGGACAATGGCCATTCTTGTCATTTGTTCCATTACCCATTTCTACACCGTCTCGCACCTGACGGCGGTCACTGCGCTGAAACAGATGGATACCGAGTTCGAGTCTGTCTCGGCATCGCTGAAAACACCGTTCTACAAGCTTTTCGCACGTGTCACGGTACCGGTTTGCCTGCCCTCCATACTGGACATTTCGATCTATCTGTTCGTCAATGCGATGACCACAGTGTCGGCTGTCGTATTTCTGTATTCATCGCAGACAACACTGGCGTCGGTTGCCGTTCTGAACATGGACGACGCGGGAGATGTCGCACCGGCTGCGGCGATGGGGATGATGATTTTCTATACCAACGCATTTGCGCGAATTGTCCATTTGCTGGCCTCAAAGGCGGTGCTGAAACGAACCCAGGAATGGAGAGTCAGATGACGCGCAATATTCTTTTGGATTGTACGCAACAGAAAGATGAGGAATATCGACTAATATATTAAAAACAAAGCGTAATCACAGGTTACTATGCGCCTTGACGTCAATCGAAATCGATCGAAGTGCAATACTACCGATAAACGTCGCGAATCCGAACTGACAGAGACGTTAGTTCAACTACTTCAGATGGAATGATCGATTGAAACTTGTGGCAAACAGCGCTTAGTATCCAAAACTGGAACCGCTGAATGTCTTTCAATAGGGCATCAACGGAATGGGAAAAGGGAGAACCAAGTTGAAAAAATTGTTGTTATCAGGGGCCGCCTATTTTGTGTTGGCAGGCGCCGCGTTTGCGAACTGTCCAGCTGTAACGATCGCGGATTCAATGGGGGTCAATGCTGGAAAATACGCCCAGCAATATGAACTTTCCGAGTTCCAGTCGCTCGCCAGTTGCACACTTTCATTCAGTGAAAATCCTGCAGCCGGAGAGCTTAACGGAAAAATCAGAGGCAATCCGGCGCTGCCACCGCTGGCAGAACGGCTTCCGCAAGAACCACTGGTCGTCGCGCCTTACGCAATGGTCGGCAAATATGGCGGGACACTGGACGCATTGTCGAATGCAACCGAGGCCGGCACATCGGACTTCCTGTCGACCCGGCACGTCAATCTCGTCAGATATTCGGATGACCTGCAAACCATCGTTCCGATGGTCGCCAGGGATTGGAGTTGGAACGACAGTTATACCGAACTCACCTTCTTTCTCCGCAAGGGACACAAATGGTCCGATGGACAGCCGTTCACGGCGGAGGATGTAAAATTCTGGTACGACAACCTCTCGCTGGATACCAAAATCATCGAGAAAGCCAAGGATTACGTGCTTGTCGGTGGCGAAAGGATGCAGGTCGAAGTCATCGATGCGCAAACTGTGAAATTCCTGCTTCCGGCACCAAAACCAGGCCTGCTGGCGCATTTTGCCACTTCATTTGCACAGGGCTTCCAGCCAAAACATTTCCTCGGCCGCTTTCATCCCGACATCAACGCAGGTGCGGACAAGCTTGCCAAGGAGGCAGGTTTTGAGAACGGTCTGGCCGTGATCAAAGCCTATTTCGGCAATTCCGACTGGACCGACACACCGTCGCCTTTGCTGAACAGCCCCGACAGGGTGTCGAAGCTTCCCGCTGACGTCATGCCGACGCTGGAGAGCTACATCACCATCTCCGATACGACCGAGGGCCGTCACTATGTGGCGAACCCGTATTTCTTCATGGTCGATACGGCGGGCAATCAACTGCCGTATATTAACGAGCAGGATGAAGTCTATATCAATGACAATGAGGTTCGTATCCTCAAACTGGTCAACTCGGAAGTCGACTACAAGGCTCAGTCGCTACAGCTCGCAGATGCACCGTTGCTGCTGGAGAACCAGGAAAAGGGCAACTACACCATCGACCTGAAGCCGAAGATCGCAATGCACGCATTTTCGTTCAATGTGACCTCGGCAGATGCGGAGAAACGCAAGGTCTTTGGTGATTTGCGTTTCCGTCGTGCCATGTCGATCGCGATCGACCGCAATGAACTGAATGAAGTTGCCTATTTCGGTCAGGGCGTACCCACGCAGTATACCGGATTCTCTCCGGTGCCTGATTTTGTCGATGAAAAGTGGAAAACCTACGCCACAGACTTCGATGCCGAAGGTGCGAAAGCCCTGCTCGATGAAATCGGCATGGTCGACAAAGACGGTGATGGTTTCCGCGAATTGCCAAATGGCGACAAGATTGTCCTGAATATGCAGTTCGCGACCCAGGGCATAGCCGGTCAGGTTGTCGAGCTTGTCGGTCAGTTCTGGTCCAATGTCGGCGTTCAGACAACCGTCAAGGAAGTGACGCCGGATGAGTATCGTTCCGCACAATCTTCCAACGCGCTCGATGTCGGCATGTGGGAAAAAGGACAGCCGCTCGGAATTATCCTTGGCAACAACGAACTTTGGGTGCCGCCGTTTGAGAACTATTTCGGCCACCGCACCGGAGTGTTGTGGGCCGAATGGGTGGACTCAAAGGGAGAAAAAGGCGTCGAACCACCGGAATACGTCAAACAACTGATTGCCGATGTTGACGCGTTTCAGTCGACACCTCCGGGATCTCCGGAAGTGGGCAAAATTGGCGCCCGCATGGTTCAGAACATGACGGAAAATCTGATCTTCATCGGAACGGCACTGACGCCCGACCCAATTTATCATCGCAACGCGTTGAAGAATTTCGTCGAGTTCAAGACAGCCTCCTACGAGTATTACCGGACTCTGCCATACCGGCCGCAGCAGTGGTTCCTGGATGAGTAATATCCGGACCATGGTCTGATCGACATGCGGACCGGGCATTCAGGTGCCCGGTCTGCCAACAATTCGGGGACAGAATTTGATCGGCGGTATCCGCGGATGCCGGGAGTGGGCAACATAATCTGATGGGACGGTTCCTGCAGTTTACATTGATGCGAGCGGTGATGGCCTTGTTCACGCTGCTGACCGTCTCGCTGATCGTTTTCACGTTGATGGAACTTGTGCCCGGCAACTGTGCCGAGCGCTATCTCGCTTTCAAGAATACCCAGGGCGTCAACATTACGGTTGATGACATCGAGGCGGAGGAGCGCCGCCTCGGGTTGGATCGCCCCTTTGTTGTCCGGTGGGGAAGCTGGGTTGGAAACGTCTTTTTCAAGGGTGAATTCGGCGACAGCTGTATCTTGCGGCTCAATATCAATCAGCTGTTGAGTGACAAATTCTGGATCAGTCTGGCAATTTGCCTGGCTGCGCTGATAGCGGCATATCTGATCGCCGTTCCAGTCGGCATCCTCTCGGCGACTTCGAATAACGCTGTCGCCAACAATTCCCTCCGTTTCGTCAGCTATCTCGGACTCGCATTGCCGAACTTCCTGCTGGCTTTGATCATCATGCTGATCTCGACAGTATTGTTCGGCGACTCGCTGACCGGGTTGTTTTCGAAGGAATACCGCGACG
>JAJFHT010000185.1 GCA_021775495.1 Hyphomicrobiales bacterium | reverse complement strand
CGCCAGCCGCAGTTTTGAGCGTCGTTTCCAACTGGCCGACTTTGTCGAAGTCAGCGGCGCCGCGCTGAAGGACGGTTTGCTTCACATCGATCTGAAACGCGAAATTCCGGAAGAAATGAAACCGCGCAAGATCGAAATCACGCCGGTTTCGAAGAGCGCCGCCAAGCAGATCGAGGCCGAAACCGTCAAGAAATAGGACGGCACCGACATCGCTGAAGACATAAAGAAGCGGCGCTTTCGAACAGGAAGTGCCGCTTTTATTATTGCTGGATCACATCCTGGTTAGCTTGAGTCGTTTTACCGGCTTTTAGGGTTTGCTGGCCAGGCAGGGTTTATGCCGTGGTCTTTACGACCACAAATAAAACCTAACGATGTCCAGCGGGCCTGAAAAACCGGCCTTCGGTGGGCCAGATCGGTTCACCGGACGTCGTTGCAAAGCTTGCCCGATGCGTTGCATCGCGCTGCGCTTTGCGTCTAGCCGGTAAACCGATTTGGCTCCATCAAACGCTTCAATCTATTCCGGCAGTGATCTAGTCAGGACCCGAACTGGCGGACCGCGTGCGTCGGCCGACCCGGAAATTCAACAGATACGCTCTAGGGAAGTCATGGTTTTGTAGTCAGGCTGAAGGTTGAACCCTGATGAAATCATGCCAACGGTGTCAGGCGACAAGCGCGGCAAATTTTTTGATGTCATCGTCTGTTGTCGCGAAACTCGTGACCATGCGGATCAGAATTTCCTGATTGCCGGGTTTATTGTCCATGCTGGACGGCGGAACCCAGTCGGCAAAATGGACCCCATTGTCGCGAAGTTCCTGTGCGTCTTTGCTGTCAACTACGGCGAAAACCTCATTGGCCTGCGGCTGCCATGCCAGCCGCAGGCGTTTCGATTGCGATACCACCTGGGCAAGTTCGCCGGCGCGATCATTCGAATGTGCCGCGATCTCAAGCCAAAGACCATCCTTCAGGTAGGCTTCGAACTGAGCCGAGACAAAACGGCTTTTGGAGAAGAGCTGTCCGGCGCGCTTGCGCAGAAACGGCATTTGCCGTGCCTGGTCGGGGTCGAACAAAACCAGCGCCTCGGCGCACCAGCAGCCATTTTTGGTTGCCCCGAAGGACAGGGCGTCAACTCCGGCACGCCATGTCATGTCAGCGGGAGATGCATCAAGCGCGGCCAGGGCATTGGCAAAACGCGCACCATCCATATGAAGTGCGACACCATGTTCCCGGCAGATCGCCGACACCCGGGCAATGTCGGCGATCTGGTACAGCGTGCCGATCTCGGTCGTCTGGGTCAGCGAGACAACTGTCGGTTGGCCGGCATGAAGGGCGTCATTCGGAAACCATTGCAATTGCCTTTCAAGGTCAGCAGTGTCGATGCGGCCGAGCGGACCCGGAAGCGAGTGCAGCCGCCCGCCTCCCGTGAAATACTCCGGTGCACCGCATTCATCGGCGATCAAATGTGCTTCCTCATGGCAAAGGGCAACGCCGCCTGGACGGTCATATACCGTCACTGCCAAGGCATTGGCCGCTGTGCCGGTGGCGACAAAAAACACCGCGACGTCACGCTCGAATATCTCGCTGAACCTGTCCTGGATTTCCCGATCGAGCGGGCTTGCACCGTAGGGTTTGGCAAAACCATCGGAGTGGCGACTGAGATTCTCGCCGATCTTGGGGTGAACGCCGGCCCAATTGTCTGAAGTAAAATACATCTGATCGCTTTAGCTCACCACATGGTCAGATTGAAGGGAATTTCGGTATCAAACCCGTTTCACGGCCCGACCGCGCATCGACAAACGGTTGATAGCCCATATCCACCTTGGTGCGTTCAGAAAAGATGATCAAACCACCGCTCTGGTCACCGACGCGGATAGAGTTGCAATCCAGATGACTTGATGTCGGGCGCAGAGGGACCGCTTCGAGCCCCTGAGCAGACTGGAATCCTAGGCGCTCTCAAACAGCTCGACGACGTTTCCCGATGGATCGGAACATAGGATCTGCTTGCCACCCGGACCTTCGACAATTTCGTTTCGGAACCGGACGCCCTCTTGCCTCAGATTCCTGGTCAGGTGTTCAAGGTCCTCCACGACAACAACAATGCGGTTCCATCCGCCGGGGGCAGGTCTCGAGCCATCAGGCATCGGTTTGGATGCCGAGGCTGGCGGACCGGCAAGCCACAGTTCAAGGTCGTCCCTTCTCAAGATCGCCATCGCCGGGCCGAATTGCTGCTCCAGAACAAATCCCAGCCGGTCAACATAGAAGTCAACGGCATGCCCCACATCGTCTACAATGTAACGAAACTGAGCCATGCACCTAACTTTCTACCGGCTACCAAAAGACACTTTCAAGGTTAGATCATAGCTTGGGACGGCTTCAATGCCAGGTTCATCCGATCGTTGGTAATGCGTCAGGGATAAATGGCGGTCGTTGGCAAGTTGTCGGTTTCCGGAACAGTTTTGGTGGCAGGCTTTGGCGTGTCCTCGGAGAAATTGTCCGCTCTTCCCGGTTTTGGCTCGGATGCGATGCCCTCGATCGCAAGTTTTTCGCTTGGCAGGCGAACCTGCCGCTGCTGCTGTTCGTCCTGTGCGCCAAGCAATTCTAATCCACCATCAAGCGCCGGATCGGTCAGGGCGATCGGGATGGTCCGTCCCGGCAGGTTGCCTTTCGCATCCGGACCGACGCCGACCGCCTGGAGACTCTGCGGTCCAAGGACCCCGATATCCGGTGCGGCGGCGGCTCCGAGAAGTTTGCGCAATGGTTTTTCGGCATAGAACGCCATCTTGCGTTTGCCGGCAGCGGTCATGTTGATGCCGTCGCTGCCGCGCAAACGGACCGTCTGGCCGTTGATATCCGGTCCCGAGCGGGAGAATTTGCCCTCTTCGTTAACGAACCCGTCCCAGATGTCGACGAATCGGCCGCTAGAGCGTTCCGTTATCGACCGGTAGACGTCATTGAAGGCAAGCATGTCCGAGGTCGACTTACGGTTTTTGAAAGACGGCATGCCGACCCAGACCAAAGGGATACGTTTCTTGCGGACGGCATTGGCAAGGGCGATGACCCTTTTTTCGTACTCCTTGAGCCAGGCTTCGGAAAGAACCGGTTCGTTGCGGTCGACGATATACAGGCTCTGCCGGTCGTTCGATCCGAGCATGACTACGACGACCGCCGGCTTTTCCTCATCGATGATTGGTCCGATCTCGACAGACCAGTTGTAGAAGTCGCTGCGCACGAAACCGGAAGAGCCGCTGGCCCGTTCCTCAATGCGCACTCCCGGCGAGGCGGTAAATGCCTTTTCGAGCCCGTCAGCCAAGCCGCCGGCCAGAAAATCACCAACTACAAGCACGGTTCGGGCGTTTTCCAGTTTTGAAATGGCCTCGGCCGCAGGTACCGATGCGACCGCCTTTTTCCGATTGCTTCTGCGTGAGGTCGTGCGACGGGATTTGCGGCGCGATTTCTTCCGTTTGACGCGTTTTTCCGGTTCACGGAACCGTTCCCGCAGGCGGCGGAAAATCTTACCGATACCGGTCGTGCTTTCCTGCGCGAAGGCGGGCGGGGCTTCGATAACGGTAACCGGCATAAAGACCGCTAGCGCCAGTAATATGCAAGCCAGACGGCGAAATAGGGATACTAGTGCCGGCACGTCAATACTCTCCCGTTTCAGCGGCGTCTCAGGACTTTCAACACTTCTTTGCTTGGGTGGCCGTCCTGCGTCAAGCCGGCCTGAGCCTGAAACGCCTTGATGGCACCGCGTGAGCCATTGCCGATCTTGCCATCAATCTTTCCGTCATAATAGCCCCGCGATTTGAGGCGCTCCTGCAACTCTTCCTTTTCATCGAAGCTGAGTTTTGTGAAAGGCCGCCTCCAATCACGCACAAGCCCGCCGTGACCGGCGATCTCATCGGCCAGCAGACCCACCGCAAGGGCATATTTGTCGGCATTGTTGTAGCGTTTCAAAACGAAAAAGTTCTTCAGTGCAAGAAATGCCGGGCCGGAACGTCCTCCCGGTACTTTCAGTTCGGCGCGGTCCGATTTTCGCGGGAAGGCTTTGCCGTTGGCACGGCTGACGCCGATTGACTGCCATTTCGACAGGCTCATCGATCCGGCGGGAAATTTGCGACCGCCGGGCAACTTCACCTCGTACCCCCAGGTCTTGCCTTTTTTCCAGCCATTTTTTCGCAGCAGATTCGCCGCTGTCGCCAGGGCATCGGGGATGGATCCCCAGATATCGCGCCGTCCGTTGCCGTCGATGTCCACCGCATAAGCCTGATAGCTTGTCGGGATGAATTGTGTGTGCCCCATGGCGCCGGCCCAGGAACCGGTCAGATTGGCGACGGTAATGTCACCGCGCTGCAGAATTTTCAGAGCTGCAAGGAGCTGCCGCCGGGCAAATTTTTTGCGCCTGCGGTCTGCATAGGCCAGTGTGGAGAGCGACCGGACGACATTGCGCATGACCTTGTCGTTTTTCAGGATTTCCCCGTAATTCGTCTCCATCGACCAGATGGCCAGGAGAATATGGCGGTCGACACCGTATTTGCGCTCGATCCGGTCGAGCCAGGGTTTCCATTTGCGTTTCATGACACGGCCATTGGCCACCGACTGCTCATGCACGCGATTGTCGAAATATTGCCAGACCGGCGCCTTGAATTCGGGCTGGTACCGGGCTTTTTCCAGGACCTCCGGATCAGGGCGGTCAACGCCGCGATAGGCCTTGTTGAATGTTGCTCGCGAGATGCCATTTTTGGCGGCAGTGGTGCGAAAACCGTTGACCCAGCGCTTGAAGCCGGCGTCAGCCAGGACAGGCTGGATTAGAGCGAAGGAAAGCAGGACAGCCGTTGCGGCGGCGAGAACCGTAGCGGTGAAGCGCGTGAGAAAGCCAGAAAACATCTTTATCTCCAATGAAATCCGTTTGCCGCTACTTAATACCAATGGAGTTTAGGATTCGGTTTACCTTGAGCAGAAATAGTGTTTCGAATCGAGGCGGCCAGATATTCGGGCCACCAAATCAGTCTGTATTTTTCAAATTCGGCGCCAACATGTCAAAGACTGTTACGTCCGACGGTATCTCAAAAGGGCACAAGGGCACATGAAAAAGGTTCGCAAGGCTGTTTTCCCTGTCGCAGGACTGGGAACCCGGTTCCTCCCGGCAACCAAGACCATACCAAAGGAAATGCTGACGGTCGTCGACCGACCGGTGATCCAGTATGTAATGGACGAGGCGCGCGATGCCGGCATAGAACATTTCATTTTCGTCACGGGCCGAAACAAAACCGTGATCGAGGACTATTTCGACGTCCAGTTCGAGCTCTACAATACCCTGGCCGAGCGCGGGAAGAATGATCAGCTTGACCTTTTACGCGAAACTCAGCCGAAACCAGGTCAGACCAGCTTCACCCGGCAACAGGTGCCGCTGGGCCTTGGGCACGCCGTCTGGTGCGCCCGTGAACTTGTAGGGGATGAACCGTTTGCATTGCTGTTGCCCGACATGATCATGCAGTCGGAAAATGGCTGCCTGAAGGATATGGTGGAACTCTACCAGCATACCGGCAGTAACATTGTTGCGGTTCAGGAATGCGATCCGGAGGAGACCCATAAATACGGCGTCGTCGGCCGCGGAGACGAAGCGCATTCCGGTTTTGAGATAACCGGCATGGTGGAAAAACCACCGCACGGCACGGCACCGTCAAATCTATACATCAATGGCCGCTATATTCTGCAGCCTGAGATTTTTCCGCTGCTTGAAGCGCAGGAGCGCGGCGCCGGGGGTGAAATCCAACTGACCGATGCAATGCTGAAATTGATGACCGATCAGGCTTTCTACGGTTTTCATTATCGCGGCCGAACATTCGATTGCGGTTCCCGCGAAGGATTTGTAGAAGCCAATGTCGCTTTCGCCCTGTGGCGGCCCGACATCTACCCCAATATTGTCAAAGTGATCGAAGATCTGCTGGAGTCGACGAAGCCGATGGAACGGCGCAGCAAGCCGCGCTGATCTAGAAGCTAACCGGGAAAGGGTCTGGTTCAGCGTTGCCAGCGCATTCCGAGATAGGCGCTGTTGGTTTTGTACTCGCTGTTCGCGTCGCTGCTGGTCACCGTTTCATGCCGTGCACGTCCAACGATGCCGAGGCTGCGATTCAGCCAATAGGTGAACCCAAGCTCAGCGCTCAAGGTCAGGTCGTGGGCATTGCTGCCGGAAAAATCGCGCCATGCGGCACCAAAAGCGGCGTTACCGGTCAGATTAGCTCTGATCTGATGCGAGATTCCCACCGAACCGTTATAGAGCACCGACCCGTTCGCGCCGGCGGTGGTGGTGCCCTCCACCGTCGTCGATGCCAGCAGGGAGACCGCGGTTCTGCGGGAGGGCGACCATGTCAGGTTGCCGTCGATGGTTGCACCTGAAATTGTGCCAAGCCGGGCATCGTCGCTGTCTTCCTGAACCCAGCCGGCGGAGAGTTCACCGGTCAGTTTTTCCTGAAGATCAATGGCCGCGCCGGCGCGCAGGCCGAGGCGCTTGGATGAACGCTGGAAACCGTTGCGGTCGAAGGTCTCGTCATAAAGACGCCGTCCTGCTTCGATTTCCACAAACGGGATGATAGCCGGCGCCACTTCGTATCCGGCACGCAATGCAATCGTCGCCAGGGTCTGGTTGCGGTCGCTCTGGGTTGCGGTTCCGCCGGTCGACAGCTCGGCGTCACCATAGAACAGCCGATCGGCTTCGCCGGTTAGCCGGAACAAAAAGCGGCCAGCGGTTTTTTCCACACCCAGACTGCCGACCAGCTCATGCGCCAGCGGCCGGTTTGTGGTGCCGGTGAAATCGACCGGTGCGGTGGCGGATTCGCGCGCCACCTGGTAGCCGCCGCTGGCCAGCACACGCCAGTCATTGATGAGGTCGAAGATCAGATCAGCATCGATACCAGCTTCCGGTTCGGTGAAATCCGCGCCCGAAATGGTCTTGCGGAAAATTCCGAAGGCGCTGAAATTTGCTGAATGGCGCGACCAGTCGGATTCGCCTTCCAGCCGCAGGGTGGTTTCGGAGAACACCGCCTCGTCGCCGTTGGTGCTGGAGTCCGCATTGCTGCTGTATTCGAAACCCTGTTCGAGGGAAGGGCGCAGGATGAATGTGCCGGCGCGGATACCGACCGGTGCATAAGGATCGTCCTCATCGACAGGGTCGGCCCCTTCGATCGCGTCGATGCGCTCATTTTGGCGATCGGCTGCCTGATTGCGCTCCTCGTCGAGCGAATCGATTGTGGCCGCCCGGATCGTTGCGGTCGTCGTCGGGTCCGGTGCGGCCGGATCGTTACCGTCAGCCGCCATTTCCTGCGATGCGTCTTCAGTCCTGCGAGCGTCACTGACGCTCCGCCTGTTGCGGGCGCGGCTTGAGGATCGCCTCGATCTGGTGGAGTTTTGTCTGCCGGCGCCGGATTCGCCGACGTTCATGTCATCGGCCGGAGGTTCCACCCCGAGGGCGTCGTCGAGCGCCTGGTCGGTAAGTGCACCAGTACTTTCCGGCCGGTATCGCGGGCTCGGAATGCCTTGCTGTTGCTGTGATTCCGGCTGCGTGCTCCGGTCCGCAAGGTCGGACCTTTGCAGAAGGCTCCCGGTGGTGGCGCGTTCTTCGACCGCCCCCCGTAAACCGCTGGTCTCCTGCGCATTGGCGGTTCCGCACAGCAACAGACCGGTGACCCCGGCAACAAGGCCGAGCCTGGTCCGGTTCGCACCGCGGGACGCGGAGAAACTGCCGGGATGGTATCGTGACATCACCACCTGTCTGACGCTAAAAAGCAAGGGCTTCTATTCTTTACCGAAGTGTAAACAGGGATGGTTAATGGATGGTTGAAAACGGAATTCGGCATCCGTGCAAACAAAGTTGGACACAGCCCGGCAGAAGCGCTAATCGCTTTGGCGATGCATGGCACAGAAATTATCCAAATGGCTGATGACAGATCGGCGATAGACTCAGCGGTCAGGACGGTGGTTACCGAACAGGCGGGGCTTGCCGAGCTTGCCCGTGCGCTGGACAATGGACTTGCCGGGCCATTTGCACAAAGCATCAACGCGCTTCGCGAAATTGCGGGCCGGGTAATCGTTACCGGCGTCGGAAAAAGCGGCCATATAGGCTCCAAGATTGCCGCCACCCTGGCCTCGACCGGAACGCCCGCCTTCTTTGTCCATCCGGTGGAGGCAAACCACGGTGATCTCGGCATGATTGCCAAGGATGATCTGATCATTGCCATGTCCTGGTCGGGCGAAACCAGGGAGTTGAAAGGCATTGTCGCCTATTCCAAGCGCTTTTCGATCCCGCTGATTGCGATTACGTCCGGCGATGATTCGGCGCTTGCGCGTGAAGCGGACATCGTGTTGTGCGTGCCTAAGGCGAACGAAGCCTGTCCGCACGGGCTTGCACCGACGACATCGACATTGATGATGCTGGTCATGGGTGATGCACTTGCAATCGCGCTTCTGGAAGCTCGCGGCTTTACCGCCGATAATTTTAGAACCTTCCATCCGGGCGGCCAGCTGGGCGCCAGTCTGACCAAGATCGGCGATGTCATGCACACCGGCGACCGGCTGCCTCTGATCGGCAGCGGCACCGGAATGCGCGACGCGATCCTGGAAATTTCGCAAAAAGGTTTCGGCTGCGTCGGCATTGTCGCCGATGACGGATCGCTGGCCGGACTTGTGACCGATGGCGACTTGCGGCGCCATATTGACTCCGATCTTCTTGCCATGTCCGTCGATGAAGTCATGACGGTCGATCCGAAAACGATATCGCCCGACACGCTGGCCGCGACGGCCCTTCAGATCGTCAATTCATCGGCGATAACAAATATCATGGTGACGGAGGACAACCGACCGGTTGGAATCGTTCACTTGCACGATTTGCTGCGGATCGGCGCCGCGTAAACCGATTACCGTTCCCTGGGCGAAGCACCGGAAATCATTTGTTCCGCCTCGACCACCAGGTCGCCGCCTTCCACCGCGATCACCCGTACGCGGTTGCCGGCGGGGACATCGGAGCCCTTGACGCGCCACAGCGTGTCGCCGATGCGAATACGCCCATAACCTTCGCTGATGGCCTCTTCCAGCGTCGCGGTGCGACCGATCATCTGTTCGCCGCGGCGGTTGAGCAATGGTTCGTCCGTGTCGCCGCCCGTGCCGGTCATGATTCTCTTGCCGACGATGGCCGATAACAGCGATAGCGCCAGAAAGACCAAAACCTGTGTCTGCCAGACCCAGAATCCGACTTCCCACAGGGCAAGGGACAAGGCACCGGTGACAATCGCGGCAACACCGATCCAAAGCAGAAACACGCCGGGAATGACAATTTCCAGCGCCAGCAACGCAAAACCCAGGATCATCCAGTTCCAGGGGCCGAGTTCGCTGAAAATCCGCTCAATCATCGATCACGCACCGTCGCGGCCCGAATCACCGCGCCTTGGAACCCGTGATCGCGGTGTGTTTGGCGAAGAGCCGTCCGGGCCGAAAACCTCCTTGGCGATTGCTCCGATTCCGCCAAGGGAACCGATCAACGACGACGCCTCGAGCGGCATCAGCACGATCTTGTTGTTGCTGGAGGAGCCGATCGTGGCCATGGCTTCGGTGTATTTCTGTGCGACGAAGTAGTTGATAGCCTGGATGTCGCCCTTGCCGATGGCTTCGGAGACCATGTCGGTTGCCTTGGCTTCGGCCTGGGCCGAACGCTCGCGGGCTTCCGCATCCAGAAAGGCAGCTTCGCGCCGACCTTCGGCCTCAAGCACCTGGGCCTGTTTGCGGCCTTCGGCCTCCAGGATTTCAGCACGTTTTTCCCGTTCGGCCTTCATCTGCCGACCCATCGATTCGACCAGATCTTTTGGCGGATTGATGTCCTTGATCTCGACACGGGTGACCTTGATGCCCCACGGACTGACAGCCTCGTCAACTACTCTCAGCAGGCGCTCATTGATGGCATCGCGGTTGGACAGTAGCTCATCGAGATCCATCGAACCCATGACGGTCCGGATATTGGTCATCGTCAGGTTGAGGATGGCGTTTTCCAGTCCGGCAACCTGATAGGCCGCCTGCGGCGCGTTGAGCACCTGATAGAAAGCAACACCGTCAACCGCGACAGTGGCATTGTCACGGGTGATGACTTCCTGAGTCGGGACATCCAGCACCTGCTCCATCATGTT
>JAJFHT010000184.1 GCA_021775495.1 Hyphomicrobiales bacterium | reverse complement strand
ATGCGCCATTTCAAGCGCCCTGTGATACTGGCCGCTGTCAAGGCTGACCCGCAGCCCGTCGGCAAACAGCAGCCCCTCGCGGGTGTAGGGAAACTGCTCTTCGCCAATCAGGTTGATCCTGCGGATTTCAAACCGGTCCATCCCCAGATCGTCGGCAAGCTGATCCATGGCCCGCTCGATAGCGAAACAGGATTGCGGCCGGCCACAACCTCGATAGGGGGTGATTGGAACTGTCGGTGTGTAAACCGCCTGAAAATGCACATGAATATTGGGGATCTTGTACGGCCCGGCGATTGACGTCGAAGCCACCTGCGGTATCGCGATCCCGTAAGGAATGAAGGCGCCGGTATCGTGCAGGAAAAAGTCCTTCAGCGCGACCACCTCACCGGTTTTCTTGGCATGCAGTTCGATGTGATGGATCTGTGTGCGTTCCTGGGTCGAACCGATGAAATTCTCGCGGCGGTCCTCGATATACTTAACCGGACAACCCAACTGTATCGATGCGAACGGAACCAGCAACTCGTCGGGATAGAACAACAGAACCTTCTGACCGAAACCGCCCCCGACATCAGGAGCAATGACCCGTACCTTGTCTTCATCTAGTTGCAGGATAGATGCCAGGCCGCCGCGCACCGAGATCGGCGCCTGGGTGCTGTCCCAGACGGTAAGCTCGCCGCTGACACCGTCAAAGCGGGCCGCAACCGCACGGCATTCCATTGCCGCCGCGGTCGAGCGGTCCACCTGAATGCTGATACGCGTCACATGCTCAGCCTCGGCAAAACCGGAATCCGGGTCGCCGCAGACCTGAACGAAATCCGCGGCAATATTGTTCGGATGGGTGGCGTGAACCAGGGGTGCATCGGCCTTGATGGCTTCCTCAAGTTCGAGCTCGACATCCATCGGATCATAGTCCACCTCGACCAGAAGCGCGGCATCTTCCGCCGTGTAGCGATCGACCGCGACGATCATCGCAACCGTCTGCCCGACGTAATAGACATCGTCGCGCGCCAATGGCCGTTGTGTCCGCGCGTCCGACATCGACTCGTGCGGAATGAGCAATGGAAGTTCGGTATCAAGCCGGCCGATATTGTCGCAAGTGTAGACGGCGACTACGCCAGGATGCGCTTCGGCCATCGAGGTATCGATCGATGTGATCCTGGCTCTCGCGAACGGGCTGCGGACGAAACCGGCATGCAGCGCTCCAGGCAGGGGAATATCATCGACATATGCCCCCTCACCCTTGAGGTATTTCGGATCGATATTGCGGTCGATCCTTGAACCGAACATGCGCGTGGACATGGCTTTCTCCCTCGCTCAGGTCCGGCCGGTCAATTCGGCGGCCTGACGTACGGCTTTGACAATGTTGGCATATCCGGTGCACCGGCACAGATTACCCGACAACAACTCACGTATCCCTGTATCGGTCAGATCGAGATCTTCTTCCGCCTCGAAATGGCTGAGCACGTTCATGATCATGCCCGGGGTGCAGTATCCGCATTGCAGCGCATGACATTCCTGAAAGGCCTGCTGGATGGGATGCAATTCCCCGTCCTCGCCGGCAACGGATTCGATGGTCCGGATATCAGCGCCATCAGCCTGGACCGCGAAGGTCAGGCAGGAGCGTCCTGAGCGGCCGTCGATCATCACGGTGCAGGCACCGCAAATGCCGTGCTCGCAGCCAACATGCGTGCCGGTCAGGCCGATTTCATGGCGGATGAAATCCGACAACAGCATCCGGACACTGACCTCGCGCTCGACCTCTTCGCCGTTGATCGTCATTCGCACCATGACTTTGGGGTCGGCGGAGCTTTGCGGAATGCTGTGTTTGCGCGGTTTCATCAACGGAAATCCTTCATTGCCATTTACCCAATTCAGGACGCTGGCGTTTGTTCGGCCGACGACAGCGCGCGCCGAACCAGATTCACCAGAAGGTGCCGCCGGTACGCCGTTGTTGCGTGCATGTCGTCGGGAGCGCTGACATAGTCTTGGGAGGACTGAGCCGCGGTTTTGATATCGTCAGCCGACATTTTGGTGCCGGTGATCGCCTCTTCGACCGCCGACAGCCGAACCGGTTTGGACCCGACACCGCAGGCTCCGACGCTGGCGGCATCCACCGTCCCGTCTGAACCGCGTTGCACGATGACGGCAACAGCCGCAATGGCATAGTCGCCATGGCGGCGGGAGAATTCTTCGAATGCGTAGCCGGCCCCCTTGGGCAAACCGGGAATATTGGCGTGGACGATCAATTCATCGGCAGCACGTGTCGTCGTCATGTGAAACTGGAAAAAATCAGCCGCCGCGATGTCACGGCGCCCGCCTGGGCCTTCCGCTGTAACGGATCCACCCGTGACCAGCAGAACCAGTGGCATTTCGGCGGCGGCATCGGCGTGGCATAGGCTGCCGACCACCGTTCCGCGATTGCGGATCGGCACATGCGCAACATACTTCATCGCTTCACGGATAAGCGGATTTGCCTGATGAACCGCATCATTGAGTTCGATGTCGCGGTGCCTCACCATGGCACCGACGCGGATAATCCCGTCTTCGATGACGGTTTCGCCCAAGCCGGAAACATTACGCAGATCGACAAGCCGGGTTGGACTGGCGAGACGGAGGTTCATAGCCGGCACAAGGCTTTGTCCGCCGGCAAGGATCATCGCCCCAGGATCACCGCTCAGCGCTTCAATCGCTTCGGCCACCGAACTCGGTGCGCTGTATTCGAACAGTGATGGCTTCATCGATCGCCCTCCCGAAGCATAGGCCGGCACCGGTTCGGATCCCTCAAAACACCGATTTTCTCGGCGATTCTGCATTGAATCCCGGCCACGCCTGCCCTGCTGTACTTACTCTGTCATATCCACATAATGGATACAATATCTAAATTTGAGTATAGGAGCGCAATTCAAACCCTGTCAACAGGGACAAATTCCGCCGCCTTGTCTCCCGCCCGCTTCACAGCAATAATCAGGCAGATCAACAACAGGATTCGACATGATAGACCACACCGGATTTACCGTTTCCGATCTGGAGCGATCGAGGGCATTTTATGCGGCGGCATTGAAGCCACTCGGGATTACACCGGTCATTGAAGTCACCGCGGAACAGACCGGTGCAGGAGCGCATGCCGGCTTCGGCACGGCAGGCAAGCCGTTTTTCTGGATCGGGGAAGGCGGACCGGTTGCGACAGACATTCACATTGCGTTTGCGGCGGGATCCCGCGATGCAGTCGATGCCTTCTACCGGGCCGCACTTGAATCCGGTGGCACCGACAATGGCGGTCCTGGTATCAGGCCGCACTACCATGCGAACTACTATGGTGCATTTGTTCGGGATCCTGATGGCAACAATATCGAGGCGGTCTGTCACGCCCCGGTGTAAGCGCCCTGTTCGACGATCGGGTCGATGGGTTGTGAAAGGTTGCAGCCGAGCACCTGTTCAAACCAGGCCGCCACTTCAAGTAGCCTCGCCTCGCTGTGCGGCGGCCCTACGATCTGAAGCCCGACCGGCAGCCGGTCATCAGTGAAACCGCACGGTATCGAAATTACCGGACAACCGGTGATGGTGACAGCATATCCGAGCACCAGCCAGTCAAGATAGGTTTCCATCGCCACGCCCTCGATCTCGCTGACATATCGGTCTTCGGCCGGGTTCGGCGCGACCGGCGCGGTCGGTGTTACCAGGAATCCGTGGATCTGCAGAAACTCCAGCATCGATCGTCGCAAGCCGGCGCGCTGATGTTCAGCCCGCATCAGATCGTCTGCCGTCAGTTTCAGCCCTTGCTCGATATTCCACACCACTTCCGGCTTCAGCTTGTCCCGGGCGGTATCCAGCAGATTTGCCCGCATGGCGGAGAATTGAAAGGCCCTCAGAGGCCGAAACGCATCATGACAGGCGGCGAGATCCGGATCCGCTTCTTCGACCGGGCATCCGGCCTGTGCGATCTTACTGACCGCTGCACCGACGATCTGCCTGATCTGCCGGGATACGGTGGCAACACCAAGATCGGCTGACCAGGCGATCCGTTCCGGCTGGCGTGGGTTCTGTGCCGCACCGCGATAGTTTGAAGCTGCCATGGGCCGCGTCAGCGGATCGCCGGGATCGAACCCTGCCATGGCATCAAGACCAAGACCGGTATCGGCAACGTTGCGGCCCAACGGTCCGATGACCGACAGAACCTGATAAGGCAGATTGTTCGGCCCTTGTGGGACAATCCCCGGTGTCGGACGCAATCCGACAATTCCGCAAAACGAGGCCGGATAGCGTAAAGAGCAGGCGAAATCCGATCCCTGAGCGATGAACGCCATACCGGTTGCAACAGCGACAGCTGCACCGCCGGAAGAGCCTGCAGCCGAACGGCTGGTGTTCCAGGGGTTCAATGTCCGCCCAAAAACCTCGTTGAACGTGCTGGCTCCGGCTTCGAATTCCGGCGTATTCGACTTGGCGTAGACTGTGCCCCCGGACCGCTCAATCGATGTAACGGCCAAATCCGACCTTGTGGCGATGTGGTCCTTGAACGCCAGCGATCCCCAAGTGGTGCGCACACCGTCGACTTCGTAGGAATCCTTGATCGGTATCGGCAATCCGTACAACGGTGCCGGCAGCGACCCGCCGGATCTGGCCTGTTCCTCGCAGACCGAATAAGCGCGCTCCAGACAGAGTGTCGGCAAAGCGTTGACGACCGGATTGACTGTTGCAATTCTTTGCGACAGTGATTCAAGCACCTCGCCCGGAGCCAGCAACTTGGCCTGCAATTTGTCGACGACGTCACAGGCCGACAACGCCCAGATCGAGTTGTGCATGAGCTTTCCTGTTCCCTGAGCAGGTCGTGGCAGGTGTCGAAAAACATCCTGATATTGGATATGATATCAATTATGTGCAAGTTTGCCGCAATACCATCGGCTCAATATTCGTAAGAAAAAGTCTGAAATGAACGCGAAACCAGACGCCACATCACAAGCCCCAGCCGGGAAATTGTCATCGGGGAAACCCCTGCCGGGGATGGAACGTTCCTTTGCGGTACTCGAACTGATTGCCGCGCGGCCAAGTCGGGTGGTCGACGTCACCAACGAGCTTGATCTTCCCTGGGCCACCGTCCACCGGACCATCAAGAAACTGGAAAAGGCCCAGTTCATCTATCGCGATCCGGAAACCAGCCGATACGAGATCGGTCCGAGAATGTGGCACATCGGTTCGGCCTATCTTGCCAATAACAAGGCTATGAATGCCTCGATCTCATATCTTGCTCGGGAAAGTGACATCAAGAATGTCGACGTTCAGATCGTCGAGCGCATTGGTGATTTTGCCGTCGTCACCCACGCCGAGAAGCGGCAGCCCCATCCGATCTCGAAAGCCCAGTACGGTTATCACATTCCGCTGCATGCCGGCTCCAAGGGCTGGGTCCTGCTGGCTAATGAATCACCCGAATTCATCGACCGCTACTTGAGCCAGAATCTGGAGGCGCTGACACCACAGACAATTACCGATCCGGATGCCTTGCGCGAGAAACTGGCAGAAGTCCGATCCAGCGGAATGGCATTTACGCTGGCCGACGTTCAGCCATTTACCGGTTCGATTGCGGCGCCGATTTTAAACTCGTCCGGTACTGTGGTGGCCTGCGTCTGCTTTGTGTTTTTGAAGAAGATTGCGGCGAACAAGGCCGTGATCGAGGAATTGCAGGAACACCTGTCGCTGATGACCCACACGATCTCGCTCGAACTCGGCTGGCGGCCCGGGCAGTCGTAGAACAATCAATTCCTGTTCAGGTTACCTGCGGCAACCGTGCCGGTTGCCGGACCTTCATTCCTAAAAAAAATCACCTCAAGCTGACTCATGGAGAAGCCGCACGGCCTCGCTCCCGGTCAGAGCAAGTTTTCGGATATTTTCGCCGCTGTGATCAAGTTGGGCTTCCGGATCAAATTCATCCGCTTCCTCGTGCAGCTTCATCATGTTGTCGAGCACAACCGAGACTCCGCCGGCGCGAAGCCCCCAGATCCGTGCCAGGACGAATATCACACTCGCCTCCATTTCCGCGGCGATGACGTTCATTCGCTGCAGATTTTCAAACCGATGTTTCCAGTCAGCCTGCCAATAACCGCCAAAAGATGACCCAGGCGTGGGGTGCGAGGCGTAAAAAGTATCGGCTGAGCGTGTTGTTCCGACATGCGCCGTAAAGCCCAGACCGTCGGCGGCCTGAACGCATGCATTCACCACGTCAACACTGGCAACGGCCGGAAACTCAATCGGCGCATAGGCCTTCGATGCCCCATCTTCGCGAATGGCGGAATCAAAGATCGCAAGGTCTCCGACCTTCACCCGGTCCTGAAATGTCCCACATGTGCCCACCCTGAGAAAGGTTTTGGCGCCGCATCGCGCAAGCTCTTCCATTCCGATCGCGGTCGAAGGACAGCCGATCCCGGTGCTCATGCAGGTAATCGGGGCACCTTTGTAGACACCGGTATAAGTCACATACTCGCGATTTCCGGCCACCCTGTGTGCTTCGTCCCAATGACTGGCGATAACCTCAACCCGGGCGGGGTCGCCCGGCAGCAGCACACAGTCCGCAACATCACCCGGAGCACATTTTATGTGATATTGCTTCGACAATTTTCAAACACCTTTTGCAAGCCATCACCAGAACTCGCGAAACAGCGATGATCCGGATCAGTTTGTCAGCAATCTCAATCCAGTTCCTCATAGGAGCCGCGTAGATTGGCAAACGTCTCTTCCAGCGCATCCACCACGGCGTCGATTGACGCCTGACCCATCTCCGCCGAAGCCTTGGTCGGGTCGCCGAAAATCGCGGCATGGCCAACCGCCGGTCGCGGCCGTTTCATATAGGTCCGAGTCGGATTGCTCGGGGCGACAAGGTCCCAACCGACCGGACCATAATGGGCGCCTTTCAGTCGATCCATCTTGACCAGTTCCGGTCGTGTTGCGAGCTGGAACGAAGTTTCCAGTTCGCCGGCATGTCCCATGCCGCCTGGCACTGATTTTCGAATGGCATGAATCTTATCCGCTGCCGGTTCCCAGTAGCTGACGGCGGATACCTTGAAATCATGTTTGTCATCCAGTTCGTCGACCAGCAACCGTGCCACCTGATCATTGGCAGTGCCGCTCGGCCGGTTGCCGTTTAAGAAAATCAGATGTTCGAAGCCCTGCCCGACCAGCGCCGCACCGATCTCGAACATCATCGTCTGATAGGTCGGGATCGACAGTGAAATTGTTCCGGGGAAGTGTTCGAAGGTTTTCGAGATTCCGTAGGCGACCGGCGGCGCCACCAGGGCATCGAGACGCTCGGCCAACTTCAGAGCGATATACTCGGCCTGGTGAGTATCGGTGTCGGTCGGCATATGAGGCCCGTGCGCTTCAGTCGCGCCGGTAGGTATGATCACCGGACACTTGCGCCCGATCGCCTCACCCACTTCCATCTGCGTCATGAACGACATCCGATGTTCCATGCCTATCATCCTTTCCCGTTCGAGCCGGCTCAACCGCCGCCGAAAATCTTCCTGAAATAGCGGCCGATCAGCATTCGCAGCAATGCAAGCCCGTTGAGCGAATTCGCCGCCTCGGCCGGTGCCGGCTTCGGTTCGGCAGGCGCCGCCTCATCCGGTTGAGGATCGCTCGCCACACCGAGGCGCGTTTCGATATTGCCCACAAACTGTCCGATCAGCAGCTTGGCCGTTTCCTCGATCACGCCAATCCGTCCGAACTGCGCGATCGGTCCGGACAATTGCACGTCCGCATCAACATTTACTTCGGTGCGCTCGCCGTCACCGTTGAGCGCATAGTCCATAGTCATGCGCGATCGCGAGCCACCGCGCTTGTCGATCCCCTTGCCTTCGACATGGCCGCTATGTGCCGCTTCATCGGGAGTATGACGGGCCTCGCCTTCGAAAGAAGCCGTGAACGGCCCGAGTTTGATAGCGACCTGTCCTGCATATGTACCGTCACCCTTGTCTTCCGTCAGCGTTGCGCCCGGCATGCACTCGGCCAGCGCCGGAACGTCCTGAAACAGCGCCCAGACGGCGTCCCTGGACTTGTCCACAGTGAAAGACTCGCTGATTTTCATGTGATTGCTCCGGGCAGGACTTGGATCGAACCGTCAGACCGCATTCCATCCCTGATCGGGGTCGGTCCAATTGTCCGGGAAGGACACCTTGCCCGTCTTTTTCATCTCTTCATAGGCGCTGCCACGATCAAACATCGGCAATCCGCCGCGTTTCGCTTTCAGTTCCGCCCGGTGCTTTTCGGTGGCCGGTATGTCGGCGTGCCATTTGCGCCCGTCAAGATGTGCGACAACCCCGTAATCATCCCGCGCGGAACCCTCGGAAATCAGTTCGCATTGCAGGTCGTAAACCACCTTGTCGACTTCGCGGTCGAACGGATCGCCCCATCCACCGCCGCCGGTTGTGACCACACGTACCGATACATCTTGCGGCACGGTCACGGTATCGCACATGCCCGGATGCACCGTTTCGTCGCCCGGACCGTCAAGCACGGACACCTGATAACTCATTCCCGCTTTGCCACCATTGACACCGTAACAACCAAGGATCGACCGGTCGGCATTGGAAATCAGCCGGCATTCGCCGAGCGCCTTCATCTGCTTGTCGTAACCGAATCCGCCGCGACGGAAACCGGCACCGCCGGAATCCTGTTTCAGAGCCAGCTTTTCCACCATGATCGGATAACGTGTCTCGGTGAACTCAGCCGGCAGGTTTCGTGAGTTGGGCACGATATGGACAACATCCGACCCATCGGCCCACGGCCGCCCCGGCCCACCGCCACCAAGCACTTCACGGAAGAGATAAAAGTCTTCCTGGCTCCTGCCGCCGGTCAGGCCCCAGATGCGGATGGTCTCGTGATCGGCAGGCATCTTGCCGCCGGAGGCCTTGGACAGGCATGCGGCAAAACTGCCCAGTGAGCGCAGCATCAGGAAAAACCGCATGCCGGTCGGCTTGCCGAATGTCGGCGTGATCAGCGTGCCTTTTTCCGGAAATTTCACCTCGATGACGTCAAGCACGCCCTCGTTGGAATCGATTTCCGCCGCACGCTCGGGAGACTCGGCCAGCGAGCGCAATACCGGTGCCAGCCATTTGCGGAAGTAGCGTCCTTCGACCTCATCCAGCGACCAGTTGATCGGGCCTTTGGCTTCCGGATCGGTGCCATTGAAATCCAGGATGATCTTTTCCGGCGTCTTTGTCATGGTCAGTCGCAATGTATGCAGACGCGGCTCGTCTACCCCGTCGGCCTCGATGTGATCCTCGAAATGATAAGTACCGTCCTTGATCTTGGGGAAGATTTCGCGACGGAATATTTCCGCGGTGTTTTTGAGGATCTGTTCGAACGCCGATTCCAGTGTCTCCACTCCGTATCGTTCGGCAAGCGCCACGATCCGCCGTGATCCGAGTTTCGCCGCACCGATTTCGGCGTCGAGATCGCCGGCCAGATGCTCCGACAGGCGCGAGTTGCGGACAATGATCTTGAACGCCGCCTCATTGAGCACACCGGCATCGTAAAGTTTGATCGGCGGGATCAGCACGCCTTCCATCCAGCTGTCTGTCGCATGAACCGGAAGGCTGCCGGGCACCGAACCGCCGATGTCGTCGTGGTGGCCGAAGACCTGCGAAAATCCAATCAGTCGGTCACCGTGGAATATCGGCACCGTCGTGCACAGATCCGGCACATGGCCGATCCCGCCGCAGGAATTGTAGGGATCGTTCCAGAAAAACACATCGCCGGGGTTGATCTGGTCTTCGCCGAAATATTCAAAAACCGGCTCAACGATCGCCGAGTAGGAACGGCCGGTAAGCTTGCGGCCCTTGGCGTCGAACAGGGCAACACGGTAGTCGTGCTGGTCCCGGATCATCGGCGAGCGCGCGGTGCGCTCCACCGCCGCTTCAATTTCGAGTTCGGCCGCCCGGATGGTGCCGTGGATGACTTCAAGCTCGATTGGTCCGAGTTTGGACGCGCGTTGATGCATCGTCATTTCGCAACTCCTCCGGCAACGTTCAAAATAAGATTGCCGTAGACATCCGCCTTGGCGCTCCAACCGGTTGGCACAACGACTGTCGAACCGTATTCCTCAATCACTGCCGGCCCCTCGACCAGTTGATCAACTGCAAGGGATGTCCGGTCGAATATCGGGCAGTCGACCCAGCCGGTATCCTTCCAGTACGCCTTTCTGGAACTTGCCGGTTTCGCCGTGGTCCCGCCCACCGAGTCCATGCCGATCTCCGGACGGTGCTGTTCGCCGACCGCCTGTATCCGCAGATTGACCAGTTCCACGTCCTGCTCGCCTTCGTAGTGAAATCCGAAGGTCTGGTCGTGCACCTCGTGGAACTGCTTCCACATGTACTCGATCGCGGCTTCGCCTTCGATGTCCTGCGGAATCGTAACCTGTACCTCATGCCCCTCGCCGAAATAGCGGACGTCGGCAACGTGGACGAGTCGGATCTTGTCCTCGGCAATGCCTTCGGCCCTGATGTCGGCAATACCCTCACGCGCCAGTTCATCCCAATTGTCGGTGATTTCCTGCACGTTTGCCGTGGACTGCCGCCGTACCATCGTGCGGATATAATCCCGTCGCACATCCGATACATGCAGGCCCAATGCGCAAAGATTGCCCGGATTGGGCGGCGATATGATCGTCTTTATGCCGAGGAAGTCCGCAACTTCCGTCGCGAACAGTCCACCAGCGCCACCAAAGGCAACCATGGCGTATTTGCCCGGATCGCGGCCGCGCGTCGTTGTTACCTGGCGGATGCCGAAAACCTGATTGACGGCCGATATCTCCAGGACACCGGAGGCGACCTCTTCCGCCGACATGCCATGCTGTTTTCCCAGCGCGGCATAGGCCTTTTGCGCCGAGGCAAGGTCGAGCTGAATCTCACCACCGATCAGCGCGGTCGGCAGACGTCCCAGGACAATAGCCGCGTCAGTGACGGTCGGCTGGGTGCCGCCCTTGCCGTAGCAGATCGGCCCGGGATCGGCGCCCGCGCTCTGTGGCCCGACCTTGAGGTTGCCATATGGATCGGTCCACGCAATCGACCCACCGCCCGATCCGACCGTGACGATATCCAGCATCGGGGTCTTGACCGGATAGTTCTCGACCATCGATGCCGACGTGTACATCGGGGTCTGGTTTTCGATGATCGATACATCGGTCGACGTACCGCCAACATCGCTGGTCAGGATATCGTCATAACCGGCCAGCTTGGCCATATGGATCGCGCCCAGAATTCCCGCCGCCGGACCTGACAACAACATCGTCACCGGACGTTCACCGGCGGTCGAGTGTTTCACCACGCCGCCGTTCGACTGCATGATCAGGAACGGCATGTCACCGGACTGCTGCCGCAACTCGTCCGCCGCGCTCTGCAGATATGTCTTGCAATAGGGTTTCACCAGGACGTCGATCAGCGTCGTCATGGCCCGTTCATATTCACGGTATTCAGGCAGGACCACGCTGGACAACGATACGAAGACATCCGGAAAGTGTTTGCTGATCAGCGCGCCGATTTTCTTTTCATGCGCGTCATTGGCATAGGAATGCAGCAGACAGACAGCGATGCAGGTCACGCCGTCCTCAACCAGTTCGCCGACCGCCTTCAGCGTTTCGGCCTCGTTGATCGCCTCCAGTTCCGAACCGTCAAACTTCATTCGCCCAGGCACTTCACGCACCAGGTCGAGTGGCACAAGCCGTGGCGGCTTAACCCAGAAGAAGGAATTGCCATATCCGTCTGGAACCGACTGCCGGGCGATCTCGATCAGATGGCGAAATCCCTTTGTCACCACCAGCCCCAGCCCGGCGAACTTGTGCTCCAGCACGGCATTTGTCGCCACGGTCGAACCGTGCAGCAGCATTGTCATATCGGACGGATCACCGTCGCCATCCGCGAAAACCCGTTCAACACCATTGAGCAATCCGATACTGGGATCGCTCGGCGTCGACGGTGTCTTGACCGCCTGCATGGCCCCGGTTGCCTCGTCAATGGCAACGACATCGGTAAATGTGCCACCGGTATCGATCGCGATCCTGACGCCCATCTGCACCTCCAAAATATCCACATACTGGATACGTTGTTCATTTTATGCATATGGAGATTGCGTTGGCAAGGGTGATCTTTCAGGAACACTCCAACAGACACCGCTGGCCTTTAAGGGCTTGATTTCATGCCGACAAATTCTGGTCAGACGGACGTCGACCGCCTATGCTGCCCGCCTGAACCAAATCCACACGACTGATCCAATCGGCAAACCGGACGAGTATTTGATGAAACGGCAGGACGATCGCAGCCGATTGCTGTCTCTTCTTGATCAGGCCTATGAAACGTCTGAACGACAGGATGATTTCGATCCGCTGATGGATGCTGCAAACGCCTACTTTCTTGCTGGCAGCCGCAGTATGGCGCGCGATATTCCACGGCACATGTATGACGACCCGTCACTGCAGCGGCATGTCGAACGGCTTGAACGGATATTGAATTCATCGGACGACAAGACCGGCAAATTCCGAAAACTCGCCGATGCATCTTATGCACAATTGATACTGGACCGGTCGGGTTCAATCATCATGGGCAACCGCGCCGCAGAATTGCTGTGCGGCACACAGTTTCCTTGCGCACTGGAAAAGCTGCGGCTGGACCGGACGTCGACACGGTCATTGGAACGGTTGCTGGCAAAGCTGCACACTGGGATTGACGAGCAGGAGCGGGTCGTCCGGCTGACACTGGAAGACAGCGGGGAGATGCAGGTCGGCTGCTGCGCGGTGCTCGACGATGAATCCGGCAAGGGGAAACATCTGGGCCTCTCATTGTCCTTTGTCGATTGGCAGCTGAAATCAGACATCTTCACCAGAGAGCCCTTTGGCCTGACCAGGGCGGAAGCCGACATTCTGATCGGGCTTCTGGGCGGCCAAAGCCAGCAGGAAATTGCTGCGGCGCGCGGCAGATCATTGGAAACCGTCAAGAGCCAGTCCAAGGCAATCCTGCGCAAGACCGGCTTTGAAAAAATGAGTGATGTCCTGCAGATGGCCACGGCGATGGCCTATCTGACGGAACTGTCGGAACCGACGCCGGATCGGCCGGTTACGACCGGCAAGACTGATGCCGTGGACGGAAACCTTCTGGAAACATCCGACGGCCGGATGGTCGAGTTTCGGGTTTTTGGACCCGACGACGGCTATCCGGTTCTTTTCGTTCACAGTCTTCTTCAGGGACCATTTTTCCAGCCCGCGTTCGTTGAGGGATTGTTCCACCACAATATCAGGCTGCTGGCGCCCTCGCGACCAGGCTTTGGACAGACAAGTCATCCGCTGCCGGGTACTGAATTCGACCGGACAGTGGTCGATGACAGCATTACCTTGCTTGACCATTTTGATATCGGCACCGTCCATCTCGTAGCGCATCAGGGTGGTGTCAGTCACGCCTACCGCTTGGCCGGAAGGATCAGCAACCGACTTCAGGGAATGCTATTGATAGGCGCCGGCATTCCGGTCGACGAGAACGCACATCTGGACGGCATGAACGCCATGACGCGGATGGCGGCAATTGCCACCAGGCATGCGCCGGTGGTGATGGAGATGATCACCCGGATCGCGATTTCGGTCTATTTGAAAAAGGGCATCGACAAGTTCTACAACACCTTTCACGCGGAAGATCCGGTGGATTTGGCGGCGCTGCGTGATCCGGCTGTCTTTGACATCCTCGAAAAAGGGATTCACCACCTGATAGCTCTGGGCACCAAGGGATTTATCCGCGACGGCGCCGCCGCCATGGCGAACTGGA
>JAJFHT010000183.1 GCA_021775495.1 Hyphomicrobiales bacterium | reverse complement strand
GAACCGTTCGAGAAAGGGATGGGGAACTATTGCACCGGTAGATCGTGCAGTCGAACCACGCCGGTGCAGTGATTGCTTAGACTTTTGAAGGCATCGGTCTCCTGCGACGCATTGCTGACCTGAACAAAAAGAAGGTGGTTGCCGACCGCAACGACTTCTTCCAGCTGACGCGTCGATCTTTGATCGAGCCACCTGGCATAATTCGAAACCGTTTCAGGCTCCAGCAATCTGCTGGTTGAGCCGGGGTTGTTATCCTGTCGTTCCGGATCGGGTGACACTTCCTGGCCGGCTGCGATGAGCTGCACCTGCTTCCTGACCGGAGCAGAGAGCCGCAACGCACAGATTTTCTTGAGTTCAATGCTTTCGGATTCGCCCGGGGTCAGGACGAACAATGCAACTGACGCCGGATTTCTACCAACCAGTTCTGTGATACATCGGCAAAGGGCACTGGAATTCCCAAATGCCCCGATGGCGACCCTGGGTTTTCTGTATTCATCCAATGTACGACCCACCATTGATGCTGTATCGGCCACGGCGGCCAACCAGCGCTAGAATGTGCTGTCGTCGACCTCGGCCAATTGCCCGAGTGCAATCATATCCCGGACATGCACCACCGAGGTTTGAGGCAGATCAATCACACCGGCGGTTCTCAGCTTGGTCAGCTGGCGGCTAACGGTCTCGATGGTGGTCCCGAGATAGTCGGCAATGTCGGAACGCTTGACCGGCAGCTCGAAGGTAACGGATCTGTCTCCTTCGTTTGTATATCTTTTTGCCAGCTCAAGCAGAAACGAAGCCACTTTTTCCTGCGCGCATTTGCATCCGAGAAGCACAAAATGGTCCTGCACCCTGCTGAGCTGACTGGTCGCGCAGACAAGAAGTTTTGCTGCTATTTCCGGCCGTTCCCGGGCAACCCGCATAAGCATCCCGCGTGGCATGCTGCGCACCTTTGCCGCACCGCCAGCACTGGAGCAATGGTGATGAATTCCATCATGGCTCAGACCGACTATGTCTCCAGGATAGGAAAATCCGAGAACCTGACGGCGACCGTCCGGCAAAATGTTGTAGGAGATGATCAATCCCTCAACCACTTCATAGATGAAGTCCGCCTCATCACCGTCGTAAAAAAGCGGTTCATTGTGTGACAGCTTGACCAGGTGCTGGGCATGTGACGTGCCCTCCATCCATCCGGCCTGTTGATCTGGAACAGGGGTGGAAAGTTGCGTTGCGGTCTGAGCGTGCATGACGAACTCCTCTCTTTTCTATCGAGGAGAACTTGATCTATTCATGTAACGGGCCGATGGTCGTTGTGTATCAAAATGTACCAGAATGTAACAGCATCATTGGAAACGACCTGACCGCCTCTTTTTCAACTGCGTGAAATCATCATTCAAAAACCTCTGGGTCTCGAATATATGAATGCCCTTGAATGTTCTGCCCATATCCTGATCGTCGATGACGATCCGAAAATCCGGCTGTTGCTGCGACGCTGTTTCGAGCCGGAGGGCTATTTGGTCAGCGAAGCGGAAAGCCGTGAGGAGGTTATCAGTCAGCTTGCGGAGCAGGATTTCAGCCTGATAACGCTTGATCTGAATTTGGGACGGGATGACGGGCTTACAGTGGCCCGCGACGTGCGCGAACGGTGCGATGTACCGATCATCATGGTAACGGGTAAGGGAGACATGGTCGATCGGGTTGTCGGCCTCGAACTTGGAGCCGACGACTATATCGCCAAACCGTTTCATGTTCGCGAGGTGCTGGCTCGCGTCCGCTCCGTTCTTAGACGCAGCCACGCCACATCGCAAACACTGAAGGCGACGGAACAAAAGGCGGCTGAGCGATACAGTTTCGATGGATGGGTTGCGGATTTCACCAGGCTTGAACTGCAAAATCCTGATGGCAACCCTTGTGATCTCACCACTTCAGAACTGCAATTGCTGGAAGTCTTTGTGCAACGGCCCAATCGCGTCCTCACCCGTGATCAGCTGATGGATTTGCTCAAGGGGCAGCACTGGAATGCCAATGACCGCAGCATCGACAATCAGATTGCTCGCCTCAGGAAAAAAATTGAAGCTGATCCGAAAAATCCGAGATATCTGAAAACGGTGCGCGGTCTCGGTTACAATTTCACCGCCGAGGTCGATCGAAACTGATTGATCTTTTTACTCTTCCATCACCTGGCGCACTGAACGGGCCAGGTCCGACTGGCGATAGGGTTTACGCAATAAATGCAGGTTCTTAGCCGTCAGTTTTTCACCGTTGATGACTTCCTCCGCATAACCCGACGTCAACAGCACACGAATGTCGGGCCAGCGCTGGCGCACCTGTTCGGCAAGGTCATAACCGGAAATACCGCCGGGCATGACAAGATCGGTGAAGACCAGATCGATATCCGATTCTGTTTCGAGCAATTCCAGCGCAGCAGCGCCGTCCGTTGCCTCCAGGACACGGTACCCAAGCGCCCTTAATCGGGTAATTGTCAGGCGGCGAACCCGGAGATCGTCCTCGACGGCAAGAATGAGTTCGCCATTTCCAGCTGGCATGTGAGCCGTGTCATCGGCACCTGAAATCTCGTCTCTGCCTGTTGTGTGACGCGGAAGATACAGGTTGATCGTTGTTCCCTTGTCCAGCTCGCTATAAACCGCCGCATAGCCGCCCGACTGTTTGGTAAACCCATAAACCATCGACAGTCCGAGACCTGTTCCCTTGCCGGTTTCCTTGGTCGTGAAAAATGGTTCGAACGCCTTTTTGCGAACCTGCTCCGGCATGCCTTCACCGGTATCGGTGATCGACAGGCGGACATAGTCGCCCGGCACAGGCACGGTTTCCATGCCGACATCATGTTCGTCAAAGGTGACATTGCCGGTTTCCAGCAACAGCTTGCCCCCTCCCGGCATCGCGTCACGGGAATTGACTGCAAGATTGATGATCGCGTTTTCCAGCTGCCCCGGATCGGCCAGAATCGGCCAGAGCTCCGTACTTAGCGCTGAATTCAGACTGACCGCCCCACCCAGCGTGCGCTGAAGCATATCCGTCAAGTTCAGAACCATGGCGTTCAGGTCGACGGGTTTTGGCTCAAGCTGGCTACGCCGGGCAAAGGCCAGGAGCCGGTTGGTCAGGCGGGCGCCCATATCTGCCGCCTCCTGCGCCTCTTTGATCAGTTCGCGCTGGGCTTCATCGGTCAATCGCATCTCAAGCAGTTCCAGATTGCCCATGATCACCGTCAGCAGATTGTTGAAATCATGGGCGACACCGCCGGTCAGCTGACCGATCGCCTCCATTTTCAGCGCCTGTCGCAGCGCCTGTTCGGCGCTTTTACGCATACTCAGATCGTGAACGATCCCGGTGAAGAAAACCTCTCCGTCAACTTCGAATTCGCCCACAGCGAGGTGCATCGGAAAAACCGAACCATCCTTGCGCTGACCGACAACTTCGCGGCCAATGCCTACGATCTTGCGCTCGCCGGTTTCGCGATAGCTGCGCATGTAACCGTCATGCTCGCGGCGAAACGGCTGAGGCATCAGGAAGTTTACATTGCGACCAACAAATTCGTCGACGGGATACTGGAACAGTTTCGCCGCCGCTGTGTTTACGGATTCGATTATTCCGTCCTGACGGATGGTGATGATGCCATCGATCGCGGCATCCAGCAGCGCCGTGAGCTTTGACGCCTGGGATGCGTCCGTTTCGAGTTTTTTGTCGTTTTGACTCATATCCGCAAGGCTCGGTTGCCGGTTCTGCAATCTACATCCCAACTGCAAACACTCTGGAGAGGCATTTGACAAGGATCATGGCCGGAAAATCGCCTTCAGAGTACGGCAAATCCTGGAGCAGGTCTCATCCCGGTACGTACCAAAAAAAATACGATCACCGCCGCTCGCCGGCAGTTCAACCACAGTCAGTCGAAACAGACACGATGCAACACAAAGAAACAACCGCCGCAGACAGTTCGACTGCGCCGCACACCGTGTCGATCGAGGAGGTTTCATCGGCCCTCGGGACCGAAACGACGACCGGTATAACAGCCGCAGAAGCGCAGAGACGTCTCACACGCCACGGACCGAATATACTTCGCAAACATCGCGCGCCAAACATTCTGCTGCTTCTGCTGGGGCAATTCAACAGCCCGGTG
>JAJFHT010000182.1 GCA_021775495.1 Hyphomicrobiales bacterium | reverse complement strand
CGCCGATCCGGATGCGGCCATTGGTGATCCCGGTCATTGGTGTCATGCTGGGTTCGGGTTTCCATCCGGAGATTCTGGAACGCGCGGCGGACTGGCTTGCGACAATGATCGCCTTGCCGTTGTTTGTCGTTTGTTGTTCCGGTCTAAGTTTTTGTTTCTACCGGTTTGTAGCGCGTTATGATCACGCGACTGCGGTCTTTTCCGGAATGCCGGGCGGCCTCAGCGAGATGCTGATCATGGGGACAGACGCCGGCGGAAACGAACGGCGGATTGCACTCGCCCATGCCAGCCGCATATTGATCATCGTGACATTTGTCGTGCTCTTTTACGATTCCGTGCTTGATGTTTCGGTCGGTGTTACCGACCGGGCGTATATTGCCCTGATTGATGTTCCGGTCATCGAAGCGTTGGTTCTCCTCGCCTGTGCTGTGGCCGGAATATTTGCGGCGCGCCGGCTCAACCTGCCGGCCGCGTTCATGCTCGGACCGATGGTGCTGAGTGCGCTCGCACATCTGTCCGGACTGATTGAGTCAGCCCCTCCGACGCTGCTGGTGATCGTTGCGCAACTGGTCATCGGCACGATTATCGGCTGCCGTTTCGCCAAGGTGCCATCGCGCGAAATCGCCGGCGATCTCATGTACGGGGTCGGTGCCGCGGTGATGATGATTGCCGTTGCGGTTGCTTTCGCGCAGATGATCACCTTCCTGACCGGAGCAGATATCAGGCAGTCTTTCCTGGCATTTTCACCAGGCGGACTGACCGAAATGAGCCTGCTTGCGCTGGCGATGGGGCAGGATATTGTCTATGTCTCGGTTTCCCATGTCGTGCGCATCACCCTGGTGGTCTTCATGGCGCCGCTTTTGTACAAGACGGTGTTGTCTCCGGGAGGCCCGGGAACCGGAACAAACCGCTGATACCAAACAAACCCTAGGAAAATCCGATGCGCAACCTGGATCTGCCCGGCCGCTCTACGGTCCATGCAGTCAACGGCATGGCAGCGACATCGCATCCCCTGTCGACCATCGCCGCCATCAATGTATTGCAATCCGGTGGCAACGCCATGGATGCGGCGGTGACGGCATCGGCCGTTCAATGTGTGGTCGAGCCGCAGTCTACCGGCATTGGCGGCGATTGTTTTTGCCTCTATGCGCCGGCCAGCGGCGGTGTGATCGCCTTTAACGGATCGGGTGCCGCGCCAATGCGTGCCGAACAGTCGTGGTTCGCAGAACAGGGCATTGACCGTATCGATGAAGTGTCTCCGCACTCGGTGACAGTTCCAGGTGCCATCGACGCCTGGCAGCAATTGCTGAGCGACCACGGCACAATCGATCTTGGTGCCGCATTGGCACCGGCCATCCGGCATGCACGCGATGGTTATCCGATCCATCACAGGGTGAATCACGATTTTCATGCGGCCGCTGCAAAACTGCAGCGGGATCCGACTGCGGCCAGAATATTTCTGCCTGGAGGAGAAGTCCCCGGAATCGGGACCCGTCACCGACAACCCGAACTGGCTGACACGCTTCAGGCAATCGCGGACAGGGGCCGTGATGCGTTTTACGTTGGCGCAGTTGCCGAAGATATTGTCAGTCACCTCAACACACTCGGCGGTCTGCACCAGCTTGACGATTTCGCAGAACACAAAGGGGAGTACGTCAGCCCGATCAGCACCAGCTATCGCGGTTATCAGGTTCACGAATGCCCGCCCAATGGCCAGGGCATTGTCGCGCTGCAGATGCTGAACATTCTGGACGGCCTGGGTCTGGATCAGATGGAACCGCTGTCGGTCGAGCGCCTGCATCTGGAAATCGAAGCGGCGCGTCTGGCCTACCGCGACAGGGATAGGTTGCTGGCGGATCCGCGCATGGCGGATGTTTCGATCGATGAGTGGTTGTCCGAAGAACGCGCTTCAGAATACCGTTCCCGCATTGACGAAGGCAGGGCTATGGGTCCGCTGCCGTCGGATTTTCCGGACCATCAGAGTACGGTCTACATAACGGTCGTAGACCGGGATCTGAATGCCGTCAGCTTCATCAATTCGACATTCTGGAAATTCGGCAGTGGCCTGGTTGCACCGAAATCCGGAGTGGTGCTGCAAAATCGCGGCGCGGGTTTTGTGCTTGAACCCGGTCACGCCAATTGCATCGCACCCGGCAAGCGGCCGCTTCATACCATCATTCCCGGCATGCTGATGAAGGGCGGGCTGGCGGTCATGCCGTTCGGTGTCATGGGCGGACAATATCAGCCTTTCGGCCACGTCCACCTGCTGCACAATCTGTTTGAATATGGCATGGATCTCCAAGAAGCCATCGATTGTCCACGGCTGTTTCCGACAACCGCAGGCCCGGTGGATGTGGAAACAGGAATCCCGGCTGAAACCCGAGCCGGTCTGGAAGCACTCGGCCATCAGCTTGCGTCGGCCGAAAGCCCCATAGGCGGTGGCCAGGCGATCTGGATCGACCGCGAAAACGGCGTGCTGTCCGGCGCATCCGATCCACGCAAGGACGGCATGGCGATCGGATACTGACTGAAGGTTTCTGATCAGAACCGATGGATGGCCTTCAGTTGCCCGTTGACATTGTAACTGCCGTCAAACGTGGTCAGCGCTTCGAACGAAGCCCTGAATTCGTTGCGCCCATCCGAAGTCGTGTGGCTCAGATCCGCACCGAAAAACCCGCTGATACGGTCGATCTCGCCCGCCGAAAATCGAACAGAGCCTGCTCCGATCGCGGCGTTCACCGAATCTGAAGCAATGCTGAACTGACCGTCCGCCCCGATCCTGGCCTGCAACAGTGTGGTTGCACCGTTCTGGAAATGGGTCGCGACCGGCATGGCAAGCTGCGCCCGCGCGCCGGCAATATGGATTTCGCGTCCAGAGAAGGACAGTGAACTGCTTGCCCCGGTTTCGCTGTAGGAGCCCAGAAACAGGCCGGCATAATTGACCCTCAGGCTGGCCGTCGCTGCGGTGTTCGGGATGGGCACGCCGATGGTGAGCGCCGGGGCCAGAAAAAATCCGTTGAAGTCGCTATCGGCGAATTCGATTCCGGTGGGTGCCAGATTGTTTGCAATACGGCGCTGGAAATTATGCCCCGACCAGCCGCCGGACAAGATCATATTCAGCCAGTGACTGCCGGAATCGCGTTTGTAATAAACACCACCCAGCACCGTCGTTACATCGGTGTCCTGCGCATTTGTACTGGTTGCGATGCGCGATTGCGCGCCGCCGCCGAAGAAGCCAAAAGCCGCGCCTGACATGCGCCTCTCAATACCCGCGATCGCGCCGCCAAATCCATGCTTGTGATCAACCGAGGTACCGCTCGCGTAAGCTTCGGAATAACCGCCAATTCCGGTGGCCCAAACATGGATCGAAGGACCGGCAGGGATGTTTGGAGCCTCGCCGTAACCGAGCGCCGCTGTCGTCAGCGGGCTAGCGGGACCACCACCGGCGTTGCCGTCGACCGCATTGAAGATGGATGTGGTGAGGTCACCGAGATAGAGGCCGGCACCGGTAAATCCGCTGGCATCGATGACCAGCACCTGGTTCCCGTTGATGATCAGCGGAGCGCCATTCGTGTTGATCGTGCCGGGTACCGCCCCGGTAAACGTCGCTGCGAGGTTCAGCCCATTGGCGACATTCAGCACATTCGAGCCGGCGCCCATGTCGATCAGCCCGATCAGGATCGAACTTGGAAGAATGCTCAGCGTGTCGTCGCCGGTCCCGAGATCGATGGACGTGCCGCCTGTCCCGGTGATGGTGCCGCCATTGATCAGTGTTTCATTGCCGGCTTCGGAATGAAAACCGATGACGCCGGTGATCGTAGCGTCAGGCTCGTTGGAAAATGTCGCTGACTGACCGGCAGCCGAGACGATCTTGACGCCGTCGCCGGTGCCATTGCCGTCGCTGTCGCCAATGATGTGGCCTCGGTTGGTAAATCCGCCGGCAATGGTTCCCGCCTCGACGGCGACACCGGCTTCGGTTCCCGAAATTGAGCCTGTATTGAGGAAACGGCCGGAAACAGACGTCAGATCGACGCCGTTGTTGTCTCCGCCGGTTCCCGTTGCCGAGATCGAGCCTGAATTTGTGAAATTACCGACAAGCGGCCCGTCGACATCGAAACCGTCATCTGTGCCGGTGATTGTGCCGCTGTTGAAAACATCACCGGTCAGCGTTCCTGAAATGCTGACTCCGTTGCCCGAAAGTCCCGAGCCAATGATGCTGCCGCTGTTGTCGAAATTTCCGGTGACGGATCCGTTTATGTTTGCTCCATCACCTGTAATACCGGACAGCGTGCCGGTGTTGCTGAAACCACCGGAAATGTCACCCGTATCGATTGCGTCGTCATCGCCGGTGATGCTGCCGCTATTGGTGAAACCACCATTGATGGCCGTCGTGTTGATACCGTCATTGTTTGTACCGGTGATCATCCCGGAATTGACGAAACCGCCGAAGATGTCTGTGGTGTCGACCCCATTCACCAGCCCCGTGATCGTTCCGGAGTTGCTGAATCCGCCGAATATGTCTGTGGCATTGACACCGAAAAAATTTGTCCCGGTAATGATTCCGGAATTGACGAAACCGCCGAAGATGTCTGTGGTGTCGATCCCATTCACCAGCCCCGTGATTGTTCCGGAGTTGTTGAAACCGCCGGAGATGTCCAGCGCATTGACGCCAAAAAATGTTGTTCCGGTAATGGTTCCCGTGTTGAAGAACCCGCCGGAAATGTTCGTTAAGAAAAAGACGCCGTCAATGCCGCCAGTCAGCGTGCCATTGTTAACAAACCCGCCTGATACAAGGCCGTCAACATCAACCGCGCTGATCAGTCCGGTGATTGTTCCATTGTTGATAAAGCCTCCGCCGAGAATGCCTTCGATATACACGCCGAAATTGATCGCGCCGGTATCAGTGATTGTTCCGTTGTTGACGAACGCGCCGGTAACACCGGAGGCCGCTCCTCCAAATGCGCCATCAAAGATTTCTATGACACCGACACCCGATCCGCCGGTTGCTCCGTTGCCACCGACCGTATCGCTCACCGTCACGCCGCTGTTGACGGTGACGCTTGTTATGCTGGTGGTCGAGAAGAAACCGTTGGTATCGTCTGCCGTACAGGAGACAATGCCGCCCAGTGCTGCGCAGGTGGCATGAGCGGGCGTTCCCGCTCCGATGAGAGCGCCGGCCAAAGTTGCCGAACAGGCTATTGCACGAAAAACGCGGCGACTGTTCATGTCACACTTGTACTCTCAACTCTACGCCGGAATCCGGCGTTTTTCGGCCGCGACTTATGACCCTATAGAAATTATTGATGCCGGTATACCGCCAGGGTCGGGAACAACCGGGACCTGCCAGGCTCAAGCAAGAATTGTTGCCGAATTGTCACGAGCTTTGATGATGCGAGGCTCAGGCGCTGGTTGCAATGTGGTTTGATCGAGTGGGCTGTTGCCCGCCTATTTTCACAACCCCATCTGCGCGGCCGGCAGGGCAATCCTCTCGAACCGCGCCCGAATTTCCGCGTCAAGCTCCGGTGAAATGTGGCGCGGGAAATTCTGCTCCAGAATCCGGTTCTTGGCCGCGATTGCCGACTGAAGGATGTCCGGTTTGTTGCGCTCGGCCCATTCTTTCGGGCTCGTCCGGTCACCGATCGCCGGGTAGACATATTCGGTCTGCATCAATTTCAGCGTCTGCTCGTGACCGAGATAGTGCCCGGGGCCATTCATGCAGACGTCGGCAATCGTATCGAGCGACATTGTCTCATCGGAGATCTCGATGCCGCGCACGCAACGCAGGCACTGTCCGATCATGTCATTGTCGATGATCAGGCTTTCCAGCGAAAAACCGAGCAGTGAACCGTGCATTCCGGCGGCCTCATAGACCATGTTGAGGCCGGACAGCCCCGCCATGACTTCGCTGATGCCCTTTTCGTACCCTGACTGGATATCCGGCAGTTTCGAATCCGCCATGCCAGCGGCAGAGCCGCCTGGAAGGTCGTAATATTGCGCCATCTGTGCACAGGCGGCGGACAGCAGTGCCTGCTCGCCCGAACCTCCCGACATGGCGCCGGTGCGCAGGTCCGAGACAAACGGCCAGGTGCCGAAGATCGCCGGGTGGCCGGGTTTCAGCGCATTTACGTAGACCAGCCCGGCCAGAACTTCGGATACGGCCTGGACGATCGTGCCGGCGATTGCCGCCGGTGCCGTCGCGCCAGCCTGGCCCGCCGACAGCAGCAGCACCGGCATGCCGCCTTCGACACAAGCTTCAAGCACGCCGCAGGCGTCCTCGGCGAATTTCAGCGGTGGCACGACAAAGCAGTTGGAATTGGAGACAAACGGCCGTGCCCGGAACCTGTCTTCGCCGCCGGCGACCATATAGGCCAGTTCCAGACAGGGCGCGACGTTCTCGCGAACGGTGATGCTGGTGCCGACATGTTTGGTGGTGCCGGACAGCGCCGCATAGATCGTGTTGAAATCAAGATCGAGCGGATCGACCATGTCCCGGGCGACCATCGGGCGCTGGAAAAAATGTACATTGTCCAGCGTTTCGACAATGCGGGCCGCATCGTAAAGATCCTGCAACCGGGATTCACGGTAGTCTCGATTTTCAATGTCGACCAGATGCACTGCCGCCCCGGCGGTTCCGAAATGAACCCGCGTACCTGACAACAGCAGATCATGTTTGGGGTCCTGCCCGTGGAGGGTTATGTTGCGCGCGGCATTGCGTATTGTCCGCATCACCAGGTCGCGCGGAAACCGCAGCCGGCCATCCTCTCCCATTGTCGCCCCGACACCGGTGCAGGCTTCGACACAGCTGGGAATGGCATTCGCCATGCCGATCGTCTCGAGCACGGTCAGCACTGATTCATGGATGCGTTCGAGCTGGTCTTCGGTCAGGGGTTTGAAACGGCCACCTTCAAGTCCGGCGCGAATGGGCCGGACGTTATCGGCCAAAGGTGCTGCGCGCAGGGCAACACGCGCTTCCCGCCCACCGGAGCGTCGCCCCCGGCCCGGTTGATTCATCACGACAGACATTCCCGCTCCTCCAAGATACGGATCAGTGAACGTCCAGGCCAAACCATTCAGTTTGACCTGGAAGTGCACTTGCCTGTCCGCCGAAAGACCACGTCTTTAACCGGTCGAACGCAATTCGACTATTATTCTGGATTTGGTCCAGTAGTTGGGCCAGATATGTTCAGTAGATTGGTCCAGAGATATTGCGCGTCAGGCCGCAGCCGGACGTCTGCCGGCGGCAGTGGCAAGCTGCCGGATTCCGGGCTCGATATGCGGTTCTGCAATCGACGATATGCCCAATCGCATGTAATTTGTCGGCTTGCCTGCACCGGCGAAGAAGATATCACCGGGTTCAACCAGAACGCTTCTGGCGGCCGCGGCTTCGGCGATCTGTTTTGTATCGGCTCCCTGCGGGCCCTCCAGCCATACCGATGTCCCGCTGGTTGCGCCGCCTGCGTTCCATTCCGGCAGGTAGTTGGCGACAGCCTCGACGAGCCGGTTGCGCCGCTCGATAAAGGCCTGGCTGAGTTTGCGCACCAGCGCATCATGGTGGCCGAGCGACAGAAACAGAGCGACGGCCCGCTGGTTGTTTGACGGCGGGTGGCGCAGCATATAGCGGCGCAATATGCGCAATTCGGCAATCAGATCGGGCGAGCCAACGATATATCCAACTCGCAGGCCTGGTGCCAGTGTCTTCGACATCGAGCCGACATAGATTACCCGGCCACTCGTATCGAGGCTTTTAAGTGCCGGTTGCGGAGCATCGTCGAACAACTGGCTGTCATAGTCGTCTTCGATGATCACTTGGTCATGATCATCGGCAGCCTTGAGCAATGCCTTGCGCCGGTCCGTCGGCAGCGACACCATGGTCGGGCACTGGTGGCTGGGTGTAACGAACACGAAATCGCTGTCCTCGGGAACCTCAGACACTTTCAGTCCTTTGCTGTCCACCGGCACCGGCACCGCTTCGGCGCCGAGCAGCCGAAAGATGTTGCGCGCGTCGATATATCCAGGGTCTTCGACGGCAACCCGCGTGCCGCGCTTCATCAGCAATGATGCCAGCATGTAGAGGGCGTGCTGGGCGCCCAGCGTAACGATGATCTCGTCCGGGCTGACAAAGATGCCACGCCGGGGCAAAAGCCGGGCCTGGATCTGTTCGATCAGCAGCGGGTCGTCACGATCGAACATGTCGGACGCCCAGTCTCTGATTTCCAGCACGGCCAGCGCCATGCGGTTGCATTCGCGCCATTCGGCGGTCGGAAACAACGTTGGGTCGAACTGGCCATAGACGAAGGGATAGCTGAACTTGATCCAGTTTTCCGGTTTTTGCAATTGCGGAAAGGCGTCGGCGGACATCTGCTTGCGCGCGGCCCAGTTGAGGCCGGCTTTCTGAAGTGCCGGCTTTTTGCGCAACGGTTTTTCCGGCAGCGCCAATACGTCCGGATTGACAAAATGGCCGCGCCGCTCGCGTGCGATCAGAAAACCCTGATCGACCAACTGCTGGAACGCCAGCACCACAGTCCCGCGCGCAACTCCAAGTTTCTGGGCCAGTACCCGGCATGAGGGAAGCGGCATGGATACGGAAATCTGCCGGTCGAGAATGGCGGTGACGACGGCCTGGCGGATTTGCGCCTGCAATGTCTGGCCGGAATCAACGGAAATCTGAAACAGTCCGGACCAGATTGCATTCTCGTTACGCGGAGACATGTCCACTCCCCCTTGTTCAAATACGCCAACGACCAGAGATGTTCAGATTTGTGTGGCATAACGGATTATGCCAGCAATGCAAGGGGGAAAGCAAAATTGCAGCTGGCATGCCCGGCGCGGCTTGCGCACACACCGGCAATTGCCGATAAAACGGCGGCTGGGGCAGAAACATCGGAGCGGGTATTTGACCGGACAGGCAATGGATCAGGTTGTGGCGGCCCTGCGGCACCAGCGAGCCGAAAACGCATCTATGGACATGCGGGCAGTCTTCGCGGTGGATCCGCAAAGATTTGAAAAATTTTCCCGCCGGCTGGACGATTTGTTGATCGACTGGTCGAAATGCGCCGTCACGTCGGACACCGTGAAGTGCCTTGTCGAACTGGCCGACACCGCTGGTGTGGCACAAAAGCGTGATGCGATGTTTGCCGGTGAGGCGATCAACCGGACCGAACAGCGCGCTGTGCTGCATACGGCACTGCGCAACCGCACAGGCAAGCCGGTCCTGCTCGACGGCGCCGACGTCATGCCGGATATTCGGGATGTACTTGCGCGAATGGCGGTCTTCTCGGACCGGGTCCGCTCCGGCGACATGCTTGGCGCCACCGGCAAGCCGTTCACCGATGTGATCAATATCGGCATCGGTGGCTCGGACCTTGGGCCGGTAATGGCGACATTGGCGCTCACACCCTACCATGACGGTCCGCGGCTGCATTACGTTTCCAATGTCGATGGCGCGCATATTGCCGATACGCTGACCGGTCTCGATCCGGCGACGACTTTGGTCATCGTCGCGTCCAAGACATTTACGACAATTGAGACGATGACCAACGCCGCGACGGCGCGAGACTGGATCGTCGCGGTGCTCGGGCCGGAAGCCACGGCAAGACATTTCGCCGCGCTGTCTACGGCGCTCGATCGCGTGGCGGAATTCGGCATCGCGGCTGACAACATTTTTGGCTTTTGGGACTGGGTCGGCGGCCGGTATTCGCTGTGGTCCGCCATTGGCCTGCCGCTGATGATTGCCATCGGTCCGAAAGACTTCGATGCCTTCCTGGATGGCGGCCATGCCATGGACAATCACTTCCGTGCTGCGCCGACGACCGATAATCTGCCCATGCTGCTCGGCCTTGTCGGCTACTGGCACCGGGTCGTCTGCGGTTATCCCGCTCGCGCGATCATTCCCTACGACCAGCGGCTTTCCAGGCTGCCCGCATATCTGCAGCAGCTTGATATGGAATCCAATGGCAAACGCGTGCGTCAGGACGGGTCGGCGGTTTCTGAGCCAACCGGTCCGCTGGTCTGGGGGGAACCCGGTACCAATGGCCAGCATGCGTTTTTCCAGCTGCTGCACCAGGGCACCGACGTGATCCCGGTTGAATTCATTGCCGCTGCGCGCGGCCATGAGCCGGAATTGCAGCATCATCACGATCTCCTGCTGGCCAATTGCCTGGCTCAGTCGGAAGCCTTGATGAAAGGGCGTACCGAGGCCGAGGTGCGAACCCGTCTTGCAAGCAGCGGCATGGCGTCAGACCGGATCGAGGCGCTTGCGCCACACCGCACCTTTCCGGGCAATCGGCCGTCCATGACCATACTCTACGATCGACTGGACCCGTTTTCTTTTGGCCGGCTGGTGGCGCTGTACGAGCACCGTGTATTTGTCGAGGCGCAGCTTTTCGGTATCAACGCGTTCGATCAGTGGGGTGTCGAACTCGGCAAGGAACTTGCCAGCGCACTGCTGCCGGTGGTCAAGGGTGCCAGCCGTCCTGCAGATGCCGATGCTTCGACGCTTGGACTTGTGGATCATATTCATCAACTGGGTCGGTCCCATGACGGCGATTAAGGCGATCCTGTTTGACAAGGACGGGACCCTTGTCGATTTTGACCGGACCTGGCGCAGCATTACCGAGAACCTTGCGCTGGAGGCAGCGGGCGGTAACCACAGCCAGGCCGGCGCATTGCTCGAACTGGCCGGTTTCGATCCCGTGACAGACCGGTTTCGCGCCGATTCACCGATCGCATCCGGAACGAGTGCCGACATTGTCGGTCTGTGGTATCCGCATCTCGGGGCCGAGCCACGGCGCGAGGTCGTCTCCCGTTTCGATGCGGTCTGCGTCGAGCAGGGAGCCGCGGGCGCAGTGGCACTGGAAGGTGTGGTTCCGGCCCTTGCAAGCCTTCATACCAGCGGATACAGGCTCGGCATTGCCACCAATGATTCAACACTTGGCGCCGAAAAAACCGTCGAGGCGTTTGGCGTCGCACAGATGTTCGATGCGATTTACGGATATGACGCTGTGGCCCGGCCCAAACCGGCGCCCGATGCGGCCGAAGCGTTTTGTGACCTGACCGGCCTGCGTCCGGCTCAGATCGCCGTTGTCGGAGACAACCGGCATGATCTCGACCTTGCCCGAAACGTCGGCGCCGGCCTGGCCATCGCGGTTCTCAGCGGCAACGGGACGTCGGAAAGCCTGACGCCCCATGCCGATGCGGTGCTGCAATCGGTTGCCGACCTGCCGGCCTATCTTGTTGGCAATTCCATCGGGTAAATCTACTCGCGCAGCGCACGTCGCAGTATTTTTCCGACGTTGGTTTTCGGCAGTTCGTCGCGGAACTCGATATGTTTCGGCCGCTTGTACCCCGTCAGATTGTCCTTGCAGTGTTGCGCCAGGGAGTCCTCGGTCATATTCGGGTCTTTCTTGACGACGAACAGTTTGACCGCTTCGCCCGAATGGTCGTCCGGCACGCCCACGGCGGCCGCTTCCAGAACGCCCGGATGCATGGCCACGACATCTTCGATCTCGGTCGGGAATACGTTGAAGCCGGAGACCAGGATCATGTCCTTCTTCCGGTCGACGATCTTGAAATAACCACGCTCGTCCATCACCCCGACATCGCCGGATTTGAAGTAGCCGTCTTCGGTCATGACATTGGCGGTCTCGTCCGGTCGCTGCCAGTATCCTGCCATGACCTGCGGACCGCGGATGCAGATTTCCCCGGCTTCGCCGACCGGCAGATTCTTGCCGTTTTCATCGCGGATGACCAGTTCGGTGGAGGGAATCGGCAGGCCGATCGTGCCGGAGTATTCCGCTACGTCGAACCGGTTGGATGTTGCAACCGGCGAGGTTTCGGAAAGGCCGTAGCCTTCATGGATGGCCACGCCCGTCAGTTTCTGCCAGCGGTCGGCAACGGCTGCCTGCACCGCCATGCCTCCACCCAGTGTGAGCATCATGTTGCTGAAGTTCAACTTGTGAAAATCATCATTGTTCATCAGCCCGTTGTAGAGGGTGTTGAGGCCTGGAAAGACATGAAACTTGTACTTTTCAAGTTCCTTCACGAAACCCGGTATGTCACGCGGATTGGGGATCAGCAGATTATGCGCACCCTGCTGCATGCCCATCAGCGCGTTCACCGTCAGGGCGAAGATGTGATAGAGCGGCAGCGCGCAGACATAGGTCAGATCGTCGGGTTTGCCTTTGGCATTGAAGATCGGCTGAACCCACAGATCATTTTGCTGGATGTTCGCCAACACATTGCGGTGAAGCAGCGTCGCGCCTTTCGATACCCCAGTCGTGCCGCCGGTGTATTGCAGAAACGCGACATCGTCCGGTGTGGTCTCGACCGGTTTGAGCCGCACTCCGGCGCCCATATCGATTGCATCGTTGAATGCGGTATGGCCCGGCAGAGACCAGTTGGGGACCATCTTTTTGACCCGGCGCACGACGAAATTGACCAACAGGCCTTTCAGGCCCATCAGATCACCCATTGTCGCCACCACAACATGTTTGACATCGGTCTTGTGCGCGACGGCTTGCAGGGTCGTGGCAAAATTTTCCAGCACCACAATCGCCTCGGCGCCGGAGTCCTTCAGCTGGTGTTCCAACTCGCGCGCGGTATAGAGCGGATTGACGTTCACCACCGCATAACCGGCTCGCAATATCGCCATCAGCGTGATCGGATATTGCAGCACATTCGGCATCATAATGGCGACGCGCGCACCTTTTTGCAGCCCCTTGGACTGGAAGAACCCGCCCAGCTTGGCCGACATTGCCTCGACTTCCGAATAGGTCAATGTCTTGCCCATGCAGGTATAGGCAGGTTTGCTGGAAAATGTGCTGCACGCCTCGGTCAGTACATCGGCGATGGAATTGTGGGGTGAGGGACCAATATCCGCCGGCACGCCCTCGGGGTAATTCTTCAGCCAGATCTTTTCCGGAGCCTTGTTCTTCGGCGCGGTCCGCTGGGCTGGTTTTTTGGCCGCTACAGCTTTGGCCGCTGTTCTAGGCTTGGCCGCGGCCTTGGCAGCGGGTTTTGCCGCTTTGCTTTTTGCGGTACCTGTTGTCTTGCGTGTTGATGTTGCCACTTGATCCTCCCGAAATCTGGCGCGTTGGTGACGGTCTAAACCGTGTAAACCGACAACAAGCTGCCAGCTTATCCGACCGGCTTCGCCTGCCGCATCTTTCCGTTTCTATCTAGTGTGTGTGGGGGAAGGGTTGCAAGATGCTTGGTGGCTTTACTGGCCAAATCCCGAATGCTTTGCCAGAAAAACGGCTTCTTCCGGCGTGGAATCACGACCCAGCACACGATTACGATGGGGAAACCGGCCGAACCGTTTGATGATGTCGCAATGTTCGAGGGCGTGTTTCAGCGTATCCTGATCGTCAGCCGCCTCGAACAGGGCAATACAACGCTGATGGTCGGCTAGTTCTTCACTGTGCATCAGCGGCATGTAGAGAAATTGCAGCTGGCTACCGCTCAGCTGTTTGTCGATCTGATTATCGATCGCCATTGAAGCAACGTTGCTGGCTAGATGGTCGCTGGCAAATGCTTCCGCTGAACCGCGAAACATGTTGCGCGGAAACTGGTCCAGCACAATCACCGTTGCCAGCGCAGTCCGAGCATCGTGCGCTGCTTGCGCGGGGATTTCGGCGACAAGTTTGTGATAGAGTTCGCCGAAACGTTCGGTGATCGTTGCGTCGGTTTTCTCGCTGGTTTCAAACCAGTCCTTCTGGCTTAGTTCATCGAACCAAAAGGCAATGACTGTGTCGACCCAATCCAGTTTGGTCATCGGTGTACCTCACATTTTCCGACAGGAGTCCGCACCAAATATCGCCCTGTGTCAAACGGGATGGCGAAGCTTCGGGTTCGCCTGCCACGAAGATGCGGTCGGTGGAAAATGAGCGTGCAGACAGGCCACAGGTCCAAAAGACGGATTACGCGGCTTCGGTGGACCGCCAGGATTGCTCGGCCGGTTCGATCTTGAGCCGGCCCATGACGTTCTCGAACCACGGCACCATCGGTTTCAGTTCGGTCACTTCGTTCGCCCAGCGCATGCTGCGTTCGCACATACGCCCGACTTCCGATTTGGTCACTCCGATCTTGTCGCCAAGCAGGCAGGTCTCCCGGTTCCACCATTTGCCATCCCGTTGCCGGTAGCGGATGGCACGTCGAATTCGGGCGGCCATATGGAACACACCGTAGGCCATGGCATAATCGTAGGCCTCGTTGTCGGATCTGCCGCGGGCGAAAGATTTCAGATATTTCTGCAGCAATCTGCTTTCGGTCTCGGCGTCCAGAGCGGTCCACTCATCGGCCAGTATGAACACCAGGTCATCCAGCGAATTTCGGGTACCGCAACCGTCCCAGTCGAACCAGAGAACACGGTCATCATTCACCATTGCATTGCCGGGACGTGCGTCACCCTTGATGAAGTCGCGATGGTCATTGCGAAACTTCTTTTCGAGCGGCTTGAGATTTATATCAGGCGGTGCAATGCCGAGGACTTCAGCGATGCGCGTTGGCCGACCGGTATGGCCGAAGGTCCAGTCTTCCTTGGCACCGAGTTTGGCGACCCGGTGCTGCAGGCGCTCTTCATGAGCATGGTTGTGCAGCAACATCATGCTGCTGATTGCCTGGTCGATGATCGCCTCGCGGTCGGACATCGTTTCCAACCGGTCGACGACTATAGGCGCACGGTCACCTTCAACGCACTCCTGCACGACCCAGGGGCCGCGAACCGCAACCAAACCCGGTGCAAGACCGGTTTTTGACAGGCATTTCATGACAATGCCCTCAATAAGGGCGGCCCCTTCATCGGCACGCTTGGCCAGGACGAAATTGTCGTCGCCGATATTGGCAATGAAAGCCGACCGGCTTTTGCCTCCGGGGAAAGCAACCCGGTCCGGCGGTGTACCAAACACATTTTTGCAGAGCGCCTCGATTTCTTCTTTGCGTTTGGGCCCGACTGCTTCTCCGCCGGTTTGCTTCTGATCTTGTGCCATTTTCAGTTACCTTGCCTCGTGCGGTCGCTTGGACGGATGTACTGAAACACTGGCAGAAACTGGTTATCCAATTCCTACCGCGTCGCTTCGCGCCGAGCCGGCGTGGCAAAGATTTTCCGCGTTTGTCCGAGATTCTCGGTTATAGATTATGTAGAATTGACAAAGTGGAAAATTCTATAAGAAATCGAAAAGAACATGTTGTGTAAAATTTTATTAAAAGGTGTCGATGTTAATAGTTAATACAAGACTAATTTTACTTTGCGTTAGCTATGCGGCATTTCTTCGAATTCCAATGAGGAGATTTGAAGATGGGCAAGCGGCATTCAGGAAAATATGATTGGTATTCGTGGAATGACCACGATGACGATTACGGCTCCGGTTCGGGCTCCGGCTCCGGTTCGGGTTCGGGTAGCAAGAACGGCTCCGGTTCGGGTAGCAAGAAGGGCTCCGGCTCCGGCTCGGGAAGCAAACGCGGTTCCGG
>JAJFHT010000181.1 GCA_021775495.1 Hyphomicrobiales bacterium | reverse complement strand
TACCGCGCCGATCTCGGCCTCGATGCAACATTGAGCCGGGCCTGTCAGCATCCGCAAAATGTGTGGAGCCTGCACGGTTTGCATGAATGCTTACTATTGCGTGGCGAAACCATCGAAGCCCGCCAGGTCAAGCAGCAACTTGACCGGGCGAATGCCAGAGCCGACGTCCCGGTGCGCGCATCCTGTTTCTGCAGGCAAGCCGCCTGATTTGCGCTCACCCGCTGCCGCCGTCGTTAGACTCTTTCCTGGTTAGCTTGAATCGTTTGACCGGCTTTTCGGGTTTGCTGGCAAGGCAGGGTTTATGCCGTGGTCTTTACGACCACAAATAAAACCTAACGCTGTCCAGCGGGCCTGAAAATCCGGCCTTCGGTGGGCCAGATCGGTTCACCGGACGTCGTTGCAAAGCTTGCCCGATGCGCTGCATCGCGCTGCGCTTTGCGTCTAGCCGGTAAACCGATTTGGCTCCATCAAACGTTTCAATCTAATCAGGAAAGAGTCTAGGCCATGTCTCTTTCGCCGAGCGCCACCAGGACTTCCAGGCGGCAATGTCATAGGCAAACCGCTGGCCTGTAATCGCGACCAGGGTGCCGGTCACCTGCGAGCGCAGCCAGTCGGGGTCGCCAGCCTCATCCAGCCGTTGGACCAGCGCGTCTAACGTCGCGCGGTCGTTCTGGCCGGTGCGCTGAATCGCATGCAATCCGATCAGCAGCGGATCCATCCACTTCTGCGGTCCGTTCGGCTGATGGGTCCAACGGTTTTGCAGCAGCGTCAGCGGTACGGTCTTTTCTCCGTTCAGGCCGATTGCCGCGTAGAGCTGCCAGGTGGCGATGTCGCCAGCTGGAACGCTGAACTGGCCGCCGAACATCTCGATCTCCTCATCGGGAACCGGAGCCTCCAGCATCGATGTAAAGAACCCGTCGGGTGGGTTCGCTGACAGGATCGACCGAATTGTATCAAGCAGGCCACGGCCGTGCCGGTCGTAATTCTCAAGCGTCCGCAGCGCCTCCAGCAATCTGTCTCTTTCCGCCTGCAGATCGAATGGCCGATTGGAAGAACCGGCCTGTTCGGGCAAAGGAATACGTTGCGAATCGGGTTTCACTGTTGATGTACGGGAGGGACCCCAGATGATCGCCCTGCCGTCCTGTCCGCTGCCACCCACATAGATTTCTCCCGCTGACAAGGTTGCAGCGCTATGCGGAATGCCCCCGCTGAACGCAGCGCCGGGAGCAAATGTCTTGCCATCGGGGCTCGACCATACTTGGCCGCCCTTTCCGGTGCGGCTGACGAGCCAAAGCGACCGGCCATCGCTGGCCAGCGCCCTCAGATCGAGAGTACCGGGTGCGGTTGTAACCGGTTCGGGTGGGCCGCTGCCGATGCGCCACAATTCACCCGATCCGTCCTCACGGTCGACGATTGCATAAAGCGCATTGTTGAAGCGGGTGAATTCGGAGAAATCTCGTTTTTGCGGCCAGCCTTCGACATCCACGACCTGGCCGTCGCGATATTCTGCCAGCGAAAGACCGTCCAGTTCCCAATGGCGGATCAGCAACCGGCCATCCAGCGCGGTGACATCATTGTAGCGGTGAAACGATCCGGTACGGGGCGGATCATTGGCCAGGACCTGCCAGCTTATGCCGGCGTCAGAAGACGCGAGCAATGCGCCGTTCCATCCGGCCAGCGCCGCGACCAGTTGCCCCTGCCATTCGGTCACTGCGTGGGTGTGCATCATCGTATCGTCGATCGGCATGTGCAGATCGCGCCAGTCCCGCCCGTTGGTGACGCTGACCACGCCGGTCGCCAGTCCGATACGCATGTCCTCGTGCGGCCAGTATAAAAATCCCTGATGCATTACCGGCTTGCCGGCATCCTGGGAAAACAGGTAGCGCTCGAAGTTGAGTTCTGCCACGGCCGGATCAAAACTCCAGATATCGGCCGAGTTGTGGTTCACACCCTTGACTGACGCCGAAAACCAGATCCTGCCCTGATAGGCAATCAGCCGGTCGGCGACCGGCCATGGTCCCGGCCGGGCCAGAACCGCCAGTTCCGATGCATTGGCGGCGTATCCGCTCAATCCGGCAGCGGCGATCATGAAGAGACAGACAATGATCCGGTACATCGCAATCCCTGTTTTGCGTGACGGCAACAGCAGCACTCCTAACGCAAATTGCCGGGTCCGGCGGATCACAAACCTGTCAGATACGGTGATTTGGAAGTGTGATAGTTTCACCGTATTGGGCGGCATGTAGCGGGCTCGGCGAAAAAACAATCAAGAGGTTCCAATGTCTGCATATATCAAATTCACCCGTAGCCTGGGCATCGCCATTTTTGCGGCAGCATTATCGGTGATCACCGCCCGTGCGGAGATTTCCGAACGTCCGGGATGGGCCGTGCTGCCAAGCCCGCACGCCTATGCTGCTCTGGTTGACCGCGTGCTGGCTGCAGCCAAGACGCACAAGATCGGCGTCGTTGCCCAGGCGTCGGCGACCGTCGGCGCCAAGCGCGTACTGAAAAAGGACATTGCCGGCAACATGGTCATCGGCCTTTATCACCCGCGTTTTGCCGTCCCGATGCTCGAAGCAAGCGTTGCCGCTGGCATCGAAGCGCCGATCCGCGTTTATCTCACCGAGAACGCCGACGGCACGGCGACACTTTCCTACAAGCTGCCATCGCATGTCTTTGCCCCCTACATGGATGACGGCGGGGACACACTGAAAGCCCTGGCAGCCGAACTCGATACGCTGTTTGCCGCATTGGCCGCCGACGCCGTCAGCAACAAATAGCGGTTATCCCTTCCGGCCCGGACTTGACGCTGAACGCTTTCACGCGAATGATCGGCAACTTCTGCACGGCCCCATCAAGGGGCCGTTCAACATCGCAAGCGATGGATTGGGGGCATGGCGGACGGTTCCGGCAACGACGAGTTCTGGCTTTGGGACCTGAAGGTCGAGACGGTCGCGGGCGCCGCACCGATGGTGTGCAATCATCCGGAAGGCTCGGGTTTCACCGTCGAGGGTGAGAACATCGTCATGGGCCCGCACGGCTCGTTTCCACTCTATCCGCTGGCGGCGCTGCTGCCGCTCCTGCCGGCCAAGCAGCGCCCGACCAGTGAACATGACTGGATGACCACGGACGCCGAACTGGCCTGTCCGGACCCGCATTGCGGCGGCCGGTTCCGCATCACCCGGACACAGAAACGGACCTTCCGCCATTCCGAGACCACCGGCCTGCCGGATCAGCGCGAAACACCTTATTGGCAGTCCGGAAAAAACAATGACAGCTGAGACCATCGAACTTAGGCCCGGCTACGCGATTTCGCGGATCATCAAGGGCGGTTGGCAGCTGGCAGGAGGTCATGGCGCCTTTGACCGTGCCGAGGCGATCGCCGACATGGCACGGTTTCTCGATGCCGGCATCACCACTTTCGACTGCGCCGATATCTACACCGGTGTCGAGGAGATGATCGGTGCGTTTATCGATATCCTGCGCAAGGACCGTGGCAGCGAAGCGGCGGATAGGGTTCAGGTCCATACCAAGCTAGTGCCGGACTTTGACCGGCTCGATGACTTCCGCCCTGCCGACATCGAGGCAATCATCGACCGGTCACTCAAACGGCTCAAGCTGGACCAGCTTCATCTGGTGCAATTCTACTGGTGGGAAACAAATCGCGGCGACCCGGTCGGCGTGTTGTCCTCGCTGAAGCGATTGCAGGAAAAGGGTAAGATCAGGCACCTAGCCACCACCAACTGGGACAGCGACATGATCGCGCCCTTTCTGGATGCCGGTCTCGACCTGATCTCCACCCAGGTTCAGTATTCGTTGCTGGATGCCCGCCCCGAAGGGCGGTTCGCGGACTGGTGCGCCGGACACGACATCGGCATTTTCTGTTACGGTACGATCGCCGGCGGCTTCCTCACCGACAACTGGCCCGGCAAGCCCGACCCCGGCTACGACTTCGAAAACCGCTCGTTGATCAAATACCGACTTATCATCGACGAGTTCGGCGGCTGGGACCTCTTCCAGCAACTGCTCTCGACGCTCGATCAGATCGCCCGGAAACATGGTGCAACGATCTCCGCCGTCGCAAGCCGCGCCATGCTCGACAAACCCAATGTCGCAGCTGTCATCATCGGTGCGCGAACCGCGCGGCACCTCGATCGTACATTGCCGATCTTCAATATGCGCCTGGATTCAAAGGACCGTTCCGCAATCGAAACGGTTTTGGCACAAAGGTCCGGCCCGAATGGCCGGATCTACGGCCTGGAGCGCGACAAGACCGGCAAGCATGGCCGGATCATGAAATACAATCTCAACACCGCATGAACGCGCCGATACTCCAGATCGAGGACATCACCGCCGTCTACGGGGAGTTCCGTGCGGTCGACAAGGCAAGCCTCGGCGTCTCGGAAGGAACCATCACCGGATTGATCGGCCCCAATGGCGCCGGAAAATCGACCCTGTTCAATGCCATTGCCGGCGAAAAGCAGATCGCCTCCGGAAGCATCATGTTCAATGGCACCCGGATCGACCGATTGTCGCCTGACCGGATTTTCACATGCGGATTGGCACGGACCTTCCAGATACCCCGTCCGTTTGCCGAAATGACCGTGCTGGAAAATCTCATGCTGGCTGCTCCCGATCAGGCCGGGGAGGCATTCTGGGCGCCGATCGTCAGTCCCGGCCGCATCCGCCGGCAGGAACGCGATATTCTTCAC
>JAJFHT010000019.1 GCA_021775495.1 Hyphomicrobiales bacterium | reverse complement strand
GATGCCCACACCGGAACCGCTGAGGAACCGCATAGCGACGAACGCGGACCGATGGGGCTGCTGAAACGCCTGACCCATGGATTGTCCCGCCGCGAGGAGGAGGTTACCAGCGAACTGCAGCCTGCGCAGCCGCGTGAGCCTGCTCTTTTGCAGAATACTCCTGAACCGCGCCGTCAGGCAGGACAGGAAGCGCAGCTTTATGCGCCGCGCCGGGGACAACTCGATGACCACGGTCGACTCAATCCGCAACAGCGGGCGGCCTCGGAAGAGGATCAGTTGGAGATTCCGGCTTTCCTGCGCCGACAGGCGAATTGAGTACGATCACGAAATGTTAACAAATCGCCTCCAGCAGTTACGAAAAGCAGCTGCTGGAGGCGGAAAATGCGTATAAATATCAGATATATAGGTTGTTTGGATTGTTAACCATAACGTCGTAACACAGAGTAAGAAACCGTGATTTGGAATGTCCACCGCCTGGAAGTATCGTGAAAATGTATCGGGTCGTGGAACTCAGGGGGCAAATGCGGGGATGCGTGTCCAGTTCACCACGACAACACCTTCAAGGCTTTACAGCGCTTGAACTAGGTATCCGAATTGGGCACATGGGGATCGATTTGAACGAGTATCAAACCACGCTGAAAACCCAGGCAATGGTTTCAGGCATCGGAGTACACAGCGGTAAACCGGTTGTGGTGAACTTTATTCCTGCCGATCCCGACACCGGGATTGTTTTCCACCGTACATCGAATAATGGCGACTTTGAGGAGATTCGGGCACAAGTTTCGGAAATCGGCGCTACGCAGCTGTGTACCGTGCTCAGGCCGCACTCCGGGAGTCAGGTAGCGACCGTCGAACACCTGATGGCATCGCTTTTCGGGCTCGGAATTGACAATCTGATTGTTCAGATAGACGGCGATGAAGTGCCCATTCTTGATGGAAGCGCCGGTGAATTTGTCGAGGCCTTTGATCGGGCCGGTCTGCAAACGCAGGAATCAAAGCGACGCTATATCCGCATCCTGAAACCGGTTCGTTTTGAAAACGGCGCGTCATGGGCGGAATTCAGACCCTATGACGGAACGCGGTTCGAGATCGAAATTGACTTCTCCAGCCCGGCGATCGGACGTCAGTTGTATGCGGCGGACGTTGATGCCGAGCTTTTCCGCAAGGAGATTTGCAGGGCCCGGACATTTGGTTTCCTTTCCGATGTCGAGCAATTGTGGGCGGCCGGATACGGTCTCGGCGCTTCGCTTGAGAATTCGGTGGTGATCGGTGAACAGCACCAGGTCATCAATCAGGAGGGACTGCGCTTCAAGGATGAGTTTGTCCGGCACAAAACCATGGACGCCATCGGCGATCTGGCTCTGGCCGGAGCGCGGTTCATCGGCTGCTTCCGTTCCTATCGTGGCGGACATGCGGTGAATGCTGCGGCTTTGAAGGAACTGCTGTCTGACCGCAACGCTTTCGAAATCGTCGAAACCACTCGCCGGGAAACGGGTCGGAGCGCCGAATTGATCACGGTAAACGCACCGGTTTATGCACCCTGGACTTTGTGATTGGCCCGATTTGGCGTTGGCCGGCACAATTAACTAGCTTTGCCACAAAAAAGCGCGATTGACGGGCGATAGCATTGCTGTCGCGGGGACGTTATGATTAATGGCGCTGGTTGACGAATCCGGCAGATTTTGCCGGAAGGGGCAAGAATGACTATTCTTTCTGCGAAATCGAATTCGTTTCTGAATTTCCTGCGGGTGCCCGTAACAGCTGTAGCGATCTGTGGTCCGCTGTTTCTTGCCGCTTGTGCATCGGACAACGATATCGATCTGTCGACTTATGTTGAGGAAACGGTTCCGGCCGACAAGCTTTATAATCAGGGGCTTGCAAACCTGAACGCCGGCCGGGTCAAGGAAGCCGCCAAGAAATTCGAAGCCGTCGACCGCCAGCATCCCTATTCGGAATATGCCCGCAGAGCGATGGTGATGTCGGCCTTCACATTGTATCGGCAGGGTAATTATTCCGAAGCGATCAATTCGGCGAAACGTTATGTCGCACTGCACCCATCGACCGATGAGGCTGCATATGCGCAGTATATTGTCGGGCTGTGCTATTATCGGCAGATTCGAGATGTGACGCAGGACCAGAAAGAGGCTCGCAGAACGGTTGCTGCGATGCAGGAAGTCGTCGAGCGTTGGCCCGAATCCGAATATGTCGAGGATGCCCAGACAAAAATCCGTTTTGCCCGGGACCAGCTCGCCGGCAAGGAAATGCAGATTGGACGCTATTACCTTGAACGGCGCGAGTATATTGCAGCCGTGAAGCGGTTTCGTGGCATCGTCGAGGGCTTTTCGAACACACGCCATATTGAAGAGGCACTCGCCCGCCTGGTAGAGGCCTACTACGCAATGGGACTGGTCTCGGAGGCACAAACGGCCGCTGCTGTTCTTGGCCACAACTATCCTGACAGCGACTGGTACAAGGATTCCTACGCCCTGTTGCAGACCGGCGGTGTCGAGCCACGTGAAAACAGCGGCTCCTGGCTGTCTAAAGCAGCTTCCAGACTGCTCGGTACCTGATAAGTTCCGTACATTATGCTGGTGCACCTTTCGATTCGCGATATCGTGCTTATCGAACGGCTGGATATTGATTTCCGGTCGGGTCTTTCCGTTCTGACCGGCGAAACCGGCGCCGGCAAAAGCATATTGCTCGATTCCCTGTCTCTGGCGCTCGGGGCCAGGGGAGACTCCGCCCTGGTTCGACAGGGGGCTGGCCAGGGGCAGGTGACGGCGGTCTTCGACGTGCCCGGCAATCACCCGGCCAGGACAATCCTTTCCGATAACGAGATCGATCAGGACGGCGATATCGTTCTGCGCCGTATCCAGACCTCCGACGGTCGGACCCGGGTGTTTATCAACGATCAGCCCGCCAGCGTTTCCCTGATGCGCGATGTCGGGCACGCTCTGGTGGAAATTCATGGCCAGCACGATGAGCGCGCAATGGTCGATGTCAATTCGCATCGTGATCTGCTTGACGCCTTCGGTGGACATGGCGATGCGGTCAATGCCGTGCGGGCAGCCTGGAAAGTCTGGCGGGACAGGTTGCGGGCGCTCGAGGAACACCGTGCACGAGTGGAAACTGCCGCACGCGAAGCCGATTATCTGCGTGCAGCCGTGGCCGAACTCTCCGAACTGGATCCGCAGCCGGGAGAGGAGACAGATCTGGCCGAGCAACGATCATCCATGATGAAGGCGGAAAAGACCGCTTCGGAGATCAACGAGGCGCATGAACTCTTGTCGGGATCTGCATCTCCCGTGCCGACGCTGTCCAGCCTGGTACGGCGGCTTGAGCGGAAGTCCCAGGAGGTTCCCGGATTGCTCGAAGAGATCATCATTGCGCTTGACGACTCCCTCGGCGCACTCGACCGGGCGCAGTCGGGTATCGATGATGCCATTCGTGCCAGCAATTTTGATCCGCAAGAGCTGGAGCGTACCGAGGAACGATTGTTTGCCTTGCGCGGCGCGGCCCGCAAATATTCCGTTGCGGTCGAAAACCTGGCTAAATTACGCGACGACATGGTGGCGGATCTTGCCGATCTCGATGCCGGCGAGGAACGCCTGGCTGCTCTCGAGAGCGAGAATGCCGAATTGCAACTGGCGTTTGGCCGCGCCGCCGAACGCCTTTCGGCAGCACGCCAGGCGGCGGCCGGCGGGCTGGAAAAATCGGTTATGGCGGAATTGCCCGATCTGAAGCTGGAACAGGCACGGTTTATCGTCGCTGTTTCGAGCGATCCCGATGCCAAATCTCCTGCCGGAATCGATCAGGTCGAATTTCGCGTGCAGACCAATCCCGGCACTCGCGACGGCCCGATGATGAAAGTCGCGTCCGGGGGGGAGCTCTCGCGATTTCTGCTGGCGCTCAAGGTCGCGCTGACCGATCGCGGATCGGCGCCGACACTTGTCTTTGACGAGATCGATACCGGTGCAGGTGGCGCCGTTGCCGATGCGATCGGCAAGCGACTCTCCCGTCTGGCGGAGAAAGTGCAGGTGCTTTCCGTAACGCATGCACCCCAGGTGGCGGCCCGCGCGGCAAATCACTATCTGATTTCTAAATCGCCGAGCGGTAAGGACCGTGTTTTGACCGGAGTATCGGCAATCGATACATCTGAACGACGTGAAGAAATCGCCCGAATGCTGTCCGGTGCAAGCATTACCGACGAAGCACGCGCCGCCGCGGCAAGGCTGCTCGGCGAAATCGTGGGCGCAGAGACCTGATATCCCACCTCCTGTTTGAAGCGACAACGATGGACCAGATTGAAACTGCAGTCGAAGAGCTGAGCGAGGCAGCTGCTGCAAGCGAGTTGGAGCGCCTTGCCCGGGAAATTGCCTATCATGACAAGCTCTACCATGGTGACGATGCACCGGAGATATCGGACGCGGCCTATGATGCTCTCTGGCGCCGCAACCGGGCGATAGAACATCGGTTTACGCACCTCAAACGTACCGATTCACCTTCGCATCGTGTCGGCGCACCGGTTTCCGAGCGGTTCGAGAAAATCGGCCATTCCGTTGCGATGTTGTCGCTCGACAACGCGTTTTCCGAAGAGGATGTCGGTGATTTCGTAGAACGTGTCAGGCGGTTCCTGAAAATGGATCCCGGGCAACCACTTGGCCTGACCGCCGAGCCGAAGATCGATGGCCTGTCTCTCTCGCTGCGCTATGAAGACGGAAAACTGGTCTCGGCGGCAACCCGCGGGGACGGTCAGACCGGTGAGGACGTGACGGCCAATGCCCGCACGATCACCGATATTCCCGCCGTCCTGTCGGGGATTGTTCCGAAGGTGCTGGAGATCCGCGGCGAAGTCTATTTTCTGAATGCGGACTTTGTTGCGGTCAATGAGCGGCAGGAGAGAGAAGGCAAACCCGTCTATGCCAATCCGCGCAACACGGCAGCCGGCTCGCTGCGTCAGCTTGATCCGAATATAACCGCAAGCCGGCCGCTGAAGTTCTTCGCCTATGCCTGGGGCGAGGTCAGCGAGATGCCGGCGGATACCCAGATGAGGATGATCGATTTCCTTCGGGCCTGCGGCTTCCGGACAAACCCTTTGATGGTGCGGTGCGAGGATGTGGCATCTCTGGTTGCTCACTACCGGCAGATCGAAGCGATGCGAGCCGAACTCGGCTACGACATTGATGGGGTGGTCTACAAGGTTGACGATCTTGCGCTTCAGCGGCGCCTTGGGTTCGTCTCACGCAATCCCAGATGGGCGATCGCTCACAAGTTTCCCGCCGAAAAGGCGGTCACTGTTCTCAACGACATCGATATCCAGGTTGGCCGGACCGGCGCACTGACGCCGGTTGCCCGGTTGCAGCCAGTCACCGTTGGCGGCGTTGTCGTCACCAATGCCACATTGCACAATGCCGAAGAGATCGAGCGGCTCGATGTACGACCGGGCGATACGGTGACCGTTCAAAGGGCAGGGGATGTCATTCCTCAGGTGCTGTCGGTTATCACTGAAAAGCGGCCTTCCGGCGCGGAGAAATACGTCTTTCCGACAATCTGCCCCTGTGACCTGAAAACACCTGTTGTGAGGGAGGAAACCGCCAGCGGCGAGGCCGGCGTCATCCGGAGATGCAGCGGCGAATTCGCCTGCCCCTACCAGCGAATTGAGCATTTACGCCATTTCGTTTCCAGGCGCGCCTTCGATATTGATGGGCTGGGAGAAAAGCAGATTGCATTTTTCTACGACGATCCGGATTTGCCGGTTCGTGCACCGGCCGACATTTTCACCCTGCAGAAACGCGATGGCGGAAATCTGAAAAAGCTGGCCGCCAAGGAAGGATGGGGCGCAACGTCCGCAGAAAAACTCTTCGCCGCGATTGAGCAGCGCCGTACCATCGGATTGGACCGCATGATCTATGGGCTTGGCATTCGCCATGTCGGCGAGAACACCGCGCGCACGCTGGCGCGCAGTTATGGCAGTTGGAACGCCTTCCATGATGCCGTTCTGTCGGTGGCGAACGAAGAGGAGGAAGCCCGCGAGGAAATGGTCGCGCTGGACGATATTGGGCCTGCTGTGATTGAGGCGATCGCGCGTTATTTTTCAGAAGATCACAATCGTGCCCTGGTCGAACAACTGGCCGATGAGGTGAACGTTGAAGATGCCGAGCAGCCGGTTGCCAATTCAGCCGTGTCCGGCAAGACGGTCGTATTTACCGGCGCGTTGGAACGCATGTCCCGTGACGAGGCAAAAGCGATGGCCGAACAGATGGGCGCGAAGGTCGCCGGATCGGTGTCCAAAAAGACCGATCTGGTCGTCGCCGGACCGGGTGCCGGATCCAAACTGAAAAAAGCCCAGGATCTCGACGTGGAAGTCATTGACGAGGACACCTGGTTCGAGCGCTACGTAAAGTAGCTGCCGCCATAAAGTGTCTAAGGATTCAGTGTTCCGATGTAAGCGAGGATATCTGCGATCTGCTCGGGAGAGGCTGTGAATTCCGGCATGTCCGGATGGCCGGTCACGATGCCTTCGGCAAACGCTTCCTCCAAAGCGTCCAGGGGATATCGTTTGGACAGATCCCGGAAAGGCGGCGCTTCCGAATGTGTGCTCTGGTCAGTGGTGCCAATGGCATGACATGTGGCGCAGTTGAGCTCTACAAGTGCCTTTCCATGGGCCACACCGCTGTCCTGCGCCATTGCGCCGACCGATGTGACGGCGAAAACGAACAGAGCCGGTGCCGCAAGTCTTGGTGGTCTCAGCCAATGTTTCACAACAATTTCTCCCGGAACAGTTTCACGCCGATTCGCCGATGTTAATTCGGGGCCGGTCAGTTGATTTGATCCGCATCAATCCGACACCGATTCCAGGTGAAATGAAACCAAATCATCGATCAACATAATTGACGTGACCTGTCAGCAGTGCTGACATAATTTGACCAACTCCCTGTTCGCCTGTTTTTTCCAGGAAGGCAAAATCAAAGAGATGGAATCCGCCCGCGATTATATTGCCGGTATTCGGGCTGCTGTGCCGGTCATCATCGCCGTGCTTCCGTTCGGCCTGCTGTTTGGCGCGGTCGCGGTCGACAATGGATTTGCTGTCTTTGAGGCAGTGCTGATGAGTGCGATTGTCTACGCTGGCGCAAGTCAGATGGTCGGGATCGAGCTTTTCGGACAGGAAATCGCGCCCTGGCTGATCGTGTTTTCCATATTCGCGGTCAATTTCCGGCATGTGCTGTACTCGGCCGCGCTTGGCCGACGTATTGCCGATTGGTCGATGCCTCAGAAGGCGATAGGACTGTTTTTGCTGACCGATCCGCAATTTGCAGATACGGAGCGCCGGGGCGAACAGGGAAAGTCAGTCACATTCCAATGGTATATCGGGATGGGAACTGCACTTTATCTTACCTGGGTCGGTACATCCTGGATCGGCGCTGTGTTTGGAAAAATTGCACTTGAGAACCGGGGACTGGATGTCGGATTCCTTTTGCCGATCTATTTCCTTGGGCTTGTTATGAGTTTCAGGGGGCGGTCGCTCTGGGCGCCTGTGGTTGCAGTAAGTGGTGCCGTATCGATTGTGGCCTATTTGCTGATCGGCCCGCCTTGGCACGTCAGTCTGGGCGCTCTTGCCGGCGTCGCTCTCGCCGCCGCTGTTGCAAATCCGTCGCCGCCTCAGGAGCTCGACTGAGATGACGGACATATTCTGGGTCATCCTGGCCGGTGCGGTTCTGACCTATGCGACCAGGATTGGAGGTCATCTTGTCCTGTCGCGCTTTGAACGCATCCATCCGCGGGTTGAGGCTGGTCTGAATGCCGTTCCGGCGGCGGTTCTGACCACCATCATTGCGCCCGTGGTGATCAATCCGGACCCGGTCGAAATTAGCGGGCTGGTTGTTGCCGGTCTGGTTGCGCTCAGGTGGTCATCGCTTCCGATGTTCCTGGCAGGTGCCGTGACGGTTTTTGGCTTGCGCTATTTTGGTTACTGATGGTTTCAGAGCGGGGCAGCGGCTTTTTCGAGCCATTTGCTGCTTTCAGCATCCAGAAACACTGCAACGTCGCTGACTATCTTGTCATGATAGCTGTTGAGCCAGTCCTTTTCCGCAGTCGTCAGCATTTCGGTGCAAATCAGCCGGCGGTCGAACGGCACACGTGTCAGCGTTTCGAAGTCATGCATGTCGATGTCACCGCCCTGAACGGGTGAAGGTTCACTGACAAGGATCAGGTTTTCCAATCGAATGCCGAACTGGCCGGGTTTGTAGTAACCCGGTTCGTTGGACAGGATCATGCCGGTCAGAAGCGCCTGGGATCCGGAGCGTGCAATGCGTTGGGGTCCCTCATGGACCGAAAGGTAGGAACCGACCCCGTGACCGGTGCCATGGGCATAGTCGAGACCTTCCTGCCAAAGCGACCGTCTGGCAAATGCATCGATGTCCATGCCACGGGTTCCGGCGGGAAAGCGCAGCATCGAAATGGAGATCATGCCTTTGAGCACCCGTGTGTACCGGTCGCGCATCTCCTCGGTCGGCTTGCCGATCGGAACCGTACGGGTGATATCCGTCGTGCCGTCCTGATATTGCGCGCCGGAGTCGACCAGGTAAAGTTCACCCGGTTCCAGATGGCGGTTGCTTTCCGTCGATACCCTGTAGTGAATGATTGCTCCATTGGGGCCGGAACCTGATATCGTCTCGAACGATACATCGCGAAGTGGCATCTGCATTTTTTCACCGGTCGCGCGACGGCAATTTTCGAGCTTGCGAACGGCGGTGATCTCGTCAACCGATCCCGCCTGCTGGGCATCGAGCCAGGCCAGAAAAGTGATCATTGCGGCCGCGTCCCGCAGGTGGGCGGCCCTGGTTCCTTCGATTTCGGTGATGTTCTTGGTGGATCGCGGCAGGCGGGCCGGATCAGCAAGCGTCACATACTTGCCGCCGCTGCCTTCGACAAGGGTTCTAAACTTTTCTGCGGCGAGGCCGGGATCAAGCGCAATTGTCCCGCCGTCGCGGGCGAGACCGGCCAGCCGGTCGACAAGCGATGAAGGTGGATATAGATCGGCGAGCTGGGTCAGGTAAGCTTCAGTTTGCATCGGCAGTTTGCGTTTGTCGACAAATAACAGATGCGCCCCGGAGGCTGCGATGACGGCAAAGCCGAGCATCAGCGGTGTGTGCGGCACGTCACTTCCGCGGATGTTGAACGCCCAGGCGATCGATGCCGGATCGGTAAGGATGGTGAAATCGGCGGAGGCGTCGGCAACCGCCGTGGCCAAATCGGCAAGTTTGTCCTTTGTTTCTCGCCCGGCCCATTGCACCGGATGAATATCGACGCTTTCGAGTGGTGGCTGCGGTTGGTCCTCCCAGATCAAATCAACCGGGTTCTTTTCAAGGGCAACCAATGTGCCTCCGGGAGTTTCCACGGCTTTGCGCAGCGCCTGGATTTCCGTGATTGTGTGAAGCCATGGATCGAACCCGAGCCGGGTTCCCTCTGCAAGGCCCTCCTTCGCCCATTTTGCCGGAGGATTGGAAATCAGGCTCTCGACCGTGAAGATCGTTCCATCAACTTGCGAGGCAACCTGTTCGGTATAACGCCCGTCAACGAAGATGAATGCCCCGTCGTTCAGCACCACGGCGACACCGGCCGAACCGGTGAATCCGGTCAGCCAGGCCAGTCTTTCCGACCCTTTCGCAACATATTCGCCCTGATGTTCGTCGGAACGCGGAACGATCACGCCATCGACGCCGAGTTCAGTGAAAATGCCGCGTAAGGCGGCCACACGGGATGTGCCTTTCGAGGCATCGGAAATAACGTCGAATGACTGGAACATATGCAAAAACCAATGCGAGGTGAGGGTGCCGGCAAAGGTAACTTTGCCGGTCGTCAAGCGCAACGGAAGTCAACGTAATTTCGCAGCGCAGCAAACATGTTCGCACTTGCAATATCCGAATGGGTGCCATGCACAATTGGCCATGGTTGATCCCTATGAGCCTTCCTATCTTAAGGCAGAACAAAACACCGGATAACCCGGTGGGATAGGAGCAGAATATGACGAAGAGCACACACAAGCGCGGATTCCTGCGCAGTGCCATGGACGGTTTGATTGCCGCACGCCAGCGGGAGGCCAACCGCTACGTCGCTCGCGCACAGGCGATTCGCTGGAACAGGAGCGAAGGATGACGAAGAGCACACAGAAGCGCGGATTCCTGCGCAGTGCCCTGGACGGGTTTGTTGCTGCGCGCGAACGCGAAGCCAACCAGTATGTCGCACGAGCGATGTCGATGATGGATGATAAGCCGCTGAAATGGCACGGTTATTCACGAAATGACTTGAAATAGACCGTTGGTATTATGCCAAGGCCAAATGTGAATTCCCGGTACACTGAGGAGTGACGACTATGGCACGAAACAATGGAAAACGCGGATTTTTGCAGAGCGCTATGGACGGATTGATTGCGGCCCGGACCAAACAGGTCAACCGCTACGTCAATGGCGCCTTGCTGATGCTGAACGACGAGACGCTGAAGGCAAACGGCTATTCGCGCGATGAACTCAGGAAGCGCGATATCGGCTACATGATTTGATCCGTTTGCAGACGGACAAGTAAAAAAGTGCGGTTCCCCTGGGCCGCCTTTTTTGTCAGCGCTTCAGGTGCAGTGTTACCCAGCCATCTCTGCTGATTGTGCGGACATGGCGAAACCGCTGACCGCGGAAGGCCGCCAATACTGCCTGGCGTTGTCGGTCCAGAATTCCCGACAGGATAACCGAGCCACCGGAGGCCAGGTTCCGGGCCATTTCCGGTGCCAGTGCCATTAGCGGCCGGGCCAGAATATTGGCGATGATCAGATCGAAAGGGGCCGCTTGTAATATCTTTTTGTTTTGGAACCCGGTTGCCGTTGCCGCCGTGACGTAGCGGGTGACGCCGTTCAGCCGGATGTTCTGTTGCGCGACGGCTGTCGCGACCGGATCGATATCGGTGGCCAGCACAGGAATCCTGCACAGTCTGGCGATGGCGATCGCCAATACTGCGCTTCCAGTCCCCAGGTCGAGAGCATTGGCCGGCCGCTCACGCCTGACAATTGATGCAATCATGTCGAGGCATCCCGACGTCGTGCCGTGATGGCCTGTTCCGAAGGCCTGACCGGCATCGATCTCGATGCCGATCTGGTGTGGTTGAGGGCGGTCCCGATCATGACTGCCATGCACCATGAACCGGCCTGCGCTGACCGGCTGCAAGCCCTCCAGCGCATGGGCGACCCAGTCGATATCGGGCACCGGTTCCGCCGACACCGAAGATGTTCCTGATGTTGATTCAACCAGCCGGTCAAGTCGTTGTGCGGCTGCCGGAACCTCTCCGTCGAGATAGAGTGATATCTCCTGCAGAGCGGTCGCATCGTCCAATTCGGTCATTGCCAACGGCCAGCCGTCGTCCTCGAATTCGATCTCCAGTTCGGAAAAAATCCGGCTGGCATCCGGTTCGCTGGCAGTGAAAAACAGGCGCGTCTGGGTCATGTCTCGGTTTCGCTTTTCTGGCCGTCAAGCCAGGGTGGCGCAGCTGTATCGAGCCCGAGAACATTGCGCAATCCCCGCATGCGTATCGCCTTGTTTCGGGCCAGCAGCGGCACGAAAAAATTGCGGGCGGCAACGGCGAAAGGGTTTGTTGCCAATACAAGGCGCGTATTGCGGATGGTGTCGGCCAGGACCAGTTTGACTGCCGGGATCCGCAGATCGGAATAGTCCGTTTCGCGGTCTTGCGAGATCAGCCAGGCCAGCCAGCAGGCATCTTCGATTCCCAGATTCATGCCGCGCCCGCCGACGGGTGAATGAACATGGGCCGCATCGCCTGCCAGATAAACACAGCCGCGGCGCATTCGATCGACGTGCCGGAAAGACACTTCGAATTCGGACTCCCACAGGAGCTGGCCGATCGCGGCAGGGTGCTGAATGCGATTGCGGAAATCAGCGAGCGTGGAAACATAGCGCATGGCCCGGTTGTTGATCGGAATGCGCGCGAGCGTACCCGGATCCAGAAACATCGCTTCGACGAAGCTGCTGTCGAAATCTTCGGCATAGCTGTAGTCGGCAAGATGGAACTTCTGATCGACCTTGTTCCCCGGAAATCTGAAGCCGGCCTGCTCGCGGACTGTCGAATGCGCGCCGTCTGCGCCGATCACGATTGGCGCCTTTGTTACGGACTGGCTGCCATCTGGTCTCTCCAGAACGACCGTCGCGGCGTCATCCGCCGGTTCGAGCCGAACGCAGTTGCGGTTCCATTCGGGTGCGATGGCGAATGTCTTGAGACGATCGATCAGTATGCGTTCGGTCTCACCCTGCGGCAATGTATAGAGGCCGCGCCATGAGGCCGGTAGATTGGCCGGCAATTCCGGGATGGTTTCGCATGTGCCGATCGTCATGAGCCGCCGGTTTCCGGCGGTCATGCGCATTTCAACAATCTGATGTCCCTCAGCGACAAGTCTTTGAGACACGCCTGAGGCGGCGAGCAATTGCAATGTTCTCAGGTTGATCGCAAGCGCGCGGCTTTCTTCGGGCAGTGTAGGGCCGTCTTTTCTGTCAACGATGCGCGGGCGATAACCGCGGCGCGCAAGTTCAAGCGCGGCCGTGAGGCCGACCGGTCCAGCCCCGACAATCAAAATCCCGTTTGTGTCGCGCACCCGACCTTTTCCTGGTTAGATTGAACCGTTTGACCGGCTTTTCAGCAGGCGAGAAAATCTGTCCTTCAGTGGGCCAAATCGGCTCACCTGACGTCGTTGCAAAGCTTGCCTGATGCGCTATGCGCCTAGCCGGATGAACCGATTTGGCGCCATCAGACGGTTCAATCTAACCAGGAAAAGGTCTGGGCTTGAGGCCTATATGTCGGCGATTTACACGCCAATAGCTCTAACTTTTGGCCAATCGCCTCAGTTTTTCAACCGCAGTGTCGGGGTTTTCGCCATAGGAGATGGTGCCGTGAAACACGCCTTCCGGATCAAGCAGGATGACCGAAGCGGTGTGATCCATTGTATAACCTCCGTCGTCCAATTCGACCCGTCGCGCAAAGATGCGAAAGGCCTTGATCATTGCGGCCATTTTTTCGGAGTCTCCGGTTATTCCGGTGATGCGATCTGACACATTGGACACATAGCCGTCCATGATTTCCGGCGTGTCCCGTTCGGGATCGACGGAGACAAAGAATGCATTGATATCCTTGCCCTCGTCTCCGAGTGTTTCCAGCCAGCCGTCCAGTTCGAACAGTGTGGTCGGGCACACTTCGGGGCAATGGGTGAAGCCGAAAAACACCGCCGTCGGCTGGCCGCGAAAAGCGGCTTCTGTGATCGGCTCACCACGCTGATCGATCAGTGAAAACGCCGCTCCGTAGGGCTCTTCGCCGGACGTGCCGCGATACCACTCGAATGTCAGCCATCCGACGCCAAGCGCCATTATGGCCAGCAGGCCCGCCAAAATGGAATAGGCATTGATCTTCATGTCTCACAGGCACCAGTTGAGACCGGACTGGGTCAGAGTCAGAAAGATTCCAGCCGATTTGTCCGCCCATGCCGCAAAAGCAACACCGCTTGCTGCGGCAAATGCCAGCACGATCGTGGCAATCACGGCTATTCTTCCGCTCCTGTCCGGTGCGTTTGTCTCCATGACGCTCAATATAGGACGGCACGGCGGCAAGATGAAGACGCAGGGATGTCGCACTAGATGTTCAGCCCCGGCATCTCAAATATGCTGCACGAAACTGTCCAATACGCGTTTCTGTCCGGCCTTGTCGAAGTTGATGGTGAGTTTGTTGCCGTCGATCATCGAAACGTTGCCATTGCCGAATTTCATATGAAAGACCCGGTCGCCGAGCGCAAAATCCGAGCCGGTCTCGGAAACGGATTTGGCAATGAGTTCACCTTCGATCGTCTGAGGTTTTTGCGACAGCCGGCCTGCGCCGAAAGCAGAATCCGCTTCGCCATAACCGATGCGCTCAACCGACTTGCCTGAGCGGGACCCCCAATTGTTCTTTGTTTCCTGCGACCGGTTGGCCTGGGCCCGGCGCCAGCCGGGTGTCTCGTAGGTGTTTTCGAAAGGATCTGCATTGTCGAAGCGGGACCGGCCATAGCCGCCATAGGAGGAATCGGCTTCAGCAACCTGAACGTGAGCTTCCGGCAATTCGTCGAGGAAACGCGATGGAACGGTCGATTGCCATAATCCGTGAATGCGGCGATTGGAGACAAACCAGATATGGCATTGGCGCTTGGCGCGGGTCAGGCCGACATAGGCGAGCCGGCGTTCTTCCTCCAGCCCGGAGCGCCCGCCTTCGTCAAGCGACCTTTGATGCGGGAACAGCCCTTCTTCCCAGCCCGGCAGGATGACGGTCTCGAATTCCAGTCCCTTGGCGGAATGCAGCGTCATGATGTTGACCGCGTCGAGGGTCTCGTTCTTCTCGCGATCCATGACCAGAGCAACGTGCTCGAGGAACCCGCGCATGGATTCATACTCCTCCATGGAACGGATCAGTTCTTTCAGATTGTCGAGCCGCCCCGGCGCATCGGCGGAGCGGTCGTTCTTCCACATCGTGGTGTAACCGCTCTCCTCCAGGATCATTTCGGCCAGTTCGGTGTGCGGCGTGTTATCCAGGGCACCCTGCCAACGGTGAAAATTCTCTACCACTTCGCGCAGCGCACTACGCGGCTTGGGCTTCATTTCTTCAGAATCGACAAGATCGGTCGCCGCTTCAAGCATCGGGACGTTCTTTGCCCGGGCAAGATCGTGAATCTGCCGCACCGAAGCTTCGCCGAGGCCGCGCTTCGGTGTGTTGACGATGCGCTCGAAGGCCAGATCATCGGCATTTTGGCAAACGACCCGGAAATAGGCCATCGCGTCACGGATCTCCATGCGCTCGTAAAAGCGCGGTCCGCCAATAACGCGGTAGTTCAGGCCAAGCGTAACAAAACGGTCCTCGAACTCGCGCATCTGGAACGAGGCCCGAACCAGGATGGCGATGTCGTTCAGCTTGTGGCCGCGATGCTGGTTCTGCTCGATCTCCTCGCCAACGGCGCGCGCCTCTTCTTCGGAGTCCCAGGCGGCGTGAACATTGACCAGCGGATCATCGGGATCAGCGGCTTCTGTGAAAAGTGTCTTGCCGAGCCGGCCTTCATTGTGCCCGATCAGATGCGAGGCGGCACCCAGAATATGGGCGGTCGAACGATAATTGCGTTCCAGCCGGATGACGGTGGCGCCGGGAAAGTCCTTGTCAAAGCGCAGGATATTATCGACTTCGGCACCGCGCCATCCGTAGATCGACTGGTCGTCATCGCCGACGCAGCAGACGTTTTTCGACCCTTGTGCGATCAGACGCAGCCACATGTACTGAGCGGTGTTGGTGTCCTGGTATTCGTCGACGAGAATATATCTGAAGCGCTTGTGGTATTCCTTGAGGATATCCGGGTTCTCGCGGAAGATGCGGATCGGATGACACAACAGGTCGCCGAAATCGCAGGCATTCAGTGTCTTCAGCCGTTCCTGATAGGCGGCAAACAGTTCACGGCCTTTGCCGTCGGCAAAGGCGCGTGCGTCGCCTTCCGGAATATCCTCGGGTCCGTAACCCTTGTTCTTCCAGTGGTCGACCAGTTGGGCAAATTGCCGTGCCGGCCAACGCTTGTCGTCGAGACCCTCGGCCTGAATGATCTGTTTCATCAAGCGGATCTGATCGTCCGTATCCAGAATGGTGAAATTGCTCTTCAGCCCGGCTGCTTCTGGATTCCGGCGCAGCAGCTTGACGCCGATGGAGTGGAACGTGCCGAGCCAGGGCATGCCTTCGATTGCCTCGCCGACGAAGTGACCGATCCGGTCCTTCATCTCGCGGGCCGCCTTGTTGGTGAAGGTGACGGCCAGAATCTGCGACGGGAAAGCGAGGCCAAGTTGCAGGATGTGGGCGATGCGGGTGGTCAGGACCCTGGTTTTGCCGGTTCCGGCTCCGGCCAGAACCAGCACCGGCCCTTCGGTGGTTTCCACCGCTTGCCGCTGTTCAGGGTTGAGATTGTCCAGATAGGCCGGTTTGGCGCGCGCAGCCATGGCCCGCGCAGCAATGCCCGATCCGGCGGAAGAGGGCGCTGGTGCGGCCTGCGGGCGCGGCGGGACGGCTTCGTCCGCGCCGTCGAAAAACGGCATGTCGTCAGGAGATTCGACCATTGGGCTGAATGTAGCGATTCGCGCCCGAAAGACCAGAGGGATTGCGGTTCGGAAGTCGCTGGCAAACGGCCTTGTTCACCGCTCGACTGGTTTGGAATAAGCTACCCGGGCAACTGTGTTCATATGGCCAGTCACCCGGATGGAATGATCACAACCAATGGCAGCGACGTATGATGATTCTTCCGCGTGAATTGCGATAACGGCATTTCCCGTCGCCAGCTTCATAAAGATAAGTGCCGATGCCGCCGATCAGAGCACCTGCAATCGCTCCACCCGCACTTCTTGTCGCAAGCGCACCAACAGCGGCACCAATACCGGTTCCAGCGACCGTTCTTTCGGTTGTCGTGCACGCCGTAAGGGTTGCGGCCGCTGCAATTGCAATTAACAAAGCTCTCATCAATTCACTCCTGTTTCCCGCCATTCAATTTGCCGTGTTGCCCGAACACGGCCGTTTTTCATACTGAAACACTGCCAATCCCTGATGGTATCTGTTGGTGTTCCCTTTTCAGTATCGAAATTGCCGCCGACCGGGTCAAGCCAGAGCAGCATTCAGCCTCATGGCCAATCTTTCCTGATTTTTGGGATCAACTTGAGACCGACCGGATATTACGATCAAGCTTGCAGCGCATTTGTTGATGCAGATCAATGCTTCGGATTTCCGCTGTGGGATGTGCGCCGGTAGTGATGCTGCAATTTGCCCCTTTGCAACGGCGCGGCGGAGCGCGATAATTGTTCTATGGGGGCGATGACGTCAAAAATCTGGAAAGTAACCGCATTGGCACTGCTGGTGGTGCTCGGCGCCGCCTGGCTCGGGTTTGGTTTTGCCGAACGTTCCTTTTTCAAGCAGTCCGCCGAACAAAGCAGTAGTACTTTGCGGTTGGCGGTTGCCGGTCTGCGCGGAGCGCTCAGCCGGTATGAACCGCTTCCGTCGCTGATTGCCGACAAGGCCGACATCAAGCTGCTTCTGTCAAATCCGCACGATTCGACGCTGGTGGAAGCGGTCAATATGCAACTTCGGCAGATCGCCAATGGGGTCGAGGCGTCGGACGTCTATGTGATGAACCTGGACGGTCTGACGCTTGCCGCCAGCAACTTCGATACTGATACATCCTTTGTCGCGCGAAACTTCAGCTACCGCCCCTATTTCAAGATCGCCGCCGAGGGTGGGCTCGGGCGCTATTTCGCGCTCGGAACCACATCGCTCAAACGCGGCTACTATTTTGCCGCACCGGTTCGTTTTGCCGGCCGCATCATCGGCGTTGTGACCGTCAAGATAAATGTCGACAGCTTCGAGGCTACCTGGCGCGGCAATCGCAATGAAATCATTGTCTCGGACGAAAAGGGCATCATCTTCATGTCCAGCCGGGCCGATTGGCACTTCAAGTCGCTCGGTCCCTTATCGCCCGACGCCCGTGCGGCGATCGAGCAATCACGGCAATATCCAATCGGGCAATTGGGCGAATTGCCGGTTTCAACCGAGATGCTTGATGTCGCTGATGTGCGTGTGATGTCCATTACCGGTGCCGGCAATTCGGAACGTTTTATTGCCAACCGCATGCCCATGTCCGAAATCGGCTGGACCGTGGATGTGCTGACCCCGACCGCGGCGGCGACGACTCAAGCATATGTGGCCGTGCTTACGGCGGTTCTGATTTTGCTTCTCGTCGTGTTGATGACGGCATATCTGCTGCAGCGCCGGGCGGTATTGTTCGATCGGATCAATGCGCAGCTTGAGGCCCAGGAGGAACTTGAAAATCGGGTGAATGAACGGACCGCGGATCTCAACAAGGCCAATGTTCAACTGCGGCAGGAAGTCGAGGAGCGGACCGCCGCCGAGAGGCAATTGCGCAAGACACAAGCCGATCTGGTGCAGGCCGGCAAACTGGCTGCGCTTGGGCAAATGTCCGCGGCGCTGTCGCACGAGATCAACCAGCCCCTGGCTGCGGCGAAATCCTATGCCGACAACGCTTGCGCCTATCTTGACCGCGACCGCCCGAAAGAGGCGCGGCAGAACATCGGACGCATTTCGGAGCTTGTCGACCGGATGGCGGCGATCAGCAAACATCTGCGCAATTTTGCCCGCAAGCCGCAGGAGAAAATTGGCCCCATTCCTCTGGCCGTGGTGATCAACGACGCGATTGAAATCATGTCCGGACGGTTGAAGGCGCGCTCCGCGTCCACCAAGCTGGATCTTCCGCAATCCGAACTGTGGGTGCGCGGCGGACAGGTGCGGTTGCAGCAGGTTCTGGTCAATCTGATTAGCAATGCGCTTGATGCCACCTCGGAAAACAAGAAGGCACCTGTGATTTTCCTTTCGGTTGTCGCTGCCGACAAACATGTGCGCATCATAGTTCGAGACAATGGGCCGGGACTGCCGGAGGACGTGATCGAGCAGATGTTCGACCCGTTCTTCACGACCAAGGGAACAAGCAAGGGGCTTGGGCTGGGCCTGTCGATTTCCTACAATATTATCAAGGATTTCGGAGGTGATCTTTCAGCATCGAATCACCCCGATGGCGGCGCGGAATTCACCATCACGCTGGATGCCGCGGAGCCGATTGCGGAAGTCGCCGCCGAATGAAGAATGGCAAGGTCGTATTTGTCGAT
>JAJFHT010000180.1 GCA_021775495.1 Hyphomicrobiales bacterium | reverse complement strand
TAATGCCGATATGGGCGGATAGTGAGCGTGAGCCGGAAAGAACCACTGAGGCGATCATTTCGACGGCTCCGGCGTTGAGCAGTGCCCTTGAGACCACCAGCACCAGCGCAATGATGACGACGGCTGGATGGCCAAACCCGGAAAACGCCTCGTCTTTGGGGATGTAGCCGGCCGTCACCGCGATGATCAGAGCGCCGAATGCGACAAGGTCATAGCGAATACGCCCCCAGATCAGCAGTGCGAACACGGCGCCAAACAGGGCAAAAAGAAAGATCTGGCTGTTGTCCATGGCGCGGGGAACTCCGAATCGTAAACTGGTGGCTGAAACGCAAACTGACCGGCTTGTCGCTTCGGTTCAACTGTGCGGGATCAAACGCAACGCCCGCCATCAACCTCCAGCGCGACACCGGTGATAAATGCGGCTTCGTCTGAAGCCAGCCACAGCGCAGCATTGGCGATATCGAGCGGTGTGGAAAACCGGCCCAACGGAATAGACGAGCGAAACAGATCGCGTCTTTCCGGCGTATCCTCGCCCATGAACTGAGTCAGCATGCCGGTTTCACCCGCGACCGGGCAAAGACAATTGGCTCGGATGTTCTTTGGGGCCAGTTCGACGGCCATCGACTTGGTCGCGATGACGGCCCAGCCTTTCGAAGCATTGTACCAGGTCAATCCCGGGCGCGGGCGCAATCCTGCCGTCGAGGCGGTGGTGATGATGCAGCCTCCACCCTGTTTGTCCATGATCGGAACAACACCGAGTGTCGCGTAGTAGATCGCCTTCATATTGACGCCGTTGATCAGGTCGAAATCGGCTTCACTGACCTCCGTCAGGTCGCCGTTACGGTGGGTGTACCCGGCATTATTGACCATGACGTCGACGCGCCCGAATTGCTCCATCGCCGTGGCGATCATCCGGTCGATATCGGATTTCAGCGAAACGTCAGTGCTGACGGCGACAGCGTTCTCACCGATTTCACCGGCAACGCGTTCAGCACCCTTCATGTTGAGATCGGCGACGACAATTTTCGCACCTTCTTCGGCGAACCGCTTTGCCATACCCTCGCCAAACCCCGAGGCACCCCCGGTTATAATCGCCACCTTGCCGTCTAGACGTGCCATTCTGCGTTTCCTGTTTGATGTGATTGAATTTCTATTCGTGGTGAAAGACGACCGTCTTGGTCGCCGACATGTCATAGAGGGCCTCGAAACCCTTTTCGCGCCCGTGGCCGGACTTCTTGAAACCGCCAAACGGCAATTCGACGCCGCCTCCGGCGCCGTAGGCGTTGACATAGACCTGTCCGGCGCGCACGCGTTTGGCCATCCGGTGCTGGCGCGCGCCATCGCGGGTCCAGATGCCGGCAACCAGGCCATATTCGCTGTCATTGGCCAGCCGCACAGCGTCGGCTTCGTCCTTGAAAGAAAACAGCGACAACACGGGGCCGAAGACCTCTTCCCGGGCCAATGTCGATCTCGGGTCGACCGGTCCGAACAGCACCGGTGCAAAATAGTGCCCCCCCGCAGGTGCGTTCTCGTGCACACGGCCCTCCGCCAGCACGGGCGTGCCGGCAGATCTGGCATCGTGAACAAACGCCTCAACCCGCTCTTTCTGTCTCAGATTGATCAGCGCTCCGAGATCGAGGTCGGCATCATGCGGCCCGGCCACCAGCTTAGAGAACCGCTCCGCCAGAGCTGTTGCGACCTGTTCATATATGGTTTCCTCGACCAGAACGCGGCTGCCGGCAGAACAGGTCTGTCCGCCGTTCTGGATGATTGCATTGACCAGAACAGGCAGCGCCTTGTCGATATCGGCATCGGCAAAGACGATCTGCGGCGACTTGCCCCCCAGTTCCATCGTCACGCCGCGATTGTTGCCGGCCGCGGCCTGTTGGATTGCCGTGCCTGTCGCCGGGGATCCGGTGAACGTGACGTAATCGACTTCCGGATGACCTGACAGTGACGCTCCGGCATGTGCGCCGTACCCGGTGATCACGTTGAAGACGCCGGCGGGTACGCCAGCCTCCAGCGCCAGTTCGGCCATCCGGATCGTCGTCAACGAAGCATCCTCGGCAGGTTTGACCACCAACGTGTTTCCCATGGCCAGCGCGGCGCCGGCAACACGCGCGAGAATCTGCAACGGATAGTTCCACGGGATAATTCCGGCCACCACACCATGCGGTTCGCGAAGTGTCAGCGCCGTATAGCCGTCGAGGAACGGAATGGTGTCGCCGTGGATCTTGTCTGCCGCACCGCCGTAGAATTCATAATAGCGCACGGAGGCAGCGACATCAGCCTTGCCTTGCCTTAGTGGCTTGCCGGTGTCGCGCGATTCCAGTGCCGCCAGTTCATCGGCATTTTCGGCGACCAGTTGCGACAGTCGCGACAACAAACGTCCGCGCTCGAAAGCCGGCATGGTGCTCCACACGCCCTCATGAAATGCCTTTGAAGCAGCCTCCACCGCTTGCTCGACATCCATACTGCCGGAGGCCGGGATCGATGCAAACACCTTGCCGTCGGATGGGCAGATCACCTCAATGCTTTCGCCCGAAAGCGCGTCCATCGGCTTGCCGTCGACAATCTGCATGAATGCCCGGCCTTCCGCCACGGTCTGAGACAAATGCGGCCCCATCGAAATCTCCTCGAATGAACGATGAGAACAGGCAAGCCCTGACGGGGCGATGGTGTCAAGAGCCGATGCTGGTAGCGTCTCAACAAACCTGCTGTGGCGGCAATTATGCTATCAATCGAAAATGCAGTGACAACAATATCTCAGAACTTACCGCCGACAGTGATTCCTGCGGTCCAGGACTGCGAAGTGCCGTTGACGAGTTGCGCCGCTCCACCGCCGAGTGTGGTGGCACGTTGCACCTGAACGTCCGGCATGACCTGGTAGGAACCGGTTGCCTTCAACTCGATGCAACTGTCTTTTACCGCTTGCGCCGCGCTGGCGATCAGATCACCGGCAACCGACGGATTGCTCTTGCAAAAGATGTAAAATCCCAATGCCGCTTTCAAACCGCCGAAAAAGTCCCAACTGTTCCGACTGGTTGAATGGCTGGCGGATGTAAGTGGTCCGTTATCAGCACCGCGGTAGTGGGCGTTTGTAAATGCAAGTCCACCATAGCCGCCCAATGTGACAAATGCTTTCGGCGCGAGCGGAATGGTGAAGTCCAGTCCGAGTTTCGTTCCGGCCTGATTGAGATTGATGCGTTCATTCAGCCTGTGCACGAAGGTGCCATTTGTACTGATCAAAGTGATGTCGTTCTTGAAGCGTTTGTGCCGGTAGAAATATCCCTTGTACGGATAAATATAGAGGCCGTTTCCGATTGGAATCACCGTTCCGAACCTGGCCGAAAGCTCCGCTCTCGTCTGAGTAAAATCGGAATTGATGCTTCCATTATTGTTGAACGTGAATCCGCCCGTACCCAGCACATCCAAATATGTCGGAAGCTGGCCGGGCGCTATCGAACCGAAATTCACGCCCGATTTCCCTTTCAGACGCGAAAATTCAAATCTCAGGCCGCTTGTCCATGCGACGGGAATGTTGCCGATCGAGTGTGGACCAAAATAGACAGAGCCGAATACCACCGGCCCCAGCGCTCGTGTGTCCAGCGACGCCAGTGTCATCAGATTGGTGTTGAAACTCCTGATGCCGATATTGGTATCAGGTCCCTTACTCGATCTGACTCCGGCTCCACCTTCAACAAGAATCTTTCTCAGCCGGGAAATCGTCTCTTGAGGGAAATTGCCGTTCGAGAGACCGGAGGTCGGTTCATCTGCCAGAAGGACCTCTGGCAGCGGGGCGAGGCTGTCTGCTATCGCCACTCTCTGCCGCTGGCCGCCTGATAATTGTTTCGGTCTCGAGTTTCCGTTCGCTCCACCAGCAGTGCGATGGGTGTTCAAAAATTCCAGAACTTCGCTGATGTTGTCGGTCGCGATCCTGAATTTTCTGATGTTTTCGTTCAGGCCGGCAAATTCGGCGAATTGATCAGCCGTGAAATTGGTTCCGTTGTTCCGGTTTTCCTCGATAATCTTGGTCAGAAGGTCTATGCGCTTTAGGGCCGCCTGCTTTTCCTCGACCGCGATTAAGTCGTTTGAGTCACGCCAGTCAAAGGGGTGATCTGCCCACTCCGGAACATTGCCCGGCGGGTTGTTGCCGACGTACCAAGCATATCTGGATGCGTTGTATTCTTTTCGAAACACCTCCGCTTCGGCATCGAAAGTTGTGCAAAGCCTTTCGACTTCCTTCTTTGCGTTCGCGATGAGCTCCTTGAGTTCACCGATGCTGTCGTCCTGGTGTTCCTCTACGAATTTTTGGTGCTTGAGATACTCCCAATATGCGCTTCGTGCCACATCCAGGTCGGCAACGAATTCAGCTTTAGCCGGGAAGGGCAGAGCGCCTGTCACAAGCAGAACAAGTCCGACCCACATCATTGTCCGAAGTTTGAATTCACGCATTACACCCACCCCTGTACGCAACCCGCTTTGACCTTACTTTTTTTTCAGCTGTTTGACCAAATCCTGGATATTCAGGCCATTCGAAA
>JAJFHT010000179.1 GCA_021775495.1 Hyphomicrobiales bacterium | reverse complement strand
CCGGATGATGCCATGGCGATCCGCCGGCCACGATCTGCACCCGCTCAACCGGTACGCCGCAGGCTTCCAGTGCGGCAAGCGCATCGGCCTTGGCATCAAACACATCGACGGTTTTTGCGTTGCCGGCCCAGTGCCGGCCGTGACCCTGAAGCGTTGCCGTGCCACGGCGCAGGCCGGCCGCCACCCGCCGCTGGCCGGCCGTGGTGTCGTCTTCATAGCTGTCTGAGACCTCAAACAGCGCAATATCGGCATTGCCACGGTCAGCATTGCGTTGTGCCGCGGCCAAAAGACCGGGCAGAAGTGACGGCCGCATGTCGGACATATCGGCGGCAATCGGATTTGCCAGACGGCAGGCCGCGCTTCCGCCGCCAAACAGCCGGGCATGTTCAGCCGGGATGAACGACCAGCTGACTGCTTCCATCATTCCGCGTACGCCAAGCGCCCGGCGGGCAAGGCGGGTTCGCTGCTGCAAAGTCGTCAGGATGCGGCTGTTGACCGATTGGTGCGAGATCATCGGCTGTGGCGCGATCTTGTCGACGCCATGAATGCGCATCACTTCCTCGACGAGATCAGCCTTGCCGTCGACGTCCGGACGCCAGGAAGGCACACGCACCTGCATGGTCTCAGCAACGTCATCGGGAACAAATCCCAGTCGCTGCAAAATCTGCGCGCTGGTTTCAGGCGAAACGTCAATTCCGGTCAGACGCCGGACCTCGGTGGTCGGAAAGGAAACGGTCTTTGCACTGTGGTCCCGGTGATCGATGATGACGGGCTTGCTGGCTTCGCCGCCGCAAGTGTCAACAATCATCCGGGTGGCGAGTTCCATTCCCGATTCCATGAACTCCGGATCGACACCGCGCTCAAAACGGTAGCGGGCATCGGTGATGATGCCGAGATCGCGCCCGGTGCGGGCAATGTTGAGCGGCTCCCAAAGCGCCGATTCGATCAGAACATCGACCGTTGTCTCGTCACAGCCGGAGTGCTCTCCGCCCATGATCCCGGACAGCGATTCGACGCCATTGTCATCGGCAAAGACACACATTTCGGATGTCAGCTCATATTCACGCTCATCGAGAGCGAGGATTTTTTCGCCGTCTCGGGCGCGCCGGACGACAAGGTTTCCGGCGACCCTGGCGGCATCGAAAACATGCAGCGGGCGGCCGCGGTCAAACGTGATGTAGTTGGTGACATCGACCAGCATGCTGATTGGCCGCATGCCGATGGCCCGCAACCGGCGCTGCAGCCAGACCGGTGAGGGACCGTTTTTTACACCGCGCACCAGCCGCAGTGCAAAGCCGGGGCATAGCGGCGGGGTATCGCCGAAATCGAGCGAAACCGAAACCGGACACTCCGCCTCCGCTTCCACCGGGGCGACAGTCCCGTCACGCAATGTGCCGAGACCAGCGGCGGCAAGGTCACGGGCGATGCCGTGGACCCCGGTGCAGTCGGGGCGGTTTGGCGTCAGGCCGATCTCGATGACCGGATCGTCGATATCCGCCCAGGCGGCGTATTCGGTACCGATCGGCGCATCTTCGGGCAAATCGATGATGCCGTCATGGTCGTCGGACAGCATCAGTTCGCGTTCAGAACACATCATGCCATGGCTCTCGACGCCACGGATGCGGCCGACCGAAAGCTGCATGTCGGTGCCGGGAATGTAGGTTCCGGGCGGGGCAAAGGCGCCGACCAGTCCGGTTCGTGCGTTGGGCGCGCCGCAGACGACCTGTTTGAGAACCCCGTCCCCGGTATCGACCTTCAGGACCTTCAGTTTGTCGGCATCGGGATGTTTTTCAGCCGAATCAACGCGGGCTATGACGAAGGGTTTCAGCGACGCCTTGTCGTCGACGGCTTCCACCTCGAGCCCGATTGCCGTCAGCGTCTCGACAATCGTGTCAAGGGTGGCATCGGTATCCAGATGATCCTTGAGCCAGGACAGGGTGAATTTCATGACATCTACTCTGTTGTTTTATGGATTCGCTCAAGCACTCAGGCCGGCGAACAGGGTCGGCATGTCGAGCGGGCGAAACCCATAATGGGACAGCCAGCGCACATCGCTTTCGAAGAAGGCACGCAGATCGGGCATGCCGTATTTCAGCATGGCGAGACGGTCTATCCCCATGCCCCAGGCGAAACCCTGATATTCGTCGGGATCGAGGCCGCCAAAGCGCAGCACGTTCCGATGCACCATGCCGCAGCCCAGAATCTCCATCCAGTCATCGCCTTCACCGAACCGCACTTCACTGCCGGACCGGTCGCACTGGATGTCGAGCTCCAGGCTGGGTTCGGTGAACGGGAAAAAGGACGGGCGAAAGCGCATGTTCAGCGACGGCACCTCGAAGAATGCCTTGCAGAACTCTTCCAGCACCCAGCGCATGTTGGCGACATTCGCCGTTTTGTCGATGACCAGCCCTTCGAGCTGGTGAAACATCGGCGAATGGGTCGCATCGCTGTCGCAGCGATAGGTCTTGCCCGGAACGACAATGCGAATGGGCGGTTTTTGCGTTTCCATCGTCTTGATCTGTACCGGTGAGGTGTGGGTGCGCAGCAATTTGCGCTCCCCGGCCGCATCGGGCTCAAAGAAGAAGGTGTCGTGCATCTCGCGCGCCGGATGACCTTCGGGAAAATTCAGCGCGGTGAAATTGTAATAGTCGGTCTCGATGTCCGGACCCTCGGCAATGGCAAAACCGAGATCACCAAAGATCGCCGAAATCTCGTCCATCACCTGGCTGATCGGGTGAATCCGGCCGGCCTCAGCTGGTGAGCGGCGCACCGGCAACGTCACGTCGACCTTTTCGGTTTCGAGACGGGCATCGATTGCCGCGTCCCGCAACGCGTCGCGGCGGGCTGAAAGCGCATCATTCACACGTGACTTCAGACCGTTGATGACCGGTCCGAGGCGCTGCCGGTCTTCCGGCGTCATGGCACCCAGGGTCTTGAGCTGCGCTGAAACGGAGCCCTTTTTCCCCACAGTGGAAACCCGCACGGCCTCCAATACCGGCTCGCTGTCGGCGGCGGCAATTTCGGCTGAAATGGACTGCTCAAGCGCGTCCAGTTCGGTGCTGATGTCACTCATTGTCTTGAAGTCCTCGGCAAAAGCGAACCCGTAATGCTCGAAAGCGCTCTAAACTGACGAAAAACCCGCGCCAGCTGTTGCCAACGCGGGTTCCCAAAAATCAAAATTGCAACATGCTTTTTTGGATCTGCGCTGGTCTTTAAGAAACAGCGCTCTCAAAAGCATTTGGTGTGGTGTCTTTCAGATAGGCCAGGGCGGTCTTGGCCTCGGCCACCAGGGCAGCAAATGCCGCCGGCTCGTGAATCGCCATGTCGGACATGACCTTGCGGTCGATTTCGATACCGGCCTTGTTCAGCCCGTCAATGAAACGGCCATAGCTGAGGCCATGCTCACGTGAGGCGGCGTTGATGCGCTGGACCCACAATGCGCGGAACGTCCGCTTGCGGTTTTTGCGGTCGCGATAGGCATATTGCTGCGCCTTTTCGACGGCCTGCCGTGCAACCCG
>JAJFHT010000178.1 GCA_021775495.1 Hyphomicrobiales bacterium | reverse complement strand
GTTTATCGAAAACGGTGGACCGGAGAACCAGCTGTTTGCGATGATTCGAATACCCCGGGAAATGAAGCATTTTTACCGCCCGTTGCCGGTGCTGTTCGGCCTGTCTGTCTGTTTTGCCATTACAAGCGGCTGCACACGTTCCGCGATAATCGAACCTATCGAGATTCAGCCGCGTGTTGCAGCCTATCGCTGTGGCGATGAAGGCAGTCTGACAATCGAAAACTTTCAGACCTCGGTGCATGTGATCTCGTCGCGCGGCCTGGCCGTCGAATTGCCCGCATCACCACCGGGATCGACCAACCGCTATGGTACGGCACCCTATGCGCTGTTGCTCGAGGGACGCGAGGCCCTGTGGATGGAAACCGGAAAGGAACCGGTCACTTGCCGGCGATGAGGTATCGGAAAATCAAGCTGGATGGAAAAACATAAAGGCAAGTGGTCACCTAGAGCGTATCTTGTTCATACGGAAGCATTTGATGGGTCAGATCGGTTTGCTCGTCTAGGCGTGAAGCGCAGCGCGATGTGGTTCATCGGGCAAGCTTCGCAACGACGCCGACGAACCGATATGGCCCACCGAAGGCTGGATTTACGCGCCCGCTGGACTGCGTTGCGCTCCATTTGTGGTCATAGAGACCACGGCATGGAACGCGCCTTGCCAGCAAGCCCGTAAATCCAGTCAAATGATTCCGTATGAACAAGATACGCTCTGGCCGAATGGAGTATGAAAGCGCTGCAGCGAAACTTTGACGCAATGCAAAAAGCGCTTTAGAACAACTGCCAATTCAGTTGCTCGCCGCTTGTCCTTCCTGGGCCCCGCGCGGTGCGCAATACGGTACCAACGGCCTGCATGGGCGCCCTGCCCGATGGGAGAGCTATGAGCAAATCAACCGTATCGGCCAACCGCCCGCTTTCACCGCATCTTACGATCTACAAACCGATTCCGACTATGGTGATGTCGATCCTGCATCGCATCACCGGTGGTGCGCTTTATGTCGGAACGTTGCTGGTCGCCTGGTGGCTGTTCGCGGCCGCCAGCGGCAAGGAACATTTCGACCTGGCCAATGCAGTGTTCGGATCCTGGATCGGACGGCTAGTGCTGTTCGGCTACACTTGGGCCCTGGTGCATCACATGCTTGGCGGTCTGCGCCATTTCGTCTGGGATACCGGGGCTGGCCTCGAGCCGAAATCGGCGACCCGCATGGCAAGGGCGACCATCGTTGCCTCCATTGTACTGACGATCCTGATCTGGATCGCCGGCTACATGGCGCGCTGAGGAGGATTGCCCATGACCGATATGCGCACACCGCTCAACAAGGTTCGCGGACTTGGATCGGCAAAAGACGGGACGGATCACTTCTGGCGTCAGCGTCTGACGGCCGTCGCCAATGTGCCGCTGATACTGTTTTTCGTCGGAATCCTGATTTCTCTCAATGGAGCCTCGTTCGAGGAGGTCCACGCGGCCCTCGCCAACCCGATAGTCGCCCTGTTCATGGTGGCGGTCATGCTGTCCGCGCTGGTGCACATGCGGCTCGGCATGCAGGTCATCATCGAGGACTATGTCCATGGCGAAGGCAGCAAAATCATTCTTCTCATGCTCAATACGTTTTTCACCGTGGCCGTCGGCGTTACCAGCCTGTTTGCCCTGTTGAAAATCGCGCTCGGAGGCTGAACGGCACACATGGCCAAGGCAAAGACCAAAACAACCTCCGGAACCGCCGCTCCCGGCGTCACCGGGACAGCTTATGAATATGTCGATCACACATTTGATGTCGTTGTGGTCGGCGCCGGCGGCGCCGGATTGCGCGCGACACTCGGCATGGCCGAGCAGGGGCTGAAGACGGCCTGTATCAGCAAGGTGTTTCCGACCCGCTCACACACGGTGGCGGCGCAGGGCGGTATTGCCGCCAGCCTGAAAAACATGACACCCGATTCCTGGCAGTGGCACCTCTATGACACCGTCAAGGGATCAGACTGGCTCGGCGATGTCGACGCCATGCAGTACATGACGATGGAAGCGCCGAAGGCCGTTTACGAATTGGAGCACTACGGTGTCCCGTTCTCGCGCACCGAGGAAGGGCTGATCTATCAGCGTCCGTTCGGCGGCCACATGCAGAATTTCGGCGACGGCCCGCCGGTGCAACGCACCTGTGCGGCGGCAGACCGCACCGGTCATGCGATCCTGCACACGCTCTACGGTCAGTCGCTGAAAAACAACGCCGAGTTCTTCATCGAGTATTTTGCGCTTGACCTGCTGATGGACGGTGACACCTGCACCGGAGTGGTCGCGTGGAATCTCGATGATGGCACGATCCACGTGTTCCGGGCGAAAATGGTGGTGCTGGCCACCGGCGGTTATGGCCGCGCTTATTTCTCGGCCACATCAGCCCACACCTGCACCGGTGACGGCAACGGTATGATCGCACGCGCCGGGCTGCCGCTGCAGGACATGGAGTTCGTGCAGTTTCACCCGACAGGAATCTATGGCGCCGGCTGCCTGATTACGGAGGGCGCGCGCGGCGAAGGCGGCTATCTGGTCAATTCAGAAGGCGAACGCTTCATGGAGCGCTACGCGCCGAGTGCCAAAGATCTGGCTTCGCGCGACGTTGTCTCGCGCTGCATGACGCTGGAAATCAGGGAAGGCCGCGGCGTCGGCAAGAATCAGGATCACATTTATCTGCATCTGGATCATCTCGATCCGGCGGTTCTGGCCGAGCGACTTCCGGGCATCTCCGAATCGGCGCGGATTTTCTCAGGTGTTGACGTCACCCGGGATCCGATCCCTGTGCTGCCGACCGTCCACTACAATATGGGCGGTATTCCGACCAATTACTGGGGCGAGGTGCTGAACCCGACCAAGGCGAAACCGGATCGCGTGGCGCCCGGATTGATGGCCGTCGGCGAAACAGCCTGCGCATCGGTCCACGGTGCCAACCGACTTGGCTCCAACTCTCTGATCGATCTTGTCGTGTTTGGCCGGGCCGCTGCTATCCGCGCCGGCGAAGTGATCGATCGAGACAGCGCCATCCCATCGTTAAGCCAGGCTTCCTATGACGGGATTATGGCCCGCTTCGATGATTTACGGCATGCAAACGGCAGCGCGCCGACGGCCGGCTTGCGGACGAAAATGCAAAAGGCGATGCAGGAAGACGCCGCGGTGTTCCGGACGCAGGAATCTTTGGAATCCGGGTGCAAGCGCATGTCCGAGGTGTGGACTGAAATGGCAGATATCAAGGTTCACGACCGGTCGATGATCTGGAACTCGGACCTGGTCGAGACATTGGAACTTGAAAACCTGATGGCCAATGCCATCACCACGGTCTACGGCGCTGAAGCACGCAAGGAAAGCCGCGGCGCGCACGCCCGCGAGGACTACAAGGATGGCGAGTTCGCCGGACGCGATGACAAGAACTGGCGCAAGCATACGCTGTCCTGGGTCGATGACAGCGGTAAAGTGAAACTGGACTACCGACCGGTGCATACCAAACTGATCGCCGAAGGGATCGAACTGGCGCAGATTGCACCGAAAGCCAGGGTTTACTGATCAAGGGGGGATGTTATGACCAGAGTTCTGATTGCTGCAATGATGATGGCGGGTTCAACGGCCCCGCTTTTGGCATCCGACCGCGACAGCGTCATTGCCAGTTGCAAGTCCCAGTTGCAGATGTCGAATTCGCAGTGCGACTGCATTGCCGGGAAATACGAGGCGCTCCCGCCAAATCAGCAGAAAGTGTTTTTGGCGATTATCAAGGAAGACAGGGCCGCAATGGTCAAGCTTCAAGGCGAAATGACTGTTGCCGAAATGACGGCGGTCGGGACCGCCATGGAGAAAATGCCGGCTGAATGTGCCGGCTAGTAGAAAGAATCAGCTGCAATGGTTGAACTGACCCTTCCCAAGAATTCACAGGTCAAGCCGGGCAAGACCTGGCCGAAACCGTCGGCTGCCAACGTACGTGAGTTTCGCATCTACCGTTGGTCGCCCGATGATGGCGACAATCCAAGTATCGACGTCTTCCATGTCGATCTCGACGATTGCGGGCCGATGGTTCTGGATGCGCTGCTTTATATCAAGGACAATATCGATCCGACACTGACCCTGCGCCGCTCGTGCCGCGAGGGAATTTGCGGCTCCTGCGCCATGAACATCGACGGCACCAATACGCTTGCCTGCACCCGTGGCATGGATGAGATCGACGGTCCGGTCAAAATCTACCCGCTGCCGCATCTGCCTGTCGTCAAGGATCTGGTTCCCGATCTGACCAATTTCTACGCGCAGCACCGGTCGATCGAACCGTGGTTGCAGACCACGTCACCTCAGCCGGCGAAGGAGTGGCTGCAAAGCCATGAGGACCGTGCCAAGCTTGACGGGCTTTATGAATGTATCCTGTGCGCCTGCTGCTCGACATCCTGCCCGAGCTATTGGTGGAACGGCGACCGTTATCTGGGGCCGGCTGTACTGCTGCAGGCCTATCGCTGGCTGATCGACAGCCGCGACGAGGCCACCGGTGAGCGGCTGGATAATCTGGAAGATCCGTTCCGTCTCTACCGTTGTCACACGATCATGAATTGCACGCAGACCTGCCCGAAAGGCCTTAATCCGGCCAAGGCGATTGCAGAAATCAAGAAAATGATGGTGGAACGGCGAGTCTGATCCACGGTCACTTGTTTTCACGATCCTGCCAGCAGCCGTAGCGATTTTTTTCAAGAGCGCTAATTTGTGGCGATGTTGATGGGAGAACAATTTATGCGAACAGCTCTTCTTGCTGCACTGCTGTGCATGTTGCCGCTGGCGGCGACGGCAAAGGATACGGCCACCGATACGTCAGGGCCGACGGAGACCGCCATTTTTGCAGGCGGGTGTTTCTGGTGCGTGGAATCGGATTTCGACGCCGTTCCCGGAGTGGTCTCGACCGTTTCGGGTTATATCGGCGGCCATGTCGACAACCCGACCTACAGGCAGGTCGTATCGGAGACCAGCGGCCATCGCGAAGCGGTCAAGATCGAGTTTGACCCGGCCAAAGTCAGCTATGACAAACTGCTTGACGTGTTCTGGCATTCCGTCGATCCGACCGATGCCGGTGGCCAGTTCTGCGATCGCGGCGAAAGTTACACCACAGCAATATTCACCACTTCCGTCGAGCAGGCGGCCGTGGCATCCGCGTCGAAGGAAAAGATTGCATCAAAGGTCGACAAACCGATCGCGACGCTTGTAGAGGCAGCGGCAATGTTCTGGCCGGCCGAGGACTACCATCAGGATTATTATGAAAGAAATCCGGTTCGCTACAAGGTCTACCGGCTTGGCTGCCGGCGTGATGCGCGGGTTCGCGACCTATGGGGCGAGGCCGCACATCGCGGTATCGAGGCGCACTGATCTTCGGCAGAATGCGCAGTATCAGATCGCCTCGCCGCGCAGCAGCCGCGGGGCGTCGGCTGAAAGACCTGACGCCTGTTTGATGAAATAGTTTTTCAGTGGCGGCATGCGGTCGACCAGCCCGAGGCCGATATCGCGCAATGCACGGATCGGCCCGATATCGTTTGAAAACAGCCGGTTGAGCACATCCGTGGTGACGCCCATACGGACCGTGTCGAATCGCCGCCACTGCTGATAGCGCTCAAGCACGTCGATGGCGCCGATGTCTTGGCCCAAACGGTCGGCCTCGACCACCACTTCCGCCAGGGCGGCAACATCCTTGAAACCGAGATTCAACCCCTGACCCGATATCGGATGAATGCCGTGTGCGGCATCGCCGGCCAAGGCAAGACGCGGGGCAATGAATTCGCGCGCCAGGGTCAGCCCGAGCGGGTAGGCCCGCCGTCCGCCGTCCAGACTGATGTTTCCAAGCTTGTGGCCAAAGCGTCTTTCCAACTCGGTCTCGAACACAAGGTCGTCGGCCGCGACCAGTTGCTCGGCCTCCCTGGTGCGTTCGGTCCAGACCAACGAGGAACGGTTTCCCTTCAGCGGCAGGATGGCAAATGGCCCGGCCGGCAGGAAATGTTCCTCGGCGCGGCCATTGTGCGGGCGTTCATGGGCGACAGTCGTCACGATGCCGGATTGGCCGTAATCCCAGTGCATCACCTTGATGCCGGCAAGTTCGCGCAGGCGTGAGCGTACGCCGTCGGCGGCAACAAGCAGGCGGCTCTGGAGAACCATGCCGTCGGCGAGATGGACAGTGACCCTTGCCGCGCCGCTTTCGAAACCCGACACCGCGACACCCTCGATAATGTCGACGCCTAGGGCGCCGGCCCGATCACGCAATGCGCCGTTCATGTCGCGGTTGGCGACCATGTGCGCGAAGGGCTCCCCCGGCGTAACGGTTCCATCAAATGTCAGGAACACCGGACGCACCGGATCAGCGGTGCGCGAATCGGTGACGATCATTTCGGTGATTGGCTGGGCATTTTCGACCAGCGATGCCCAGCATCCAAGCTGATCCAGCATGCGGCAGGCGGCAGCAGCGATGGCCGATGCCCGCTGATCGTTTTTCCATACGCCGGGCGGTGCGGCATCGACAACCGCGACATGCAGATGCGGCGCCGCCGTCTTGATCGCAACCGCCGCCGACAGCCCGACATAGCCGGCGCCGGCAACCAATACGTCCATTCCCGAAGTTCCGCTTTTTGTCCCGGCTTTGCCGGCAGGTCGTCTGGTCATCTTTGTTGTCCCTTGCCGCGCTGTGGCGCAGCTTGACATTGAATTTGCTTCCTGATCGAACCGCTGAAATCATCAACCTGCCAAAAGGACCGCGCCGTATGTCAGCCGCCATGGAAGAGCTTTTGGGTATTCTCGACCTGGAGCAGCTGGAACACAACCTGTTTCGTGGTCGCAGCCCGAAGGTCGGATGGCAACGGGTGTTCGGCGGTCAGGTGATCGGCCAGGCGCTGGTGGCGGCGCAGCGCACCGTCAAGCCGGACAGGTTTGTCCATTCGCTGCATGCCTATTTCATGCGTCCCGGCGATCCGTCGGTGCCGATCATCTATGAAGTCGACCGCATCCGCGATGGCGGCAGTTTCACCACCCGCAGGGTCGTGGCGATCCAGCACGGCCATGCGATCTTCTCGCTGTCATCATCGTTTCAAAAAGACGAGGAGGGGCTGGAGCATGCGATTGCGATGCCCGAGGGCGTCCCAAGTCCGGACGACCTTCTCACCCACAAGGAACTGGTCAAGAACTTCATCGATCAGGTTCCCGAAAACATCCGCCGGTACTGGCAACGCGAGCGGCCGATCGAGATGAAACCGGTATCGCTGACCCACTATGTCAGCCGGGAAAAACTCCCGCCGGAACAGAATATCTGGATCAGGACGACCGGTGCGGTGCCGAATGACCGCGCCCTGCAGGCTGCGGTACTGGCCTATCTTTCCGACATGACGCTGCTCGATACGGCGACCTTCGCCCATGGCCGTGCGGTGTTCGATCCGGATCTGCAGGTTGCCAGCCTTGACCATGCCATGTGGTTTCACCGTCCGAACCGGTTGGACGACTGGCTGCTTTACAGCCAGGACAGCCCAAGCTCTTCGGGTTCGCGCGGGTTTACTCGCGGAGCGCTCTACGCCCGTGACGGCACGCTGGTGGCGTCAGTCGCGCAGGAAGGTCTCGTACGGCTGAAGCGACATGCCCAAAAATAGGGCATGTCTTACCAGCTGCCTAATTATTCAGCGATTTCAGGTTGTTGCGTTGCAAAAACCTGGGGCTTGCGAAAATTTTTCCTCATAAAAACAAATAGATAACCCAGCTGCGCCGCAACTGGCACAAAGCTTGAATTGCATCTGATCGATCGCCTTAGCGGGCCAACCGCTTGGCGATGCAGTCGCAACGCGGAAGTCTCCGCAAAGCAAGAGTGAGGCGCAGATGAAATTGGTAATGGCCATCATAAAGCCATTCAAACTCGACGAGGTGCGGGAATCGCTGACCTCGGTCGGGGTCCAGGGGCTGACCGTTACCGAAGCCAAGGGCTACGGGCGGCAAAAGGGACACACGGAAATCTATCGCGGCGCAGAATATGCCGTGAATTTCCTGCCAAAGCTGAAAATCGAAGTCGCGGTCGATGCCGGCATGGTCGACAAGGCGGTGGAAGCCATAACGGCGGCCGCCAAAACCGGCCAGATCGGCGACGGCAAGATTTTTGTTCACACAATCGATCAGGCGGTGCGCATTCGTACCGGCGAAACAGATGCGGACGCGCTTTAGGCGCCGGGCCGACAAAGGGAGCTTTGAAAACATGAAGCCTTTGATAACGACTATTGCGGCAACCGGTCTTCTGGTTGTCGCCACGCCGGCGCTGGCACAGGACGCGGCGAAATTCGCCACGGTTGCCGACACGGCCTATATCTTCAACACGCTGCTGTTCCTGATCGGCGGTTTTCTCGTCATGTGGATGGCGGCGGGTTTCGCCATGCTCGAGGCCGGCCTCGTGCGGTCCAAGAACGTCTCGATGCAATGCCTGAAGAATATCGCGCTCTATTCGATAGCCGGCCTGATGTTCTGGATCATGGGTTACAACCTCATGTATGATGGCGTCGATGGCGGCTATTTCGGTTCCTGGTTTTCACCGAAGGCAATCGATGCCGTCGGTGGCAATGATCTGGATACCGGATATTCAGGCGCGTCGGACTGGTTCTTCCAGATGGTGTTCTGCGCGACGACGGCTTCGATCGTATCGGGAACGCTGGCTGAACGCATCAAATTGTGGCCGTTCCTGATCTTTACCGCGATCCTGACCGGCATTCTCTACCCGATTACCGGTTCCTGGGAGTGGGGAACGGGTTGGCTCGATCAGCTTGGTTTTTCCGACTTTGCCGGCTCGACGCTGGTTCACTCGGTTGGCGGTTGGGCCGCCCTTGCCGGTGCGCTCATCCTTGGCGCGCGCCATGGCAAATACAGCAAGGAAGGCAACGTCCAGCCGATGCCGGGTTCGTCCATCCCACTGGCGACGCTTGGCACCTTCATCCTGTGGCTCGGCTGGTTCGGTTTCAACGGCGCATCGCAACTCGCCATGGGCACCATCGGCGATGTGACGGATATTTCCCGCATCTTCGTCAACACCAATATGGCCGCCGCCGCAGGCGTTGTCGTGGTGATCGCTCTGATGCAGATCATCTACGGCAAGATCGACGTCACCATGACGCTGAACGGTGCACTGGCAGGACTGGTCTCGATCACCGCCGAACCGCTGGCGCCGTCGATCCTGCAGTCGGTCTTCATTGGCGGCATTGGCGGTGTTATCGTGGTCTTTGCCGTTCCGATGCTGGACAGGTTCCAAATCGATGATGTCGTCGGCGCCATTCCGGTGCATCTGATCGCCGGTATCTGGGGAACGCTGATCGTACCGCTTTCGAACGGCGATGCGAGTTGGGGCATACAGCTTCTCGGCATCGTCGCTATCGGCGCCTTCACCTTCGGTCTGTCGGCAGTCGTCTGGCTGGTGTTGAAATCAACCATGGGTATCCGGGCGTCTGAAGAGGAAGAAATGCTGGGGATGGACCGTGCGGAAATCGGGGTGGAGGCCTATCCCGAATTTACCGCCGCCGGCACGCGCTTCTAAAAACAATGACTGCCGGGGTAAAATGCCCCGGCAGATCCGGTCCGACAGGTTCGCCCGATTTTCGGGCAACTCCAGTATTGTGCCTACACATTGATCAATTGCACGATGTTGCTGCCTGTCCGAATGGCAAAGAGTATGGTTTTCGCATCAATATTCGGCAAAATGCCCGGTTTTGGTGAGTTGGCACGCAGCTTGAATCCCATTGCCTGCAAATGCCCGCAAAATATGCAGGCCAAGGCAAGGGGACGGTACTTATGCAAACGGATCAGATCGGCGGGGACGTCATTTTTGTCCTGCTCGGCGCGATATTGGTGTTCGCCATGCATGGCGGATTTGCGTTTCTTGAAGTCGGAACGGTGCGCCACAAGAACCAGGTCAATGCACTGGTCAAGATTCTTGTCGACTTTGCGATTTCAACGGTCGCCTATTTCTTCGTCGGGTATTTTATCGCTTATGGCGTGACATTTTTTGTCAATGCGTCGGTTCTGTCCGGAGCCGCCGGCGGCGAAGTGTTCCTGCCGCAGGGTTTTACATTGGTCAAATTCTTCTTTCTGACGACTTTCGCGGCGGCCATTCCGGCAATCATTTCAGGCGGTATCGCCGAGCGCATGCGGTTCACGCCGCAATGTATCGCAACCGCCGCGCTGGTCGGGCTGGTCTACCCGTTTTTCGAAGGGATTGTCTGGAACGGCAATTTTGGAGTTCAGGCCTGGCTTGAAGCGTCCTTCGGGGCGCCGTTCCACGATTTCGCAGGCTCGATCGTCGTGCATACGGTCGGAGGCTGGCTGGCCTTCGGGGCGGTTATCCTGCTGGGCGCGCGGCTTGGCCGCTATTCGGCATCGGGAAAATCCTTCGGCATTCCGCCATCTTCGATCCCGTGGCTGGCGCTTGGCTCCTGGATGCTGTGCATCGGCTGGTTCGGCTTCAATGTCATGAGTGCCCAGAGTGTCGGCGGTGCGTCCGGTCTCGTCGCCCTCAATTCGCTGATGGCGATGGTTGGCGGAATTCTGTGCGCGCTGTTTGCCGGTCGTAATGATCCGGGCTTCGTCCACAATGGGGCGCTGGCCGGTCTGGTCGCCGTCTGCGCCGGATCGGACATATTTCATCCGATCGGCGCGCTTGCGGTCGGCGGCGCGGCCGGGTTCATCTTCGTCAAGGGTTTCAGCTGGTGTCAGGAAAAACTGAAAATCGACGATGTTCTGGGTGTCTGGCCGCTGCACGGGTTGTGCGGTTTGTGGGGTGGCATTGCCGCCGGCATATTCGGCCTCGAATCACTTGGTGGCCTTGGCGGTGTCAGTTTTGGTTCGCAGCTTGTCGGCAGCCTGATGGGAGCCGGTTATGCCGCGATCATGGGTTTTGTCGTCTATGGCGTTCTGCGCCAGGTATCCGGCCTGCGGCTGAGCGAAGAAGAAGAAATGCGCGGCGCGGACCTGTCGATCCACAAGATCGGCGCCAATCCCGAAGCCGAAGTGCGCGGCGCCTGAGGCTACCATCAGCTCACCGGACGTTGTTACAAAGCTTGCCCGATGCCCCGCATCGTCCGGCGCTTTGCACCTCGCCGGATGAACCGATTTGGCGCCATCAAACGTTTCAATATGAACAGGAAACGGTCCAGGCATTAGTGAGACCTTAACCATAAATACCTAGGCTGATGAGGTCGGGACATGTCCCGTCGAGTCAAATGGTCTAAGGGAATTTGGTATGCGTTCTGGGGTTTCGGTGCCTGGCGCCTTGTCGGAAACGCGGCACGGTATTCAGCTTTTCCTGCAGCGGCAGATACAGCGGGCAATTGGACTGACGTTGCTGGTCGCGGTCGTTTTCGGTGTTGCAAGCCTTGCCACGTGGAATGTCGCCGATCCCAGTTTCAGCCACGCGACCGACAATCTGATCACCAATGTCATGGGTTATCCCGGCGCGGTTTTTGCCGATCTCGCCTTTCAGTTCTTCGGGCTTGCGGCGATTGCAACACTGATGCCTGCCGTCTTCTGGGGTTTGCTGCTGCTGACGGGCCGCGGGCTGGACAGGATGCTTGCTCGAATTGCTGCCTGGGCGGGTGCCGCAGTTCTGATCGCGGCGATCATTGGCTGCGTCGCGCCGGTGGCCACCTGGCCGCTGCCGTCCGGACTGGGCGGTGTTGCCGGCGATGTGGTCCTGAACATCCCGGCGCTTGCGACCGGCCACTATCCGGCAGGCTGGCTTGCGGTGCTGCTTGGCGTCCTCTTGACCCTGCCTGCCGCCTGGCTGTTCTTCTTTGCAGCTGGAATCATCGAGCGCGATACAGTTCCGCTGGGCGCACCGTTCCCGTCCGAACCCGAAGTCCGCGAGGACAATCCCTATTTCGACGAAGAGGATGAGCCAGAGCATGATGGATGGCTTGCGCTGGGCGCGGTCACCCATTGGTGGCTGTCGGCAAGTTTCTTTGTCAAACGCCTGATCGCGAAGCGCAGAAGCAGCACCTCCTTCGGCGATCTGGAAGCCGAATATGGTCCGTCCGAACGTAACGACAATGTGCACGATCAGATGCCCGTTCAGCGTGTTGAGCCGGCTTTCGATCGCGGCTTGTCGCAGGGAGAAGACGCCGTCGGATACGATCCCCATGAGGAAGAGGATTACGGCGATGCCCTGCCGTTCGACGGCGGATCCGACGAAGCGCAACCCTCGCTGCTGCGCGCGCCACAGCAGGCGCGCGTCGCAACGCCGGCACCGCGGCCCAAACAAGGCAAGCGGGTCCAGCGCGAAGCACAGCCGTCCCTGATCAAGACCGGCGGTTTTGAAATGCCGCCGCTGCATCTGCTGGCCGAACCCAAGAACGTCGTCCGCGATGCCGGAATTTCGAAGGAAGCTCTGGAACAGAACGCCAGGTTGCTTGAGGGTGTGCTGGAAGATTTCGGCGTCAAAGGCGAGATCATCCATGTTCGCCCCGGTCCGGTTGTCACACTTTACGAATTGGAGCCGGCACCCGGTATAAAATCTTCGCGTGTCATCGGGCTTGCCGATGATATCGCTCGTTCGATGAGCGCGATTGCGGCACGTGTTGCCGTCGTTCCCGGCCGCAATGCGATCGGTATCGAACTGCCCAATGCCACGCGCGAGACCGTGTATCTGCGTGAACTGCTGGCCGCGCAGGAATTCGAAAACTCGAAAGCCAAACTGGCACTTGGTCTCGGCAAGAACATCAATGGCGAGGCAGTGATCGCCGATCTTGCAAAAATGCCGCATGTTCTGGTGGCCGGAACCACCGGTTCGGGCAAATCGGTTTCCATCAACACCATGATCCTGTCCATCCTCTACCGGATGACGCCGGAGCAATGCCGGCTGATCATGATTGATCCGAAAATGCTGGAACTGTCGGTCTATGACGGTATTCCGCACTTGCTGTCGCCAGTTGTTACAGACCCGAAAAAGGCGGTTGTCGCGCTCAAATGGACCGTGCGCGAAATGGAGGACCGTTATCGCAAGATGTCGAAAGTCGGCGTGCGCAACATAGACGGCTTCAACCAGCGCATCGCCCAGGCCAGGAAAAAGGGCGAGCATATCTCGCGCACGGTACAGACCGGATTCGACCGCGAGACCGGCGAGGCGATCTATGAGACCGAACAACTGCAGATGGAGGCGATGCCGTACATCGTCGTGCTGATCGATGAGATGGCCGATCTGATGATGGTTGCCGGCAAGGACATCGAAGGCGCGGTGCAACGGCTGGCGCAGATGGCCCGTGCCGCCGGCATTCACGTCATCATGGCGACCCAGCGGCCGTCGGTCGATGTCATCACCGGTACGATCAAGGCGAATTTCCCGACACGGATCTCGTTCCAGGTGACGTCCAAGATCGACAGCCGGACGATCCTCGGCGAACAGGGTGCCGAACAGCTGCTCGGCATGGGTGACATGCTCTATATGGCCGGTGGTGGCAGAATCCAGCGTGTTCACGGGCCGTTTGTCTCGGATGACGAGGTCGAACAGGTCGTGGCGCATTTGAAGCTGCAGGGTGTGCCGGAATATCTTGATGCAATCACCGAGGACGATGAAGAAGATGATGAAAGCGGCGGCGGAGGATCCGGCGGGTCCGGCAATCTGGCCGAATCCGACGATCCCTATGACCAGGCTGTCGCGGTTGTGCTGCGCGATGGAAAAGCCTCGACCAGCTACATCCAGCGGCGTCTCGGCATCGGTTACAACCGTGCCGCATCCATCATTGAGCGGATGGAAGAGGAAGGTGTTGTCGGACCGGCCAATCATGCCGGAAAACGTGAAATCCTGGTTCCGACCGAGGGGGATATATTGTGACCTTCGCCATGACACATACGGTCAAATTTCAGCCGCAGTACAGGGGTACCGATCGTTCGATGGCAACAAAGACCTTTCCGGTTTTCCGCCGAAGTGTTTTTTCGGGTACCGCCTCGCCCATATTTCCTGTTGAAGTAGCTGGCAGGGAATCACCCGAGCGGAGCCCGGGTGCGTGGACCGGAAACAATGGAGCGGATTACCTATGACCGGCAGATTTTCGATTTCCCGGATGTTTCGGCGGGCACGGCGTGTGGTGCTGACCGGTAGCAGTGCCTTTGCGATAGCGCTTGCGGCGGCTTCGGTTGTGCAACCGGCCATCGGATCGGCCCAGGCCGCATCCGGATCGGCGCAGCGCATCGCCGACCATTTTTCCAGCGT
>JAJFHT010000177.1 GCA_021775495.1 Hyphomicrobiales bacterium | reverse complement strand
CAATGCCCCGGCCGATGCCGGATGCCGCGCCAGTGACAATCGTTGTCCGGCCATTGAGGTCACCGGTGGCGGGTTGTTTGAATTGGCGAGGCGCGCCAACTGGTTCTTGAGTCATGGTGAGAATAGGCCTCCGAACAATGGCGCAAGGCGGGTGAAATTCATCATTGGACAGCCTCCGGTGTCAAAATCATGCGATGCTCCAGCCTCCGTCCACCACTAGTGATGTTCCGGTAATGTAGCGTGCCGCATTGGACAGAAGAAACACCGCGGCTCCGGCTATATCGTCGGGTTCTGCGATCCGCGCAACCGGGATGCGCGCCTCGTGGCCTGCGCGCGTTGACGCGTCGCCCAAGGATACTTCGGTCATTGGCGTAAGAACAATACCGGGCGAGATGGCGTTGACCCGGATGTCACTGGGTGCCCAGTCGACTGCCAAAGCGCGGCTCAACCCCTCCAGGCCCGCCTTGGAGGCGACATAAGGCGCGATTCCGGGCACTGGCGCGCTTCGGGCGGCGATCGAGCCGACCAGGACCATTGCGCCGCCGACGCCCTTTTTGCGCATGGCCCGACCAGCCTCTACCGTGGATAGAAAAGTGCCGGTTAGATTGGTCTGCAATACGCGGGTCCACTCATCTGGCGGCAATTCGTCGGCCGGCGCACGGGTGGTAACTTGGATCCCAGCTGCGGCGACGAATCCGGCGAGATGACCAAAATGCCGGACCGACTCTTCGACCATGGATTTGCAATCTTCCGGCAAGGTGACGTCTGCCGTGACGGCGAAACCTATTGACGCCAATTGCCGAACGGTTTCGTCGGCGCCCTCTCTATCACGGTCGGCGCAGGCGACGCGCCAGCCGTCCCGACCCAATGCCAACGCGATGGCGCGACCGATGCCGGAGCCGGCGCCGGTGACCAAGGCGACCCTGGGTGCCTGATCATGACCGGGAACGAGTGTCATCATGTCAGCTTGCCGCCGTCAACGACCATCGTGTGCCCGAGAACGTAAGACCCGGCGTCGGAGACCAGATAGGCAACAGCCTCGCCAATGTCGCGCGGGGTGCCGAGGCGTCCGATCGGGACTTTCGCTGCAACATGGGCGCGAAGTTGTTCGTCGGTCGCCTGATCGCGCACCATGGGCGTGTCGATGGTCGACGGCGCTACCCCAGTTACGCGGATGCCGTGGGGGGCGAGTTCCCGGGCGGCCGCCGTGGTCAGCATCTTCAGCCCCGCCTTGGATGTCGAATACACTGATTGCGGCAGGATGGTGGCCGGTTGGAACGCGGTTGTGGATGAGATGTTGACGATGGCCCCGCGCTCACGTGGCAACATGAGCCGGGCGGCAGCCTGGAGGGCGAAAAAGGCGGCGCGCAGATTGACATCGACAATCGCGTCGAACTCATCCGGCATGACCTCGATCAGCGGGGTACTTCGCAGGATACCGGCATTGTTGACCAGCACCTCCAGCGGGTCATGCGTATCGAGGGCCTGCAGCAGGTCTGCGAAGGCGTCGATGTCGCAAACATCGGTCGCGGCAAACTCAACTCGAAGACCGCTGGAACGAAGCCTCTCCGCTGCCGCCTCGCCGGCCGTCGCGTCAGTATCGACAAGCACAACCCGCATTCCGCGCTCGGCCACTACTTCGGCGATGCCGAGGCCGATGCCCTTGGCTGCGCCCGTAATCACGGCCAGCCCTGAAAGGCTTCGGACCGGCTCGGTTTGTATCGCTCGCGAACCACTCATGTGTCGGGAATGAAACGGCGCCGGGCGAATACCCAGCGGCCGCCTTTACGAACTAATTCGTCTTCATAGCGGCCGATCATTTCAAATGCGATCGGGCCGCCATCGTCACGCTTGATGATGACGCACTCGGAGATGGTCTCGGCGCGGTCGCTTTCCATTTTGGTGATGATCGGTGTCGTGGTGATGTGGCGCTCGGTAAAATTGCGTTCGCTATGTCGATGCATGAGCCGCTTCCAGTTGGCCTCCACACCTGTGCGAGCCGGCACCGACGGGTTGGCCGATTCGAAAAAAGAGCCTTCGTCGAAACTGGCTTCCAACAGCGCCTTGTCTTTGTCGTCCAGAGCAAGGGCATAGGTCGAGTAAAGATCGATGATGGCGAGCCGGTCTTCAAGCGCGCTCAGGCGGGCTTCGATCTTGTCTAATTCGGACATGGAATTCCTTTCTCTGTGGAGCTTCACTGCGGGCGATCATTCCACTCGCCCGCCAATGAACAAATCAGGCAACAGCAGTTCCGGCAGCCACAGTGAAACCGAAGGGACGGCCGCAACCAAAAGAATGACAACCAGAGTCGCCAACCAGAATGGTATCATGGCGATTGCGGCACGTTGCACCGAGCAGCCGGCAAGATTGGAAACGATCAGCAACACCAAGCCGTAAGGCGGTGTTACCATGCCGAAGGCCAGGGTCGTAACCACAACGACTCCGAAATGTACGGGATTGACACCAAGTTCCGTCGCCCCGGAAAGGAACAGCGGGGCAAATATGATGATCGCCGGGAAGGGGTCTAAAAACGTGCCGATGATCAACAGGAAGGCGATCGAGAGCAGCATGTATCCAAGCCAGCCGACGTCGAACATGCCGAGCAACTGCTCAATCAGATCGGGCGCGCCCAGCAATGTCAGAACCCAGCCAAAAACCGTGGCCGTTCCACCAGCAATCAAGACAATCGAATAGAAGAGCACCGAGCGGCGAAGAATTGGATAGAGATCCCGGGGACGGATGTCGCGATAGACCACCATGGTCAGCAGCAGCACGTACAGAAGGGCTGCCATCCCGGCTTCGGTAGCCGTGAAAATGCCGCCGGTAATGCCGCCGATGATCAGGACTGGCAAAACCAGTGCCGGCAGGGCGGCAATGGCTGTTGCAACGGGGCCAGTCCGCTGACTGGATTGGTCGCCCGTGATTTCCGCATCTTCGAGCCCACCATAGTCGAGGTTGTGACGACGACAATGCAAGTAATTGACCGCTATGTAGGCGAGACCGAGCAGCACACCTGGTGTCACTCCGCCGAGGAACAGCCCGGCGATCGAGACGTTAGCGAAGGCACCATAAATGATCATGAGGATGCTGGGCGGGATGATGGCACCGATGACGGCGCTGATCCCGGTGATCGCGGCAGCATATTCGGGCGAGTAGCCGCGCTTGCGCATCATTGGCACCATCACCGAACCAATCCCGGCGGCATCGGCTGTGGCTGCCCCGGAAATGCCCGCGAACAGCATGGAAACAGTGACGTTGATATGGCCGACGCTGCCGCGAATCCCGCCGACTATGAGCGCTGCCAGGCGCAACAATCGGTCCCCGAGAGATGACGCTTCCACCAGGATGCCGACGGTCAGGAAGAACGGCACCGCCAGGATCGGGAAAGCATCAAGGCCGCGATAGAGTTGCAGGCTAGCATTGATTGGATTCACCCCATGAGCAAGCATGCCGGCCAGGCTTGCAAGTGCCAGCGACACAGCCACAGGAACGCGCAACGCAATCATTCCGAAAAACAGTGCAAAGACGAGTATCAGTCCGGCGGTTGCAGTCATCCTTGGCCGAGGCGCCCTAGGTCGCGACCGGTCGAGGAATTGGGGGCCGCGGAAGTTCCAACCGGTGTCGCATGCACGAATCGCTCGACGATGAACATAAGCGAGGCCAGCCCTAGAACCAGCATCGAGGCCCAGCCGATCTCGAGTGGCCAGCCTGTGGCGGCGTTGACACGACCCAGGCCGAGCGTCAGCGCGAGCCAGGTCAAATAGGTGTAGGCAAGGGCGAATACCAGATTGATCACGAGCAATGCAAGACGATGTAACTGCCCGGCTGCCCCTGCGGGCGCCAGCGTGAATAGCGTAATTTGCAGATGCGCGTCATGACGAAACGCGATTGGCGCAACGACGAAAACGGACCACAGGAACAGGATCGTTGCCGCGTCCAGGGTCCAGATGAAGCTCTGACCGAACACGGCGCGTGAAAACACTTCCAGCATCACGCAGCCGACAAAGCCAACGAGACACGCAACACCAAGAGCCAGCAGGGCGTGCTCAAGGCCATTGTTGAGCCTGCTCAACATATCAGCGCGCCTTTCCGGTTGCCGCAGCTTGGGTGAATTGGGGCCCGTAACTAACAGGGTGCTGATTCACGATCAGGGGCTGCGGAATGGATTACTCGGAATTGACTGGCTCTGAGGCCGATGGACCCCAGAGCCCGTCGTTGGAATCTAGTTGGAAGCGCGCCAAGCGTCGAGCATGGCGGTGAAATCGCCGAGGTCATTTTTTGCGGCAATCTCATCACGCAGTGGCGCCACTTTGGCCTGGATCTGCTCCTTCAGCTCATCGGAGAGATGAACTTCGTTGACACGCCAGGCGCCAAACTGGTCCTCAATCTTTTTTGCGAAGGACTTGGATGAGGCAACCCAGTTGCCTGGTGCTTCAGACAGTGCCTGATCGATCGCCTTTTTGTGGGCGTCGGACAGTGCGTTGTACGATTTCGTATTCACCAGCAGGAACACTGTGGCAACCTCGTGCTCGGTGCGGTGGTAGTTTTTTGCGACCTCGTAGTGCTTGCCGTGGTTGTAGCCCGATGGTGCATTATCAGCGCCGTCAAGTACACCGGTCTGGATCGCGCTGTAGACCTCTCCATACGCCATTGCGATCGGCTCGGCGCCGAGTGAGCGCCACGCCTCGACCAGCACCGGTGACGGGGTTACGCGGAACTTCAATCCAGTGATATCATCCATTCCATCAATCACGATGTCGCGGGTGTAGAGACCCTTTGTTCCGAAGACGCCGATCGCGCCAACTTTGAAGGCTGGATCGTGCCGGGCCGCGATTTCGTTCCAGTAAGTGGTGATTTGCGGGCGCATCATAAACGCCTCCCACTCCGCTTCGTCCTTGAACAGGAACGGGAAGTTGAGAAAGCCGAATTCCGGGATCACAGTGGAGGCGGAAGCTGAGTAGTGATAGCCCATGTCGATGTCGCCGGTCTTGTATAGATCCATCGTGGCGACCTCGTCACCGAGCTTGCCGCCACCGACGATGTCAAACTGGAACTCATCGTTGGTGAGCTCTCCGACGCGCTTCTGAACAAATTCGGCGGTTGTCTGGAAAGGGTGCGTTCCACCGACAACGTGGGCGACCCGCCAAGTCACTTGATCAGCATGGGCGCTGCCGGCAATGACTACTCCGATGGCAGACACTGCGGCCAGCGCAATTTTCGCTCGCCGTCTCAAGCTAGCTTGTTGTCTCATGGATCCGTTCTCCCTGTTGTCCTTCAGTTGCTGATGTTCGCTCAGTCCGGCAACCTCAATCGTCGTCGTGAGCACGAAAACTTCGCCCCCACTAAGTTTTACGAATTGGACTTTGCCTGGCCATTGTCGATCACAAGCGCGTTCGACGATTCGATCGGGAGCCTACGATATCGAAGGCGTCACAACATCAGACATGGCCTCTGAACGGGGAGCAACCTGTTTTGAGTAGTATGTGATAAAACACTCGCCACCGTTACCAGATGCCAGGATATGATGCAAACCCGACGTTTATGAGGTTGCTGAAAAAATTCTATTGACCGGCGGTTTTTCGGTGAATCTATATTTATGGAATCATTGAGGTGTTGGGACAGGACTGCGGATCTGAGGCCGAGAGTTTGTTCAGTTGCATCGATCTTGAAGCAAGTTTCCTGAAGGATCATCCGTCGCGACGGATCGCGTGAGTGCGACGGTCTTTTGCAAGAACCGAGACTGGCTATCCGATACGCAGATAACGCGCACGTCTCTGCACGGCATCATCACCCACAGGCGCGTCGGGCGTCTGCTGAGCAAAGAATATTTAACGGCCGACAGCTCAACCGATCTGCAGGCGCGGCTCTATCCCATAGGGTGCGGCAAGCCGGCTCTTATGAATTTCCTGTGCAACGTGCTGATTGAGAACAGCTTTTTTCGTGTCCTTGGATTCAAAAATGGAGTCCGTTCGAGCCCAAGGATTTGTCGAAAAATGCTATGTTGTTGAAAAGATTTGGCTGGGGAACCTGGATTCGAACCAGGACTAACGGAGTCAGAGTCCGTGGGTCTACCGTTAACCTATTCCCCAACAGGCGCATCGATGCGCTGATCGTGCGCGGGTTTTAGCTCGGACAAACAGAGAGTCAAGCCCAAGATAGTGCACCATTGCCCGCCGCACAACAGGCCGATGCGGATTGCCTCATATGCCGCTTGGTGATTGTGGCTGGCACTGGTACACTTCGATCAACGTGAAAAGCAGGTGCCTGCAGCGTCCGTTTC
>JAJFHT010000176.1 GCA_021775495.1 Hyphomicrobiales bacterium | reverse complement strand
CAAGTCGATTTCACGACGAAATGCGAATGGATCGTTCACGCTCAACCAGCCGATCTGCGTTACTTCTGTTCGTTCCAAGGCCCGGTCAGAAAGCGCCATGAACCCGATACCAAGCGGCCCAAGCATCCATTTGTGCGCACTCACCACCAAGACGTCGATCCCCATCCCGGACACATCCATACAAACCGCGCCGACGGCTTGGGTGCCATCCACAACCAGCAGTGCGTCATGGGCTCGCACCGCCTCGGATATCGCGGCCAAATCGGCGCGGAAGCCGTTGTAATACTGCACCGCGCTCATAGCGACGATGCGCGTTCTGCAGTCAACGACCTTTGATAGCGCGTCAGGCGTGATCCGGCCGTCAGACACATTCAGGCGGCGCATTTCGACCCCGTGGTCTTCCAGCCGCAGCCAAGGCAAGTAATTCGACGGGAACTCCATCGCCGGGACGACGACATTGTCTCCAGGGCGCCATTTCTGACCGTTGGCTATCAATGAGAGGCCGTGTGACGTGTTCTGAACAAATGCCATGCTCTCTGTTTGCGAACCGACGAGACGCGCCGCGGCCGCTCTTGTGGTCGCATAACGTTCCGCAAACTCCGGTCTCGAATTCACGATATGTTGGGCATGAAGGTCCGCCTGCCGCCGGATACTCGCGCAGACACCGGTGGAGATTGGCCCAACGGCTGCGTGATCGAAGTAAATGGCATCATCAGTTATGGGAAATTGCGCGCGGAGCGATTCGAGTTCTTCTGGGGTCATTTTCGCGATTCCGAAATCCAAGCCGTCGGGCAGGTTACCCCAGCGGTATCTTTCTCGGTAAGAAACTGTCTGGGGTTGCCAAGGCTACGATATCACGTTGGGCCTGTGTCCGGTTATGATGCTGTGGACGGCTCCTCCACCGGCATCGCGATGTGCCAGAATTGCGGTGTTTAAGGAACCGCTAGAGAGGAGCCATCCATGGATAAGGTTAGCATAATTGGTCTGGATATTGCGAAGAACGTGTTTCAGGTTCACTGCATTGATCGTGCCGGGGCACCAGTTGTCCGCCGTCAGTTGAAGCGCGGTCGAGTGTTGGCGTTCTTCGGAAAGTTACCTTCGTGTCTTGTTGGCATTGAAGCTTGTGCAACTTCGCATCATTGGGCTCGCGAGATTGCGAAGCTGGGCCATGATGTCCGCATGATGCCGCCGCGCTATGTGAAGCCTTACCTCAAGCGCAACAAGAACGATGCGGCCGATGCCGAAGCCATCTGTGAGGCGGTTCAACGGCCAACCATGCGGTTTGTGCCGGTCAAGTCGCCGGTGCAGCAATCGGTGCTGATGCTGCACCGGACCCGCCAGTTGTTTGTCCATCAACGCACGACCCTGATCAATGCGATCCGCGCCCATTTGGCAGAGTTCGGTATTGTTGCCGGTGTCGGGCGCAATGGCGTTGAGGTTTTGTTGGAGCTGATCGCCAAAGGTGAGGATGAACGCATCCCGCCTGCAGCGCGCGAGTGCTTGATGGCGTTGGCGGCCCAGCTCCATCTGGTGAAGCGTCAGATCCTTGAAGCTGACCGGCGGGTGCTTGCCTGGCATCGCTCAAGCGAAATGAGCAAACGGCTTGAAGCGATCCCTGGCGTTGGTCCACTGATCGCCACAGCGCTTGTTGCAAGTATCCCTGATCCGGGCGTATTCCGCTCAAGCCGGGACATGAGCGCCTGGATCGGGTTGGTGCCCAAGCAGAACTCGACTGGCGGCAAGGAAAGGCTGGGCAATATCTCCAAGGCAGGCAACCGGTATCTGCGAAAGCTGCTTGTCATTGGCGCTCTGTCAGTGATCAGGCGGGCCAAGATATTGGGATACACAAAACACCCCTGGCTGGTCCGGCTGATGGAGCGGCGCTCAACCAAGATCGCAGCTGTCGCGCTGGCCAACAAGATTGCCCGCATGGCCTGGGCCATGATGGCGCGTAATGAGACTTACAGAACACCGCAGGTACAAACAGCATAGAACCGCGGGGCTGGATCCCGCGCAACGAGGTTGGAAAGGGCAATCATCTGATAACGCACCCACGCCAGTCGGCCCCATAGATCGGGACAACCCACAAGTGCCATTGCGCCTCAAGAGCGCGTGCTTTTGACCGGGATCCAATCTGCGGAGAGCATTATGGCCAGCGGCCATGTCCAGCGCCGCATCAACAGGCCGAACACATGGCAGCTCCGACCAGCAAGGCGATATCAGTCAAAACTCTTGACAACACGGAGCCGTCCACACATGGCACTTTTCACCCGTCCCAACTCTGACGCAATTTGGATGGTTTCGTGACCGTTCAATGTCTGCTTTTGACAATTGAACACTGAAAAAAAGAGCCATCGCCAGACGATGATTTACTTCGGTTGACCCAGTTGACCTGCCTTCAGCCCATCAGTTTTTCATCGAACGGGCATCGGGTCAGGTTTTCGCATCCCGTTTCGGTGATCAGCACCTGTTCTTCCAGCTTGATCCCGTCGCGTTCGCCGACAGCGCCGATATAGGCTTCGACGCAGAAGGTCATGCCGGGTTCCAGCACATAGTCGAATGCGCCCTCGATGAAATCCTGCGGGTAGTAGATCGCCGGAAATTCATCACACAGACCAACGCCGTGCATCATCACGCCATAGCGTTGCTCGATGAATTCCTCCGGCAACCGGTGGCTTTTTGCGGTGATCTCGGTGAAGGATACACCCGGCGCAAGCAAGTCGATATTTGCCCGGATGTGTTCATACCCGACCTGATGCAGATAGCGCTGACGATCCGTCGGCTTTCCGTTGCCGCAGAACCAGGTGCGCGAAATGTCCGAACACATTCCATAGGGGCCGACCAGATCGGTATCGAAAGCCAGTAGTTCGCCGTTGCCGATCCGCCGGGGTCCGGCCTCCTGCATCCAAGGATTTGTCCGTGGCCCGGAGTTGAGAATCCGCGTTTCAATCCACTCGCCGCCGCGTGCGATGTTCTCGGCATGCAGCACCGACCAGAGCTCGACTTCGGCGATGCCCGGTTGCAGCGCCTCGCGCATTTTCGCAACCGATATCTCGCAGGTCGCCATGGCGCACCGCATTGCCGCAATCTCGTCGGCGGACTTGACCAGGCGGGCATGCTCCATCAGCTGCATGCCGTTTTCTATTGTGATTCCGCACTCGTCGAGCGCCCGCAGACCCGAAATTTCGATCTTGTCGACCGCCAGACGCCGATTGCCACCGCCATGTCTTTTCAAGAGTTCGTCGATCTGGCCGGCAAAATTGCCGGCGATCCGTTCATCACCGTCACCCGCGAGAAAATAGAAGAAACTCGCCGATCCCGTCCGTACTTCGTTGATCAGCGGGAGATAGGAGGACAGATGTTCGCAGCCATGAAAATCCCACAACACGACATGACCGTCGGCTGAGACGAAACTGGCGCGCGCCGGATTATGAGCGATCCAGACATGCATGTTCGATGAATCCGTCGCATAACGGATGTTCAGTGGGTCGAAACACAGGACACCGGCATA
>JAJFHT010000175.1 GCA_021775495.1 Hyphomicrobiales bacterium | reverse complement strand
CAACTGGACAGGTTCGGAAACATCAATACCACTGTCATCGGCGATTACGATCATCCGAAGACACGTATGCCGGGTGGCGGCGGCGCGCCGGAGATCGCCAGTTCCTGCGGTGAAATTTTTATCACCTGCAAGCAATCATTGCGCACCATGGTGGAGAAGATCGATTTCTTCACCTCCTTTGGACATGGCGACGGTGGTGATGCACGGGAAAAACTGGGGATCACGACCAAGGGTCCGAGCCTGCTGATCACCGATCTGGCGGTCTGGAATACCGATCCGGTCAGCAAGGAATTTGTTGTCAGCTCACTGCATCCCGGGGTTTCGCGTGAGGATGTGCAGGCGAATTGCGGCTGGGCCGTTCGCTATGCCTCTGATATGGATGTCACACCGCCGCCGACGGCAAATGAACTGAAGGTGCTGCGTGATCTGAAAGCCCGAACGAAAGCAGCCCATGGCGGCGCAAAGAAGGAAAAGGCAGCCTGATGTCAGAAGCGTTTATCTGTGATTATGTCCGCACCCCAATCGGCCGGTTCGGTGGTTCGCTGTCCGCCGTACGGGCTGACGATCTTGGCGCCGTGCCGTTGCGGGCGCTGCACGAACGCAACGGCTCGGTGGACTGGGACAATGTCGACGATGTCTTTTTTGGCTGCGCCAATCAGGCCGGTGAAGACAACCGCAATGTGGCCCGGATGGCGACGTTGCTGGCCGGATTGCCCGAGAGCATTCCGGGCGCGACGATAAACCGGCTGTGCGGATCAGGTATGGATGCGACAATCTCGGCGGCGCGGGCAATCAAGGCAGGTGAAGCGGACATCATCATCACTGGCGGTGTCGAGTCGATGTCTCGGGCGCCGTTCGTGATGCCCAAGGCGACAGCGGCGTTTTCTCGTGCAGCAGAGATTTATGACACGACCATTGGCTGGCGGTTCGTCAATCCGATGCTGAAAAAACAATATGGCGTCGATTCCATGCCGGAAACCGGCGAGAATGTCGCGGAGGATTTTCAGGTTTCGCGGGCGGATCAGGATGCCTTCGCCGTTCGCAGTCAGGACAAGGCCGTGGCGGCGCAGGACAATGGCCGGCTGGCATTGGAAATCGTTCCGGTGACCATTCCGCAACGCAAGGGCGAGGCGATTGTCGTTGAGACCGACGAACATCCGCGCCGCGGTACGACGGTTGAAAAACTCGCCAAGCTGCCGACGCCATTTCGCCAGGGGGGAACCGTGACTGCAGGTAACGCTTCCGGCGTCAATGACGGTGCGGCGGCGCTGATCGTTGCATCGGAGGCAGCGGCCAAAAAACACGGATTGACACCGATCGTCCGCATTCTCGGCGGTGCAACAATTGGCGTGACACCGCGAATCATGGGGATCGGACCAGCACCCGCGACGGAAAAACTCTGCGCCCGACTGAATATGAAACCGACCGACTTCGACGTTGTCGAACTGAACGAGGCTTTTGCAAGCCAGGGGATCGCCGTGCTTCGGCGGCTGGGCATCGACGAAGCCCAGCCGCACGTCAACCCGAACGGCGGTGCCATTGCGCTGGGTCATCCGCTTGGCATGTCCGGCGCGCGTATCACCGGCACAGCCGCGCTCGAGTTGAAACAGAGCGGCGGCAGATTTGCACTTGCCACCATGTGCATCGGCGTCGGGCAGGGCATCGCCATCGGGCTGGAAAGGGTTTAGGCGGCTGCCGGTTACGCCGCTGGCGTGAGCCGTTCGACCTTTATGCTGTCAGCGTTTTTCATGGCTTGTGCAAGATCGTAGGCCGCTTGTAACCGGACCCAGGTTTCCGCGCCGCCGCCAAATGCCTTGTCCAGCCGAATTGCCATTTCGGGAGAGATGCCGGCTCGACCATTTACAATATCGGAAAGTTGCTTGCGACTGATGCCAAGGCGCTTTGCTGCCTCGGTGACATTCAAGGCCAACGGCTCAAGACAATCGTGACGGACTGACAATCCTGGGTGGGGAGGAGATTTCATCGGCATTGTCCTGTCCTTTCAATGATAGTCGGTCAAATCTACGTCACTGGCATGGCCGCCGTCGAAACGAAAAATTATTCGCCAATTGCCAGAAACCGTGATCGACCAGAACCCTGCGAGATTGCCCTTGAGCGGGTGAAGGCGAAATCCCGGCAAGTCCATATTGTCAATTTCTCCGGCTTCTTCGAGCCGAGCTAGAATACGTTCCACTTTATGCACGTGATCTGGATTGACCTTGCGCCGATCGCCTTTGTCAAAAAGAAGTTTGAGACCTTTGTGGCGAAAGCTGCGTATCATTTGAGTAGTGTAACCACTCACCTATCAAAGCGCAACTGCGATCGTCCCGATCCGGCTTTCAAAGGTATTGCAGATGGCTTCAAAGACCTCACTGCTTTGATGAGATAGGCAACTCGGCGTACGTGATCATTCGCCTTGCCAAAGCGCTGTCGCGGGCCGCGAGGAAAGCGTCCAGGCGATCGCCGAAGTCGTCAATCACTGCATTCCTGACGGAAGCGTGCGCGGCCAATTCGCGTCGCCAAACGGCGATCGTCGGCTTGTTTTCCAGAATGTTGAATTTGCCGATGCGTTCGAACGCGTCAAAATAACGGAACACCGGCGCGAACGCGGTATCGACCAGGCTGAATGCAGTGCCACCGAACCATGGTCCGCTGCTTGGTCTTTCGTCGGCCAGTACATGCTCCAGCCGCGCGAACATTTTCTCCAATCCGGCTGCTTCGCTGGCCAACCTGGTTTCATCGGCAGCTGAATAGAATCGCCAGATTGCTGCGAGAACGGCAGATCCATATTCGATCCATGCGCGATGTTTTGCCCGTTCCAGGGGGTCTGCCGGATGCAGATTTTTGTCCGTGATGTCTTCAAGATATTCAAGTATCGGCCCGGATTCGAACAAAACGGTCCGGTCACCATGCGGACCGCCAACGAGCAGAAGCGGCACCTTGCCGAGCGGCGATATGTTCTGGAACCAGTCCGGTTTGTCGGCGAGATCGACGTAGCTACGCGTGAAGGGAACGGATTTTTCTGCGAGGGCAATCGCGGCCCGCTGCACATATGGACAAAGGTGAAAACTCACCAGAGTGAAATCCGTCATGATCAGTTCTCCTTTTCTTTTGGCAGGGTCAGCAATTTGCATTCATGCAATTGCATCTAAATGTCTGATACATGCGAATGCATGTTGTTGTCAAGCTTGATGCAATTGCATCTATCTGGTAGCAGCAATCAACATGAAAAATCGCCAAACGAAACCCGATCCGGAATCCGTGGCAGCCTGGGCAAAGTTGGTGCGAACCAGCGGCACTTTGCTGACCAATATCGAAGCGCAGCTCAAGCAAAACGGTTTGCCGCCATTGATCTGGTATGACGTGCTGCACGAGATCGCCCAAGCTGGTGCGACAGGATTGCGGCCGTTTGAAATCCAGCAACGCATGTTGCTGGAGCAGTACGGGGTCTCGCGTTTGCTGGCGCGCATCCAAAAACAGGGCCTGATCGAGCGGGTCGATTGTACGGTTGACGGACGCGGTCATTCCGTCGCGATAACATCAACCGGTCTTCAGATGCGCCGCAATATCTGGGCAGTGTATGGCCCGGCGATCGAACGGGTTGTCGGAGCCGGATTATCGAAATCAGAGCGTGCTGTTTTGATAGAGTTGCTCGGAAAGCTCACCGATGCGGATTGATGCATCGCGTCAAGACTTTTCCCGGAAGGCTGAATTCGAGATGAAATGTTGGAGAGCACAATGAAAGAGCGAACTCTGAATAGCGGTTTAGCTGGAAGAAGGGGATTTCTTGTTGTTGCTGGTGCAACGATTTTCCTGTCGTCGCACAGACCTGCCGGTGCCCATGATGCGAAGCAACAAGAAGATCAGATCACACAGCCGGCCACCGCCAGTGATGTTGCTTTTATTGCGTTGGCTTTCGACCTTCAAACACAGGCGGCAAATGAGGGTGATCAGGCCTACGGCGCCGTAGTTGTTCGTGACGGCATGGTCGTCGGGCAATCCGGCAGCCGTGTCATCCTTGACCAGGACCCCACCGGTCACGCGGAAATGTCAGCGATCCGGGATGCCGCCCGGCGACTTGGCAGTCGTCATCTTGGTGGTGCCATATTGTACTCGTCCTCACGACCCTGTCCGATGTGCGAGGCAGCAGCTTATTGGGCGGGGATCAGCCAGATGTATTACGGCCAGGGCATCACCAATGCCGGCCCACCCAGCTTGTGTTGAAGTGGTATCAATGATGTTCTCCGGCAGGTTCCTGATTATAGCTTTTGCGGCTCTGATGTTTGTGTCGGCGGCTAGTACAAACATATCGGCACAGGATAACCGGGACCCGATGACCGAAGCCTTTCTGGATGCGGCCAAAACAAATGATATTGCCGCGTTGCAGCGTGGCTTGAAGCGGGGTGTCGCAGTCGACAGCAAGGACGGTCGTGGCAGGACAGCGTTGCTGATCGCCACCCATGCCAATGCAGTCGAAGCGGCTCGGACGCTGATTGAAGCTGGCGCCGATGTAAATGCCAGGGATCAGATTGACGATACCCCCTATCTATATGCTGGTGCCGAGGGCAGGCTTGAAATTCTCAAAATGACTGTTGCTGCAGGAGCCGATCTGGCAAGTGTCAACCGCTATGGCGGAACTGCGCTGACGCCGGCGGCCCATCACGGCCATGTTGAGGTGGTCCGCTATCTGCTGACAACCGATATCGACATTGATCATGTAAACAAACTTGGATGGACTGCCTTGCTGGAGGCCGTCATTCTTGGCGACGGTGGGCCGGTTTATCAGGCCATCACGGACCTGCTACTGAAGGCCGGGGCTGATCCCAAAATTGCAGATGACAAGGGTATGACGCCGCGAGAACATGCAAGGGCCCGTGGCTTTAACGCACTCCATGACATCCTGGCTGCGGCAGAAAAAACGCGAGACGGATGATGCCGATGATAATTGCCCTGGCCGCCGCGCCATCATCGGATGAGATGAAAACACAAACGCTCTTTACATATTTGCATACGAATGCAATGAAGATTTAAATGTATCATCACGCCGTTTTCACGGGGTGCCGGCTAGGAGGATAACATGGTTCAGTTCCTGAAACGCGGACGGGATCAGCAGGCGCGTGCGGAAGACGGCGCCAAAGTAAGGGCGATCGTTGAGGACATACTCGTTGATATCGAAAAGCGCGGCGATGCCGCCATTCGCGATCTGTCGATCAAGTTCGACAAATGGGATCGCGAAAACTACCGGCTGAGCCAGGCCGAGATCCAGGCCTGTCTCGACCAACTCTCCGGTCAGGAACTCAAGGACATCGAGTTTGCCCAGGCGCAGGTACGAAACTTCGCGCAAAAGCAGAAGGAATGTCTCACCGACCTGGAAGTCGAGACGCGGCCGGGGGTGGTGCTCGGCCACCGCAACGTGCCGGTCAACACCGTGGGCTGTTACGTGCCGGGCGGTAAATATCCATTGCTCGCTTCTGCCCATATGTCGGTGATCACTGCAAAGGTCGCTGGGGTGAAACGCATTGTCACCTGCGCGCCGCCGTTCGAAGGCAAGGCAGCGCCGGCCATCGTCGCAGCCCAGGCGATGGCAGGCGCCGATGAAATCTATGTGCTTGGCGGCGTGCAGGCAGTTGGCGGCATGGCCATCGGCACCGCATCGATCGCTCCGGTCGACATGCTGGTCGGACCGGGCAATGCCTTTGTGGCGGAAGCAAAACGGCAGCTGTTCGGGCGCGTCGGTATCGACCTGCCGGCCGGCCCGACGGAAACGCTGGTGATCGCCGACGAGACCGTTGACGCGGAGATGTGCGCGACCGACCTGCTCGGACAGGCCGAACACGGTCCGACTTCGCCGGCAGTGCTGCTGACCAATTCGGCAAAGCTGGCGCGTGATACGATGGCCGAAATAGAACGCCTTCTGGAGATACTGCCGACCAGGGACATTGCTCGCCAGGCATGGTCCGACTATGGCGAAGTCATCGTCTGTGACGATTATGACCAGATGCTTGGCGAGGCCGATCGCATTGCCTCAGAACACGTTCAGGTCATGACGGATCGCGACCTCTGGTTCCGGGACAACATGACCAATTACGGTGCGCTGTTTCTGGGGCCGCGCACCAATGTCGCCTATGGTGACAAGGTGATCGGCACGAACCATACGCTGCCGACCATGAAGGCGGCGCGCTATACCGGCGGATTGTGGGTCGGGAAGTTCATGAAAACCTGTACCTGGCAACAGGTGCAGACGGATGAGGCTTCGACGGAAATCGGCGCCTATTGCTCGCGGCTGTGCGCGCTGGAAGGCTTTGCCGGGCACGGTGAACAGGCCAATCTGCGGGTGCGCCGATATGGTCGCCGCAATGTTCCCTATGCCGGTTCGGTACCGCCATTGACGGATGCGGCCGAATGAAGGCACTTTCCCGGTTTCGTACGAAGAGGGGGTGGACATGACTCTTCCGAAAACGCCGAGTTTCCGGCTTGACGGCAAGACCGCATTGGTCACGGGTGCGTCGCGGGGCATCGGATTGGCGGCTGCTGCCGCGCTGGCCGGTGCAGGCGCCGACGTAACACTGGCGGCACGTTCCGAAGATGACCTGTCGAAAGCCGCTGCGATGATTGTCGCCGCCGGAGGCAAGGCAAAACCGCTGATCATGGATGTCGGTGATCTCGATGGTTGTGCCGCGGCGATTTCGCAAAACGGTCCATTCGATGTCCTGGTCAATAATGCCGGAATCGGCCGGCCGGCGCTGATGACCGACATGACGGTCGCCGACTATGATGCCGTGATGGACATCAATGTCCGGTCTGCATACTTCGTCGCCCAGGCGGTCGCCCGCGGATTGCTTGAGGCGGGCAGGGGCGGATCGATTATCAACATGTCGTCGCAGATGGGGCACATTGGCGGGCCGAAGCGGACAGTCTATTGCGCCTCCAAATTCGCCATGGAAGGTTTTACCAAGGCGATGGCCGTGGAACTTGGCGCAAACGGAATTCGGGTCAACACGATCTGCCCGACATTCATCGTCACTGACCTGACCCGGAAGAGCCTGGATGATCAGGCGTTTGTCGACTGGGTGTTGTCGAAGATCAAGCTCGGCCGTCTGGGTCAGGTTGAGGACCTGATGGGGCCGGTGGTGTTCCTGGCGAGCGAGGCCTCCTCGCTGATGACCGGATCGGCGCTGATGGTCGACGGAGGATGGACGGCGGAATGAAATCGCCGCGGCAGGGGATCACCTCGACGGACGTCGCCCGGCGTGCCGGTGTGTCTCAGTCCGCGGTATCACGCACCTTTACCGTCGGCGCCAGCGTGGCGCCGGAAACCCGCAGGAAAGTCCTGGAAGCGGCACGCGATCTCGGCTACCGGCCGAATGCCATTGCCCGGTCGCTGATCACCAACCGGTCGCGCATGATCGGCGTGGTCATGGCCTACCTGGAAAACCAGTTCTACCCGGGCGTTCTTGAAACGCTGGCGTCGCGGCTGCAGGAGCGCGGATATCAGGTCCTGCTGTTCACTGGCTTCAAAGACCGCAACTCCGATCCGGTCTATGAACAGGTGATGCAATATCAGGTGGACGGGCTGTTCCTGGCCTCGACAACCCTGTCATCCGGATTGTCGGGCGAGTGCGCCGCCGCCGGCATACCCATCGTCCTGTTCAACCGTACAACGGAATCGGCGCAAACATCGAGCGTGACAACCAACAACCGGGAAGGCGGGCGCAAGATCGCCGACTTTCTGGTTGCCGGCGGCCACGAACGTTATGCCTTTGTCGCCGGTGTTGCCGATTCATCGACCAACCGGGATCGTGAAACCGGATTTTGTGAAGGTCTGGAAAAACACGGCATCAACGAAATCATCCGGGTCGCCGGCCAGTATTCCATGCCGGCGGCAGCCGATGCTGCGCGGCGGCTGTTTTCCCGTTCGGAACGGCCCGACGCGATTTTCGTGGCGAACGATCATATGGCCATCGCCGTCATGGACGTTGCCCGGTATGAATTCGGCTTGAATATCCCGGAAGATGTTTCCATCGTCGGTTATGACGATGTCGGACCGGCGCGCTGGCCCGGCTATCAGATCACCTCCTATTCGCAGCCGCTGGATGCCATGGTGGACGCATCAGTGACAATCCTCATGGACCAGATCGACCAGAACAAGGTGTCGTCGATCCATACGGTCATCGATGCGGAGTTGATCGTTCGGGAAAGCGCCCGCAAGCCGGATCACGGCCTTCAATCACGTAACGGTCAGCTCGTCTGGACGGGCTGAAAGACGACCAGGAGCGCAAAAATGGGCATGTTTGGCTTTGCAGACGAATTCAACGACCCCGAACACTACATAAAGGACATCACTTTCCGCATCTGGGAAGAGCGCGGAGTCGGTCTGATCCGGGACTGGTATGCGCCCGACGGACCCGTCCGCACGCCGCATGGTGTGACCGGGACAGCCGAGCAGGTCGTTGCTGCGACGCTGGAGACGATGCACGAATTTCCGGACCGGCAATTGCTGGCCGAAGACATCATTATCGGTGACAAGCCTGAGGGGTTCTATTCCTCGCACCGTGTCCGTTCGACCGCGACGCATTGTGGCGATGGCAGCTTCGGAGCATCTACCGGCCGGGCCGTTACGACCGTTACGATCGCCGACTGCCTGTGCCGCGACAACCAGGTGGTCGATGAATGGCTGGTGCGCGACCAGGCCAGCCTGGCCCTGCAACTCGGGCTCGATCCGAAGGTGCTGGCTTCCCAAAAAGCTGAAGTAAATTCAAAAGCTTATACAATCGGTATCGATGCCATGCGGGAACGTTGGGCAGATCCCAACGGGATGACTGTCGAAGGCGACAATGCGATTGCCACCGATCTTGTCAGCCTTTTTGATACAATATGGAACGGCAAAAACCTTTCGGCGATGGAGCAAGGTTACGACCGGGCCTTGAGGTTCGAAGGCCCGTCCGGAGTGCTGGTCTACGGGCGGGAACGTGCCGGCAATGTGCTGCACGGCATCATGGCGGCGCTTCCCGACGGGCAGTTCGAAGCGCATCATGTGATTGTCCGGCAGGACCCGGCCAAACCGGTGCGGGCTGCCCTCAGATGGTCCTATTGCGGCTTGCACACCGGCATCGGACGTTATGGCGCTCCAAGCGGTGCGCCGCTCGCCCTGCTCGGCATCTCGCATTTCGAACTGCGCGACGGAGCCATCCTGAATGAGTGGATGCTGATCGATGATGTCGCGGTTTATGCCCAGATTTCGGCCATTTCCGCCTGATCCCGTAGCGATTTCACAGTTTCGCTTGCAAAAACCCTGATTTCATGATTGTATTGCATACGAATGCAACAGACCATCGAAATCACCACCTGGGAGGACAACCAATGAAACTCAATCGTCGTCATTTCATGGCTTCGGCTGCCGGCGCAGCGCTGGTCGCTTCGATGCCGGGCATTGCCAATGCCGAGATGAAACACAATCTGCTGGAAGGCAAACCCTTTGCCGGAACCAAGCTCAACATTCTTTCGGTCGTTACACCGCAATTCGACGGGCTGATGTTGCGCGACAAGGAATTCACCGAACTGACCGGTATCGAAACCGAATGGACCTTTATTCCCTTTGGGTCGCTTCAGGAAAAAATGAACGCTGAAGGCATCGCCGCGAATGGAAGTTTCGATGTCGTCAATTATCTCGATTCCTGGGGCCCGCCCAACGCCCACTGGCTGATGCCGATCGACGAACTGATGGCGCGCGACGGTATCTCGATGGATCGTTATCCGTCGGCCTTTGCCCGTTCCGCCCAGTTTGAAGGCAAGACTCTCGGCTTCCCGCTGCGGGCGCATCCTCAACTGATGTTCCGTCGCAAGGATCTCGTTCCCGAAGCACCAAATAGTTGGGAAGAAATCATCGAAATCGGCAAGAAGCTTAAAGAGACCAATCCGGATGTCGCTCCTCTGGCGCTGTACTACAACAATGACGGCAACCGTCAGAACCTGTTCATCTGGATCAACTTCCTGTGGGCTGCGGGTGCGGACATCTTCAATGATGACTGGACCGCGGCCTGGGCTTCGGACGCGGCGATCAAGGCGACCGAGGACTATGTCGCGCTGCACACGGTTCACGGTGTCACCAATCCGAACTCGGTGTCGTTCAACGAACAGGATGCCCGCCAGTCCTTCATGCAGGGCAAGTCGGCGATGATCCCGGTTTGGTGGTGGGCCTATTCCGGCTTCTACAATCCCAAATCCTCGACACTGTCCAAGGACCAGGTCGCATTCTCTGGAATGCCGCAATACAACGGCGTGACAAAAACCTATGCGATCTCGATGCCGTTCTCGGTGTCGAACTACTCCAAGAACAAGGACGCCGCATGGGAGTTCCTGAAATGGCTGTCCAATCCGGAGATGGACCGGGCCAATGCCATTGAGCGCAAGGTCGGTGGCAAGGATATCGTCAACAATGTGGTGACGCATATTTCGAGCCTGACCGATGCCGACGTCAATGCTGCCAATGATGGTATTCAGGGCGCCGCATGGGAATCGCTGAAGGAGTCCAACATCATGCCGCAAATCGCCGAGTGGCCGGAGGTCGGCGATCTGCTGTCGGCTGCGATCGCCAAGGCGGCTACCGGTGGTGACGTTCGTGCTCTGATGACTGAATCTGCGGCACAGTCCGACAAATTGCTGAAACGCGCCGGCCGGATAAAGTAGTCCTCCCGGACTGACCGTACCGAGTTGCGGTAAATCTGACCGGAGCCGATGATTGCGGCTCCGGTCGACCCCTCCGTATGCGAGCAGAATTCATGCGCGACAGACACTTGAAATATGTTCTGGTCCTGCCGGCCATATTGGTTGTTTTCGCAACCGCTGTATGGCCGCTGTTCGAGTCGTTGCGGCTGTCATTCTATTTCGGCAAACTGTCACGCCCGAACTTCCCGCAAGATTTCATCGGTCTTGAAAACTACACTTGGGCGTTTCTCGAGGAACCGGCTTTCTGGAATTCCGTATGGGTCACGGCGAGCTACACATTCTACACCGTGGTGCTGACTACGCTGTGTGCGCTCGGATTGGCATTGCTGCTTGCGCCGGGCGGCAAATTGCGCCGCGGCGTCCAGATGCTGCTGATTATCCCCTTTGCAATGAGTCCCGCGCTTATCGGCGTGTCGTTCCGGTTCATGTTCAACCCGGAATTCGGACTGTTCGATGCATTTTTCGGATTCGTCTTCCCGCCGCTGGCGGACATTTCCTGGCTATCGGATCCGACACTGGCTTTTTGGGTCTGTATAATGGCCGATGTCTGGGGCTGGATTCCGTTCCTTACTCTGGTGCTAATCGGCGGCCTGGCCTCCATCCCGCGTGACACGATCGAAGCGGCTCAGGTGGACGGCGCGTCCGGCTGGCGGGTCCTGAAGGACGTGACCCTGCCGCAATTGGCACCGGTGCTGGCGGTGGTGATCATCCTCAAATCGATTTTTTCGCTGAAGACCTTCGACCAGGTCTACATGCTGACAAATGGCGGCCCGGGAACGGCGACGCAGACGCTGTCCCACTACGTCTATTTCAACGGTTTGAAATACTCCAATATCGGCTACTCGGCGGCGGTCGCCTGGCTGATGGTGATCCCGATGATTTTTCTGACCTACGCCTACGCCAAATTCGTGTTCCGCAAGAGGGAGGCCTGAAGCCGATGACCGAGGCGAGAATGTTGAGTGGCCGGCGGAAAAAGCAGTTCTGGGGAAGTCTGCACCTGGTGCTGATCCTGGCCGCCATCTTCGTCATGTTGATCCCAATCATCTGGATCGCCATGGCAGCATTCAAAACCCATGTCGATGTCTACCAGTTGAAACTGCAGTTCACCCCGACGCTGGAAAACTTCAAAATCGTGTTCGATGCGCCCTATTTTCTCGGGCACAAACTGATGAACTCAACCATCGTTGCTTTCGTTACGGTTCTTTTCGCAATTCCCATCGCCACCTGTGCAGCCTATTCGTTTTCTCGTTTCCGACTGCGCGGCGAAACCATGATGCTGGTGATGATCCTGGCGACGCAATTCGTCCCCGCGGTGGTGATCGTGCTGCCGTTCTTCGTCATGTTCCGCGATCTCGGAATTCTCGATACACGGCTTGGCCTTATCCTGGTCAATCTGGCCATCGTGATGCCGTTCGCCATCTGGATGATCAAGGGCTTTATCGACGGCATCCCGATCGATACCGAAGAGGCCGCGCTCGTCGACGGCTCGACGCGTATCCAGGTGATCCGCAACATCGTCTTGCCGATGGCGGCGCCGGGTCTGGTGACGGCGGGCATCTTCTGCTTCATCATCGCCTGGAACGAGTTTCTGTTCGCGCTGATCCTGACATCGAAGGACGCGGTGACGCTGCCGATCGGCCTTGCACTGTTCAAGGCCGAGGAAGGCGATTTGTGGAACCTGCTCGCAGCGGCTGGAATCATCATCATGGTGCCGATGTTCGTGCTGGCGCTGATCATTCAAAAACACTTCGTGCAAGGCATGACCATGGGAGCGGTTCGCTGATGGCCGGAATCAGTCTGAAGAACATCACCAAGAGTTGGGGTGCCTTTGTCGGCGTCGACAACCAGTCACTTGAGGTTCACGACAAGGAATTTCTGGTTCTGCTCGGGCCATCGGGCTGCGGAAAAACAACAACCATGCGGATGATCGCCGGGCTGGAAGATCCGACATCGGGGGAAATCCTGATCGGCGAACGGATCGTCAATGACGACCTGCCGAAGGACCGCGATATCGCCATGGTGTTTCAGAATTACGGCCTCTATCCGCACATGACCGTATTCGACAACATCGCCTACCCGCTGAAAGTGCGCGGCACACCGAAATCTGAAATCGCGCCGCGGGTAAACAAGGCCGCCGAGCAAGTTGAACTGACCGAGTTTCTGCACCGCAAACCCAAGGCCCTGTCTGGCGGACAACGCCAGAGAGTCGCCCTTGCACGGGCGATCGTTCGTACACCGCAGGTGTTTTTGATGGACGAACCTCTGTCAAATCTCGATGCCAAGCTGCGGGTGACCATGCGGGCCGAACTGAAACATCTGTCGCACCAGATGCAGATCACAACCGTCTATGTCACCCATGACCAGATCGAGGCGATGACACTGGCCGACCGTATCGCAGTTATGAAAAGCGGCCGAATTCAGCAGCTCGGCACACCGGAAGAAATCTATAATGATCCGGCCAATCTGTTTGTTGCGAGTTTCATAGGATCACCGGCGATGAACCTGATCCATGGAACGGTTAAAGACGGTCAGTTCATCACAGCCGGCGGACGCGACGTCATGAAGGCCGGCAAGGGAAACCGCGACAATATCGTGCTGGGCGTGCGGCCCGAGGATCTGTCGATCGTCGATGCCGGCACAGGCGATTTCGATGTACCGGTCTACGCGTTTGAAAATACCGGTGAGAGCGTGCTGGTAACCGGTCAGTTCGGCAAGCAGCGCATCACCGCAAAAGGTGGCCGGCACGTGCGCAAGGAGATCGACGAAGTCGTCGGCATCAAGGCGGACCCGGATCACATCTACATGTTTGACGCCAAAGGTGGCGGGCGCCTGGATCTTTGATCCCAGCCATCTCAACAACACCACCCGATAGGAGAATACGAAATGCAAAGCTGGACGCAGGCAGATATGGAAAACCGGCTGGTTCGGTACGCCGATCTGATTCCTTGCAAAAACGCATTTGTCGACACCCGCACACCAGGTTCCGATCGCAAGGAGAATTTCTCGATTGTCGGCCCGGGTGTCTCGGAAAATCCTGACCAGCACGTGCACGTTTCCGAACCGCACGGCTTCAATGTAGGTGGCGCCCGCCAACCAGGCGGTTGTCTGAATTCCCAACACAGTCATGAGACCGCCGAAGTCTTTGTCATTCATTCCGGCCATTGGCGGTTCTGGTTCGGTGCCGACCGGCAGGACGGCCATGTTGATGGCAAGCCGGGCGATGTCGTATCGGTTCCGATTCACCTGTTTCGCGGCTTTGAAAAGCTCGATGAGGGGATCGATTTTCTCTGGGTCGTGCTCGGCGAGGACAATCCCGGTCGCGTGACCTGGGCGCCAAGCGTTTTCGATCTGGCGGATAAATACGGGCTCAAACTGCTGAAAAACGGAACTCTGGTGGATACTGTGGCCGGCGAGACGATACCGGAAGCAGGCGAACTGGAAACACCGCTCGGGCCTGAGGAAGTGGCCGCACTAGCAACGCCGCCGCTGGAAAAGATGGCGGAAGGCGTCTGCCCTGCCGAAGACATGCAGGCGAATGCGAACTCGCCGCTGGCCGGTGACGGTGTTGTCGAATGCGGTGTGATCACGCCGACGGAGACCGCGGACGGGTTTACGGCAGGCCCTATCATCGGTTGGTGGCCGCACGGATTCAACCTGCGCCAGATGCGGCTTGAATCAGGTGCCGGGGTGGCAATGCATGCCCGCAAGGAAGCCGAGGTGCTGTTTGTCCAGGAAGGAACTTTGGAAGTGTCCTGGGACGGTGGCCGGATCGCCATGGGACCGGGCGACACCCTGTCCGTACCCATCGGCCTCAGTCATGCTTTTCGCAACACAGCATCGGTGCCGCTGAAGGTGTTCATCGTGCGTGGCGGCGACAGCCCGTCCATGCCGGAATTCGACAAACAGCAGGTTGCCGCGGAATAGCTCCAACTCCAATCCAGACACCGAAGACCGAGACCAGTTTCATGATGAAATCGACTGACCATATCCTGACGTCCCATGTCGGCTCACTGCCACGCCCGAAGGATGTGACCGACCTTGTCTTTGCCAAGGAGGCCGGTGTCCCGATCGACGCGGCCGGGTTTGACAGTGTGATATCGGCTGCGACCGACATGATCCTGCAGCGTCAGAGGGATATCGGGATCGACATCCCTTCCGACGGCGAAATGTCGAAAATCTCCTACGCCACCTATATCAAGGACCGTCTGACCGGCTTTGACGGTGATGCAGCACGCAATCCGCCGGCGGATCTGGAGCAGTTTCCGGGTTTTCTGGAGAAGCTGGCGAAATCCGGCGGCACGCCGACCTTCCGCCGCCCAAAATGTGTTGGCGAGATCGCGGTGAAGGATATGGAACCGCTCGAGGCGGATCTGCGGAACATGAAATCCTCCATGTCGAAAGCCGGCTATCAGCAGGGGTTCATGAACTCCGCCACGCCCGGTGTGATTGCGTTGTTCCAGCCGAACGAGTTCTACAAGACCCAGGACGACTATCTGGAAGCCGTCGCCGAAGGCATGCGGGTCGAATATGAAGGCATTGTCGGCGCCGGACTGGTGCTGCAACTGGACAGCCCTGATCTTGGGCTCGGCCGGCACGTCATGTACAAGGATCTCGACGATGATGCCTTCGTCAAAGCCGCTGGCAGGCACATCGAGGTGCTGAATCATGCCCTGCGCAATGTTCCGGCGGACCGGGTCCGCATACATGTCTGCTGGGGCAATTATGAAGGACCGCATATCTGCGACATCGCACTGAAAAAGGTTCTGCCGGAGGTGCTCAAGGCCAAACCGCGCGGCCTGTTGTTTGAAGGATCCAATCCGCGCCACGCGCATGAATGGACGGTCTGGACCGAAACGAAACTGCCCGAAGATTACGTGCTTATTCCGGGCGTCATCGACACCACCACCAATTTCGTCGAACACCCGGAACTGGTGGCCGAACGTATCGAGCGCTACGCCAACCTGGTCGGGCGTGAACGGGTGATTGCCGGAACCGATTGCGGATTCGCCACTTTTGCCGGTTTCGGAGCGGTGGATGGTGAGATTGCCTGGAACAAGCTGCAATCACTGACGGAAGGTGCCGAGATCGCCTCGAAGAGACTTTGGAAAACGGCCGCTTGAGCAAGGGCACGCCGCTTGTCCTCATTCCCGGGATGATGTGTGACGGAAGGCTCTTTGCTGCACAGATCGATGTCCTGTCACCGCATGCGGCAGTTCATATCGCCGAGATTGACGAAGCCGATACGATGCAGGAACTCGGGCGGCAGGTGTTTGAAGCCAGTCCGTTTAACAGCTTTGCCGTTGCCGGACTTTCGATGGGCGGCATTGTTGCCATGGAACTGCTCAGACAGGATCCCGGCCGTATCACTGGCCTGGCATTGCTCGACACCAACCATCTGGAAGAGACAGCGGAGCGGCGTGCCCTGCGCCGGCCGCAGATCGACAAGGCGCGGAACGGTCAGTTGCGGGAAATGCTGATCGATGAAATGAAACCCAGCTATCTTGCCCCCCGCAATCGCCAAAATGCCGCCTTGCTGGACAAAGTCCTGGAGATGGGAATGGACCTTGGCCCTCCAGTGTTCGAACGGCAGTCCCTCGCGCTGAGAGACCGTCCGGACTACGCCGGGACACTGCGCCGGTTCAAGGGACCCGCTGTCGTTCTTTGCGGTCGTCATGACACGCTTTGCCCAGTATCGCGGCACCGGGAAATCGCGGCGCTGATGCCTCAATCCGATCTGGTCATAGTCGAAGACAGCGGACATCTCAGCGCGATGGAAAGTCCAGATGCCGTCAATACCGCCCTCATCAACTGGCTTGGAGAAATCTGAAATGACCAACACTTCATCGCTGACACCAGAGGTTCTCCGTGCCCTGCAGGCGGTCGATACGCCAACAATCTGCAACGCTTTGGAAATCGTCATGGGTGGCCGGACGACCGAGGGATTCACAAAACTTCCGGTCGTCTGTGCCGATCCCGCGTTGCCGGCGATGGTCGGATTTGCAAGAACCGTCCGCATCCGCGCCAGCCAGCCATCGCCACGGCCACCTGCGGAAATTCGTGAATTGCGTCTTGCTTATTATGATTATGTCGCATCAGGCGATGGGCCGAATGTGGTTGTGATCGAGGATGCCGACTGGCCCGATCCGATCGGCGCATTTTGGGGTGAGGTCAATGTGGCCATCCACAAGGGGCTTGGCGTGGCCGGCACGCTGACCAATGGCTTGCTGCGGGATCTCGGTGCGTTGGACGAAGGCTACCAGGTGATTGCCGGGGCATTGGGCCCGAGTCACGCATTCGTGCATGTCGAGGAGATAGATTGCCCGGTCTCGCTGTTCGGCCTGGACGTCAATCCCGGCGAGTTGATCCATGCCGACAGGCACGGCGCGGCGATCATTCCGGCGGAGTATATCGAGGCGTTGCCGGAGGGCATCGATACTGTCACCCGCAAGGAAGCACCGATCCTGAAAGCGGCCCGTGCGCCGGGGTTCTCGCCGGAAAAGCTGCGGGTAGCCTGGGGCGAGGCGGAGGACGTTCATTGAACTTGACGCCGGTGACCGATTCACATCCAGTGCGCCAATGCACAAGCAAACCGAAATTGTCATCGACACAAGTGGGCCGGGACTGACCGAACTTACCGACCGGGCACATCGTTTCGTGGCCGATTGCGATATCGATTGCGGATTGCTCACTGTCTTTGTGCGTCACACCTCCGCTTCGTTACTGATCCAGGAAAACGCCGATCCGGACGTCCGGCATGATCTCGAAGAGTTCTTTGCCCGGCTGGTGCCGGAAGGAATGAATTGGCTGCGTCATACTCTCGAGGGAGCCGATGACATGCCTGCCCACATCAAGGCCGCGCTGACGGCCAGTTCGCTGACGATTCCGATTTCCGGCGGGCGTCCTGCCCTTGGAACCTGGCAGGGAGTGTATCTGTTTGAACATCGCCGCCAGCCACACCGGCGGCGAGTCATGCTGCATGTCAGTGGATAGTACAGAAAGTTCAGTTCCATGACCTCGATCCAGCCATTTCGTATCAACGTTCCTGATGAAACGCTGGAGCATATCCGCGCCCGTGTCGCCGGCTATCGCTGGCACGAAATGCCGGAAGATGGCGGTTGGGACTATGGCACCAATCTCGACTACATGAAGGCGTTTTGCGCCTATTGGGTTGAGGAATTTGACTGGCGCAAACAGGAGGCGACCCTCAACCGCTTCTCGCATTTCGTCGCTCCGGTAGAAGACATCGACATTCACTTTATCCACGAGAAAGGCAGCGGCCCGGCGCCAATGCCGCTGATCGTCAGTCATGGCTGGCCGGGATCGGTTGCGGAGTTCACGAACTTCATCGAGCCGTTGGCTCATCCGGAGCGGTTTGGCGGCACTGCTGAGGATGCTTTCGACGTGATTGCGCCGTCGCTGCCGGGATTCGGCTTTTCGGGAAAACCGGGGCGTCCGATCGGACCTCGCAGAATCGCCAGCCTGTTTGGCCGCTTGATGACCGATGTGCTCGGATATGACGGCTATCTTGCTCAGGGCGGGGATTGGGGCGGCGCAATCTCGAGTTGGCTTGGATACGATCATGCGCCCGCCTGCCGGGGCATCCATATCAACATCATGACGATGCGTCATCCCGGCGGACCGCAGGGACCGGAAGAAGAGGCCTGGGCGAAGCGTTTTGAAATCGAACAGGAAATGGAAAACGGTTACCGAACCCAACAGGCGACCAAACCCCAGACGCTGAGCTACGCAATGATGGACAGCCCGGTCGGCGTCGCAGCGTGGATCATCGAAAAGTTCAATTCCTGGTCCGACACGACCGGCGACGACGTTGAGAGCGTACACAGCAAGGATGAGCTGCTGACCAATATCATGATCTATCTGATCACCGGCAGCTTCAACACCGCCAGCTGGATCTATTACGGCCGCCGCGAGGAAGGTGACCGTATTCTGTCGCCGGAGGGCAGGCGGGTCGAAGTGCCGACCGGATGCGCGCTGTTTCCGGCCGAGCTTTTATCGTGGCCACCGCGCAGCTATGTCGAGCGGGTCTACAATGTGGCGCAATGGACCGAGATGCCCCGAGGCGGCCATTTTGCCGCCATGGAACAGCCGGAACTGATGATCGAAGATGTCCGCAGATTTGCGCGTGACTTTCGTTGATGCCATTGCGGGAATGTGAAAGAGACGGTTCTCGCCGAACCAAGACAGGACGGAATACATCATGAAAAATGCGCTCATCGCCTGGGGTGGCTGGGAAGGACATCAACCTGAGGCCTGTGCCGAAATCGTTCGTGGCATGTTGGAATCCGAAGGCATGTCGGTTCGGGTCGAACAAGGGTCCGATGTCTTCGCCGATCCGGCGATCGGCGATCTTGATCTGATCGTTCCGATCATCACCCAGTCGGAAATCGCGGCAGCGGCACTTGAAAACCTTGTGGCTGCGGTGGCGTCTGGTGTCGGATTAGCCGGTTTTCATGGCGGTATGGGCGATGCATTCCGCAGTGCCGTCGACTATCAGTTCATGGTCGGTGGGCAATGGGTGGCACATCCGGGCAACATCATTGACTACAAGATCCATATCATCCGGCCCGATGACCCGGTGATGGCAGGGATTTCGGATTTCGCCTATCAGTCAGAGCAATATTTCATGCATGTCGATCCGGGCAATGAGGTATTGGCGACAACGACTTTTGACGGTGAGCACGCACCTTGGGTCAAGGGTGTCACCATGCCGGTTGTCTGGAAGCGCCAGCATGGCAGGGGACGGGTTTTCTATTCTTCCCTCGGGCATGTGGCAGCGGAATTCGACGTACCGGAAATGAAGACCATCCTGCAACGCGGAATGATCTGGGCTGCCCGGTGATAGCCGGTGTTCGTCACGTCCAGCTTGAACCAAACGCGCCGGCTGCATTCATCGCGATTCTTTGAAAGCCATACTGATCAGTTGAGCCACGGCACTTGCCGCTTGTGAATGGCCGCCGCGGCCGCGTTCCAGTACAAGGATGGAATCCGGCACTCGTGCAAAACCAGCTTCGGGTCCGAGTGTTTTCAACCCGCTGTCCATGGCGCTTTCGGCAACCAGTCCGACAGCCACGCCGGCTGAGATTGCAGCAATTACACCAGTTGCGCTTTCGCTCGAATAAACCACCCGGTATTGTCTCCCTGATGTCTGCAGAGCGGTCAAGGCATGGTCTCGCCACCAGCATGCACGGTCGAACAATGCAACGGGCAAAGGGTCCTGCTCGGCGGCGAGGTGATGTCTTGATGTCGCCCAGACAGTTTTTTCCCGCATCAGCTGCTGGCTGCCGGGAGGAGCCGTTTCGACGGAATGGATGGCGAGATCGAGCTCGTCTCCGGCGAGTGCCTGCGGGAAACCGGCGCTGAAACTGCATCGAACGGACAGTTCCACCCGGGGATGCTCGCGAGCGAACCGGGCAATCATCTTCGGCAGCAGGGCACTACCATATTCATCCGGGATGCCGATGCGCAGCGTGCCCTCCAGGATATCGGAGCGCAACTCACCAGCGGTGACGTCGAGCAGGTCGACGACGCGCCGGGCGACCGGCTGTAGTTTTTCTCCCGTCGGGGTCAGTGCGATGCCCCGAGCATGCCGTTCAAAAACCGGCAGACCGATGATCTCCTCCAGCCGCTTGATCTGCAGACTGGCTGCGGATTGCGAACGAAAGATTCGTTCCGCCCCGCGGGTGAAACTGCCGGTGTCGGTAATGGCGAGAAAGGTCCGCAGCAATTCGCTGTCGAGTTTTTCCGAGCCAATCTGGTCATTTAAAATACTCATGGCTTCCATCTGAATTATTCGTTTTTCCGAATGATAGGCTCACCCTAGATTGAGTGCAAGCAACCGGGACCGGACAGATGAATAATACAGTCAGTCAATCGCGCACGAGGTTCATCACCAGACGGTTGAGGGTTCCCTTCCTGCTGTTGGCAGGTATGGCGTTGGTGGCCATCTGGCCCGTGCAGAGTTGGGACACGTTGAAATTTGTCGCCGAAGGAATGGTGGAAGTTGCGCCTCTGGCTGTCCCGGGCGTCCTGATATCGGCCTGGGTCAATGCCAGTGGCGCGGGCGGCCGGATTGCGGCGGCGTTTGCCGGTAATCGCATGATAGCGATCCTGGCCGCATCGGCTGTCGGCGCGATTACGCCTGTCTGCGGCATCACCGTTCTGCCGTTGATGGCCGGATTGCTGTCCTCCGGTGTGCCGCTTGCCCCGGTAATGGCTTTCTGGTTGTCATCGCCGGTTACCGATCCGGCGATGTTTGCGGTCACGGCAGCAACACTCGGGATCTGGTTTGCCATTGGCAAGTCGGTCGCGGCCTTCGGGATCGGCGTGCTCGGAGGGGCTGCCACCGCGGCGTTGCCTTCACTGTCCTGGATCAGC
>JAJFHT010000174.1 GCA_021775495.1 Hyphomicrobiales bacterium | reverse complement strand
CGCCCATTCAAGCGCTTTGACGCTGCAGATTGCAGCAGTTTCATCGTCCTGCGGATATGATCAATTTGCCCGGCTACAGCGTTGCAAGCTCTTGAAAACCGAAAGGTTTCCTGCGAGCTCGCGCCTCGTATCCGAACAAATAGATTCATACCATTTCGATCCTGTTAGTGGGTCTATGACCTAGAGTATTGCTGTTCGATTCGGTATCTATACTGATTGCCTAACCACACACCTCGGCATAACGTCGGTGCATGACCACCGACCGCCCGCTTCTGGGCATCCTTCTCATGCTCGGCTTCTGCCTGCTTGCGCCCCTGGGCGATTCGATCGCCAAGATTCTCGGCGACACAATCCCGCTAGGGCAATTGCTGATCGTGCGGTTTGCCGCGCAGTCCGTGTTGCTGCTGCCGATCGTCTGGCTATCCGGTGACACGCTTTACATGAGCCGACGTGTATTCACGCTGACGATTGTCCGCACCCTGCTTCATATTGTCGGCATCGGCGGAATGTTCACCGCCTTGCGATATCTGCCACTGGCCGATGCCATCGCCATTGCCTTCGTCATGCCGTTCATCATGTTGCTGCTCGGCAAGTATGTACTTGGCGAGGTAGTCGGTCCGCGTCGGTTGATGGCTTGCGTTGTCGGTTTCGTTGGTACTTTGCTGGTGATTCAGCCAAGTTTTGCAGCAGTCGGTCCGCCGGCATTGTTGCCTCTGCTGGTGGCAGTGATTTTCGCGCTGTTCATGCTGGTCACGCGACAGGTCGCCAAGGAAACCGGCCCGATTGCGCTGCAGGCCGTCAGCGGCGTGGTTGCCACCGTCTTGTTCTCCGTGCTGTATCTGGCCGCTGGCGGACTGGAACTGCCGGGTCTTTCCCTGGTGACGCCGACATCTTCTGAAATCATGCTGCTGGCCGCCATCGGCGTTTTGGGCACGCTGGCGCACTTGCTGATGACCTGGTCTCTGCGTTTCGCCCCCTCGGCCACCCTTGCACCGATGCAATATCTGGAAATCCCCTTTGCGACGCTGATCGGCTGGCTTGTTTTCAGGGACTTCCCCAACGACCTGGCGGCCATTGGTATCGCCATTACGATGGCAGCCGGACTCTACGTGGTTTACCGTGAACATGCGGCGCAACGGGAACTCCGGGCGGAGGTATAACGTGGTTTTTTGAGGGGAAACCGATCGAATGTTGCCCCTTGGAGGCTGCAAGAAACGGATCACGGGCCGATATAGGAATGAGATCGGCCATGCATAATTTCTCTTTGAATCTCGCACATCCCACTTCCCAATTTAAATCGATTAGATTATACCGCGTCCGTAACCAATTCGCATCCAGGGACTGTCCTTCAAAATGACCAGCCAGATCATTCCGGTGGAGCCTTTCGATTGTGTGGTGTTCGGTGGCACCGGTGATCTTGCAGAGCGCAAGCTGATCCCGGCGCTGTATCAGCGCCAACGTGCCGGGCATTTCACCGATCCGACCCGCATCATCGGCGCTTCGCGCGCCAAGATGAGCAACAAGAAATATCGCGAATTTGCCGCTGGCGCGATCGAACGTTTTGTCAGGAAGGACGAGATCGACGCCGATGAACTCAAGCGCTTTCTGGATCGGCTGTCTTATGTCTCCGTTGATGCCAAATCAGATGCCGGCTGGAAGGAACTGAAAGCCGAGATTGGTGACAGCACAGCTATTCGTGCCTTTTACCTCGCTGTCGGACCCGGTCTGTTTGGCGACATTGCCGGACGTCTGAAGGACACCGGTCTGGTGACCGATACGTCCCGCATCGTCGTGGAAAAGCCCATCGGCCGCGATCTGGAATCGGCAAAGGAACTCAACCAGACAATCAGCGGCGTGTTCGACGAGCACCAGATCTTCCGCATCGACCACTATCTCGGCAAGGAAACGGTACAGAACCTGATGGCGTTGCGTTTCGCCAACGCGCTCTACGAGCCATTGTGGAATTCCGCTCATATCGATCATGTCCAGATCACGGTGGCTGAATCCGTCGGGCTCAACGGCCGTGCCGGTTATTACGATAAGGCCGGCGCGCTGCGCGACATGGTACAAAACCATATCCTGCAACTGCTCTGCCTGGTGGCGATGGAACCGCCGGCCTCCGACGATGCCGACGCGGTGCGAGATGAAAAACTCAAAGTGCTGCGGGCGTTGGAGCCGATCACCCGGGAAACCCTGGCCCAGTCGACAGTCCGTGGCCAGTACCGTGCCGGCGCGTCCGATGGCGGCGCGGTGCGAGGTTATCTTGACGAGCTTGGCAATGAGGAAAGCACCACCGAAACCTTTGTCGCGCTGAAGGCGGAAATTGCCAATTGGCGCTGGGCTGGAGTTCCGTTCTACCTGCGCACCGGCAAGCGGCTGGCCGGTCGGGTGTCGGAAATTGTTGTCCAGTTCAAATGCGTACCGCATTCGATCTTTGCCGATACCGCCGGTTCGCTGATGGCAAACCAGCTTGTCATCCGGCTGCAGCCGGATGAGGGTGTGAAACAGTGGATCATGATCAAGGATCCCGGCCCGGGCGGCATGCGTCTTCGCCATGTGCCGCTGGATATGAGTTTTGCCGAGGCCTTCGATGTACGCAATCCTGACGCCTATGAACGGCTGATCATGGATGTGGTCCGTGGCAACCAGACCCTGTTCATGCGACGCGATGAGGTCGAGGCGGCATGGCGCTGGATTGATCCGATCCGCAACGCCTGGACCGAAACCAGCCAGGCAGTGCAGGGATACACCGCAGGCACCTGGGGCCCGTCGGCCTCGATCGCGCTGATCGAACGTGATGGCCGCACCTGGCACGAGATTTTCTGATGGCACAGGCTACCTGGAACGAATTTTCCGTACGGGAGAAACTTGCAGATACGCTGGCGCAGCGAGTCTCGGCGCAGCTTGCGGCCGGTATCGAACTGCGCGGCACGGCGCTGCTGGCGGTCTCCGGCGGCTCGACGCCGCCGCTGTTTCTGCGAGCGCTGTCGCGACGTCAGATCGACTGGGAAAAGGTTGTGGTCACGCTTGTCGACGAGCGCTTTGTTCCGGCCGGTTCGGAACGTTCAAACGCCCGGCTGGTGACACTCAACCTGTTGCAACATGAAGCTGCCAAGGCGCGGTTTGTCGCCCTGCACCGCGAGGCCGATACCGTGGAGGAAGCCGCCGATCTGGTGCGTCCCGATGTGCTGGCGCTGAAACTGCCCTTCGACGCCGTGGTGCTGGGAATGGGAACCGACGGCCATACCGCCTCGTTCTTTCCCGATGCAGAACGGTTGGCGGAAGCGCTCGATCCAGACGACAAGGCATATGTGCTGCCAATCCACGCGACATCGGCAAGTGAGCCGCGTCTCAGCCTGAGCCTTGCTGCGCTGGCCAACGCCCGGTTCACAGCCGTGCACATCGAAGGGCTGGCAAAGAAGGAAGTATTGATGGATGCGCTCGCCGCACCACAAAACATGAATGGCGGGCCGCCAATTGCCACCATGATCGATCGCGCGGCACACCCGGTCGAGATCTACTGGGCGCCCGATGAGGACTGAAAAATGACCGTGAAAGCTGAAATATCCGCCGTAACGAACCGGATCAGGGAGCGCTCGGCGTCGTCGCGCGCGACTTACCTGTCGCGACTGGACGATGCGGAAAACCATCCGCCCCACCGAAGCACGCTGTCCTGCGGCAATCTTGCCCATGGTTTTGCTGCCTGTGGGCCGGGTGACAAGAGCGCCATTGCAGAAGGTCAGGTCGGCAATCTCGGCATTGTCACATCTTACAATGACATGCTGTCGGCACATCAGCCGTTTGCGAGTTTTCCGGACATCATAAAGGACGCAGCACGACAGGCCGGCGGCGTGGCGCAGATTGCCGCTGGTGTTCCGGCAATGTGCGACGGCGTCACGCAGGGCCAGCCGGGTATGGAGCTGTCGCTGTTTTCGCGTGACGTTATCGCCATGTCGGCGGCTGTCGGTCTGTCGCACAACATGTTCGATGCGGCCCTCTATCTCGGCGTCTGCGACAAGATCGTACCGGGCCTGGTGATCGCGGCGCTGACATTCGGTCATCTGCCGGCGATCTTCGTGCCGGCGGGACCAATGACCTCCGGGCTGCCCAATGACGATAAAGCCAGGGTCCGCCAGCTCTACGCGGAGGGAAAAGTCGGCCGCGCGGAACTGCTGGAAGCAGAATCCGCCTCCTATCATGGACCGGGCACCTGCACTTTCTATGGCACTGCCAATTCCAACCAGATGCTAATGGAAATGATGGGCCTGCATCTGCCTGGGGCAAGCTTCATCAATCCGGGAACGCCCTTACGCGATGCGTTGACGAAAGAAGCTGCCCACCGTGCATTGGCGATCACCGCCGGCGGCAATGAATTCACTCCGGTCGGCCGAATGATCGACGAGCGCTCGATCGTCAACGCCATTGTCGGCCTGCACGCCACAGGCGGCTCGACCAACCACACCATGCACCTGATCGCCATGGCGGCAGCGGGCGGAATTTCGATAAGCTGGCAGGACATCAGCGATCTGTCCGATGCCGTACCGCTGCTGGCGCGGGTCTATCCGAACGGGCTGGCCGATGTGAACCATTTCCATGCCGCGGGCGGCCTCGGTTTCCTCATCCGTGAACTTCTCGATGCCGGCCTGCTGCATGAAGATGTGCGCACCGTCTGGGGTGACAGCCTGCGCGACTATGCGGTGGAGGCGAAACTGGCCGATGACGGCAGTGTCGTCCGCGTGCCGTTGCCGGAAAAGAGCGGCAACGAAAAAGTCCTGACGACGGCCGACAAACCATTCCAGCAAAATGGCGGGCTTAAGCTGCTCGAAGGCAATTTCGGCAAATCGGTGATCAAGATTTCCGCCGTCAAAGCCGACAAGCGTATTGTCGAGGCACCGGCAATCATCTTTGACAGCCAGGGCGCACTGCAACAAGCCTTCAAGGACGGTAAGTTGGAGAAAGACTTTGTCGCCATCGTGCGGTTCCAGGGTCCCAAGGCCAATGGCATGCCGGAACTGCACAAGCTGACACCCTATCTCGGCATTCTTCAGGATCGCGGTTTCAGTGTTGCGCTGGTCACCGATGGCCGTATGTCCGGTGCCTCCGGCAAGGTGCCTGCTGCCATCCACGTAACGCCCGAGGCATCCGAAGGTGGCGTTATCGGCAAGATCCGTGATGGCGATATTGTCAAACTAGACGCCGAGGCCGGCACCTTGAGCGTCGATGTTCCGGATGCAGAACTGGCCGCGCGCCCGGTTCCAGAGATTGATTTGAGCGGCAACGGCTTTGGCATGGGTCGCGAATTGTTCTCGGGCTTTCGGCAAATGGTACGGCCCGCCGATCAGGGCGCAGGGGTGTTCGGCCTCGCTGTCTGATTTCCGTCGTTCTACTGCCCGTAATGCAGCCGCCGCCTTGATCAGGTGCGGCTGCTTATGATCGTCAGCTTTCGCTGCAATATGTTGTTACCGGCTTGATCACCCCGTGCTTGCTCATGATCGATCCGCAAATTTCTGATTGCATGAATGTCTTGAGACCGTCCAGGTCCGTGACGTTCATCGAGATGGCAACCGCGTTGCTGCCATTGGGGTCGACATAACTTTGAATATCCGTGCCGAAGGCGCCGATATTGGCCGCTCGCTCGTCATCGAATTGTTTCCAGTTGGCAACGTTCTCGACTGTGTGTGTAATCACGATTCTTCCCATCGTTACTCTCCTTCATTGATTTCGGTAATTGCCAATCAGTGAGACAATTCCGGGTGACAGATGGATGATGCCTCACATCGGTTGATGTGATAATATGGGGTAATTGGAGTTCTTTGTTCCAGGAGATCGGACAATAATCGATCAACTCAGAACCATGGCGATCTTTCGTCAGGTCGTCCGCGATGGGTCCTTTAGAGCGGCGGCGAGATCGCTTGGCCTGTCTCCTTCGGTTGTCAGTCATCATGTTTCACAACTTGAGAAACAAGTCGGGACAGCGCTCTTGTACCGCTCGACGCGGAAGATTTCCCTGACTGACGACGGGGCCGAACTTTTTGCCGCCAGCCAGAAAATGGTTGAAGCCGCCGAACACGGACTTGAAGCAATACACCGGCGGTCAGATCAGCCGGCCGGACGGTTGAAGGTTGCGGTTAGCGGTGCAGTCTTTGAAAACCCGCCCTATATCGATCATCTGATCGTTTTCGCCAAGCGGTTCCCCAAAGTGGATCTTGCGCTCAGTTTCTCTGATCAGAAGATCGAACTGATCGGCTCGGCATTTGATGCCGCCATCCGTATCGGATGGCTTGAGAATTCGCAGTACAAGGCACGCAAGCTGTGCGAAATTGACCGGGTTCTGATCGCTGCCCCTGCTTATCTTGCCGGTAAGGCATTGCCAGCGAAAATTGATGATCTCGCGGAGTGGGACTGGATCAAGCTGGCCCAGGTTCCAGTCAATCGGCAACTGATCAGCAAATCTGGCGAAATGCCGTCGATCAGTCCCAATATCGCCATTGAAGTCGACAGTGTGGCAGCGCTTTGCCAGATGGCCAAGGCCGGTATCGGTATTGCATCGGTGCCGCGATTTCTGGTGCAATCCGAATTGCGGGATGGCAGCCTGATTGCTCTTTCGCCTGAATGGGATCTGTTGTCACCCGGCGCTTATGTCGTGTGGCCGAACAATGTTTCCAGTGATAGCCTGACATTGCGGTTCGTTCGTTTTATGTCTGAACGGATGTCGAAGCGCTGAACCGTTCCCTGTTGCGTGGCCCTGCGGTCAACTGGGCGAACAGAATTTGGCGTTGGTCTTGCAGGTGCTGGCGGTATCTGTCACGTCCGGAACCTGCTTGGATCGCAAAGGAATGTCTGGAAAAGAGAATGAGCCCAAACCCGGTTAGGAGGTAGGCATCGACATGTCGGAAAGCCAAACTTTCAACGGTGGCTGCACTTGTGGCTCGGTGCGTTACCGTTTGATCTCAAGACCTCTCTTTGTGCATTGCTGCCACTGCACCTGGTGCCAGCGCGAGACCGGTTCGGCTTTTGTGCTGAATGCCCTCATCGAAAGCGATCGCGTCGAATTGCTTCAAGGCAATCCACACATCGTGATGACTCCCTCCAATAGCGGTGAAGGCCAGAAAATTTTCCGCTGCCCGGACTGTCAGACTGCCGTGTGGAGCCATTATGCCACGGCGGTTGGAGACCGGATGCAGTTTGTCCGTGCCGGGACTCTGGACGCACCCGGCCGATTGCCGCCCGACATTCACATATTCACCGCGTCGAAACCCGATTGGTTGGAATTGCCACCTGGAATTCCCGCGGTGGAACAGTATTACGACCGCAAGATCCTCTGGCCGGAAACCAGTCTGGCGCGGTATGGATTGCTTAAGGCCGAGATCGGCTAACGCCCGCCGGCAAGCCTCCGGGATTATCCTACTCACGCGACTTGGTGTCAGCAGCAGAATCTGATCCAATAGGAGGCACTTCATCACATTGCACCGGGCTCGCGGATCTGCCGCATTCCAGTCTCGCGCCCGTGGAGAGCCTCTTTCATGCAGATAAATCCGCGGATGGATCGTCAGGCCCTGCTGATTCTGGCGCTGGTGTTTGTCGGCACGGTCAGTTCGTCGATGCTGATGCCGATGATGGGGTTGTTCATCGTCGACGGGCTGAATGAGGCACCGTGGAAGATCGGTATCTATTCCTTGATTGTCGCAGTGCTGACCGTGGCGGCGAACCGGGTGTTCGGCGAACGAATCGATCGCGGCGGCAATGTCGACCGGCTTCTGCTGATCTCCATCGGATCTTTCCTGGTGGCAACGACAAGCCTCGCGTTGCACCAGTCCTATCTGCTTCTGGTGACCGTCGGTGCGCTGTTTCTTGGGCTTTCCAGGGCCGCGCTTTCGACCATGTTCACGCTTGGCCGGCTCTATGCCGAGCGTGCGGGGATGGATGTAGCGCGTTACAATTCCTGGCTGCGGATGCAAACGTCTCTGGCCTGGATGGTCGGTCCGGCGCTGTCGTTTATTATCATCGGCGAATGGGGTTACCGCGCCACTTTCATGACATCCGCCGCGCTCGGCTGCCTCTGGCTCGCTATGTGGTTCGTCGCTGTGCCACGGAATTTCCAGGCTCCGCCCAAAGCCGAAGGCGCCGAAGATTCAGGTGGCGGAGCTGATTGGCTGCTGCTGCTGGCCGCATCTTCCTGTGTGTTTTTCGCGCTGGCAAATGTACTTTACATTTCGGCGATGCCAATGTTCTTCATTCAGGAATTAGGTTTACCGCACTATGCGCCCGGCCTGTCGCTGACCACCAAATGCCTGGTCGAGGTGCCGGCAATATTCCTTGCTGCCTCATTTGCCAGACGCTGGGGCGAGCGCCGGGTTCTCTATGCCGCGGCGTTCCTGGCAATTGGTGTTTTTCTCGCCATCGCCGAGATTAAAACCATGCCGCAACTGGTGCTGACGGCCGCGCTGGAAGGCATTTATTACGGCACGTTTGCCGGTGTCGGCATCACCTTTGTCCAGGGGTTTGCCGATGGAAAATTGGGACGCGCTACCTCCATGTACATAAACAGCCTGTTTCTCGGCGGTACGGCCGGCAGCCTCTTGATGGGCTTCGTCGCCACCTGGTTCGACTACAGAACCGTTGTTCTGCTGGCGGCGGTCAGCGCGTTCTGCGCGCTGCTGATGCTGTTTGCCTCGCGCCGGGCGGATGCCGTGCTGCGGTCGCCGCTTACCGCTGCGTCCGGCTTTGATCACCAGGCCAGATCGAACAAGGGCGGATGACCCGTGTTGCTGCAGATCAATGACCTCCGCACAAAGCTGATCGGCCCGATAGACTTGTCGGTGGATGCCGGCGAATGCGTGGCGATCATGGGAGCGTCCGGGTCTGGCAAGAGCCTGTTTCTTCGAGCTGTCGCGGATCTTGATCCAAATTCCGGCGACCTGCGCCTTATCCGACAGAACCGGAGTACCATTCCGGCCAATGATTGGCGTCGCCGGGTCGGCATGGTGCCGGCTGAAAGCGGCTGGTGGACCGACCGGGTGGGGGACCATTTCGATCCTGAGACAGCCGCCGAGCCATTGCTTGAAAAAATTGGCCTGCCGCATGCACTGGACTGGCAGGTCATGCGTCTATCGACCGGTGAGCGGCATCGGCTGGCTATCGCGAGAGCACTGGCGTTGAAGCCGCAGGTGTTGTTGCTGGACGAACCGACAGCGGCGCTTGACGAACCGGCAACGGTAATGATCGAACAGCTGATGCGCGAGCAGCTCGACAGCGGAGTCGCAATCCTGTTGGTGACGCATGACCGGCAGCAGGCCGCTCGCATGGCCGTTCGGACACACATCATGGAACGGGGCCAATTGGAACCGCCGGGGAAGGACGCGGCATGACGGCCTATATCCAGCTCTCCTACGTTGATCTGGCGTTTGCATCAGTGTTTCTGATCCTCAATGCCGTCTTTTCACTAGTCCTGAAACTGGGCCTTGAACGCCAATTGCTGATCGCCTCGCTGCGTATGGTCGTGCAACTGTTGATGGTCGGTCTGGTACTGAAAACAGTGTTCGCGCTGGCATCACCCTGGCTCACATTGCTGGTGGCGGCGGTGATGATCGGGTTCGCTGGGCGCGAAATCTGGGCAAGGCAGGAACGGCGTCTTGACGGCATGTGGGGTTACAGCCTGGGCGCGACGTCGATGATGCTGGCCGGTACGTTTGTGACCCTGTTCGCGCTGACGACCCAGATCAATCCGACGCCCTGGTGGTCACCGCAATTTGCACTGCCGCTGTTTGGCATGGTGCTTGGCAACACTATGACGGGAGTAAGTCTTGGATTGGATACGCTGCACACCACGATGTTTCGCGAAAGGATTGCCATCGAGGCGCAGCTGCTTCTGGGGCGCACACGCTGGCAGGCGGTCTCGCCGGTCTCCCGCCGCGCTCTTCGCAGCGGGTTCACACCGATTATCAATGCGATGGCTGCCACCGGCGTGGTCTCGTTGCCCGGAATGATGACCGGTCAGATCCTGTCGGGCGTCGATCCGCAGGAAGCGGTCAAATACCAGTTGTTGATCATGTTCCTGATTGGCGGCGCGACTGGGCTCGGTGTTCTGGGAGCCGTCTTTTCAAGCATCTGGCGTCTGACCGATCATCGCCATCGGTTGAGGCTGGACAGGTTGCGCTCCGACAGCGGTCTATGAATTCAAACGATCCATATCGTGAAATGCCGAACTGGAAGCCCCGATGACCTCAATTCCCTTGTTTCCGGTGATATTGGTGATTTCGATAGCCAGCGCATAAGGCGCGGGATTGGGTAAGATTTGGCCCTTTTGCAGGCCGACAACTTCAATTCCCAGATAGTCCGGGCGGCTGATGTGAACTTTCGGTTGCAGCGAAACGTCGAGCGTTATCCATGGTTTGGTACCGGTCACCAGCAAAAAGTGAGTGCCGTCAATCAGACCCGGTACAATCTCGGAGTGATCAAAATCGAGTCGGTGGCCGGAGACGGAATCCGGTATGCCTTCAAGCGCGGGAATATCGGCAAGCGTCATCTTTGACTCGCGATCTTGGAAGTCCCGGAGTTTGTCAGCCATAGTGAGTTGTGAAGCCATAATGCACCTGCCAAGTTTCATGTTTGCAGATGGGACAATCAATCTGAAAGGTTAATTATTTAGTTAAATTTGATGTGATTGGCAAAAATTGCAGCGAATTTGGCAATGTCATTGAACTAATTGAAAAGAAAAACTATAGATGGTCTAGGTGAAATAGAATATGAAAAGCCCTATTGTTCTTTGTTTCCTTTTTGGTTAGGTGAGCTTTCGCAACGGGTTTGCGATCCCGGAAGTCGCGAACCATCGCATCGACCGATGTGCCGGAAAATCCGTGGCATATTGCCGAATTGCCTGCTGTTCGACTCGCATCTATCAATCAACGCTCCAGCCTAAGACAATCCTCCTGACAGCAGGTTCCAATGTCATCAAAACATCCGTTCGATATCGCGACCGGTCTGGAACCGTCCGGCGAGGGGGGCTACCACGGCGCGACTTCACCGGCCTACGGCAATCTGGTCGGTCCATTCGGCGGCGCGACAGCGGCAACCCTGTTACGGGCGGTGCTGGAACACGAGGACAGATCCGGTGACCCGGTTGCATTGACGGTGAATTTTTGTGGCGGCATCTCCGACGGCGCCTTCGAGATCTCCACCAAATTGCAGCGTACCGGCAAATACACACAGCATTGGTCCCTCGAGTTGATCCAGCAAGGCGCGGTCCGCGCAACGGCAAGCATTGTCTGCGGACGACGGAAGGATGGGTTTTCGCATCATTCGACCAAAGCGCCGGAAGCACCGGAGCCGGAAGCTTGTCCGCTTATGCCGGCTGCGGGGCTGATGGGCTGGGTCGGGCGCTACAATTTCCGATTTGCTGAGGGAGCGCCGTCATTTGCCGGAAAGGCCTTTGCGGAGCCGAATGACTCCCGTTCGGTGTTGTGGATTTCAGACCTGCCGGAACGCCAGCTCGACTATGTCTCGCTGGCGGCCATGTCGGATGCGTTTTTCCTCCGTCTGCTGCATGTGCGAGGATCGATGGTTCCGATGGGGACCGTGTCGCTCAGCACTTTCTTTCACGCGACACCCGATGAAATTGTCGGGCAAGGCACGACGCCGTTGCTGGGAGTGGCGGAGGCAAAACGATTTCACTCCAGTTTCCATGACCAGCATATGGAGCTTTGGGGCAGGAATGGCAATTTGCTGGCAACCGGTTCCCAGACGGTGTGGTTCAAGGATTGATATCGACGTAACTGCCGATCAGAGGAGCTTTGCTTTCAACCTTTCGATATAGCAGGCTTCCCAACCATTCACGTGGGCATCGATTATGTCCACCTTGATGGAAGCGCTCGCCAACAGTTTCAGGCAGAACTGCTGATACTCGGACCAGAATTTTATCAATCCATCCGCTCCGCCCAAACCGCGTTCGATGCCGAATGTTGTTCGTGCCACATAAGCCTCAAGTTTCGCAGACCATTGTTCGCCGCGAAGCGGGATGACAAAGCGTTTAAAGTGGGTTTCAGGATCAGCGACGTACAGGAACACCAGTGACGTCGACGATCCTCCGATGCGCTGCCATTGCTCGAAGTAGCGAAATATCTGCTCCTCGGGAACGCCGTTTGCAAACAGGAACCGAACCGTGCTTTGCAGTGCAAAACCGTCAAGGACGGCGATCCGCTCATTGCCTGCGACAAAGTCCCGCCAGGCTCCCAGGCACTGTTTTGCAAAGTCTTTTGATCCCGAGGCCGCGCGCAGGCAGGCGGGAGTGATCGGATGATCTGCTGTATCTTCTGCAACCCAATAGGAATCCAGATTCATTGCCGCGCAATGCCCGGCAAGTTGACGTGCCCCGGTTGTTTTGCCGGATCCCGGGATTCCTTCGATATGCAAAACCCAGGACATATTGATTCACCGCCGCCGCCAGATCGATATGACACCGACCAGTTGGATTTGAAACGGATTGCCGGACAGAAAGGCGACTTGATTCAGCCGTAACAGTCGCGGCGCCGGTTGAATTCGTAGTCAGAAACAGATTTAGAAAGAAACGGGACCGTACATCAGGGGCGTTCATGACCAAATCATTCCGAAGCAGGTTCGTAATCCAGTTTCTCATTGCTGCGCTGGCAGCCGGCTTTCTGGGCCTTCTGACGGCGCTTCCGGTGTCTGCACAATCAAATGGAGCAGCTCTGGAACTGGCGACCGATCTCGAACCGCTTCTCGACAAGGCACGGGAAAAGGGCCTCGGCGTTGTCCTCATTGCACCGCTTAGTGACCAGCAAAAGGTGGTGGAGAGCGGGACGGGATGGCAGGAAGACGGATTGAAGGTGCGGCAGGACGTTGCCCGCATTCTCGGCAATGTGCCCGACGCCTGGCAGAACATGCGGGCCGCGGTCAATAATGCCAGTCCGGACGGTACCTTGTTCTGGCTCTGGAAAGCCCTGGCGATCTCGGCTCTGGCAATAGCCCTTTCCTTTCTGAACCAGTTCTGGATCGTTCGAGTCAATCGTCATTTTTTGAGTACGATGTTGTCCGAAAACCCGGAAAACAGATCGGAAAAAATCGGTTTCCTGTTGTTTCGCGCGGTTTTGATATCAGTCAGTTGCGCGATCAATTTCGTGATTGCGATGATCGTCGCGATCATCTTCGACTATGGCCACGAGCCCAGTCGCGCGACCATATTCATCATTGTGGTCGCCTACATCTTCTATTGGGTTTTCAGAGCGGTCATTCTGTTCAACATCATTGCCCACGATCTGCCGAAACACCGGATGATCAATCTGAACGATGATGAAGCAAAGATGATTCAGTTCGATTGGCGCAATTCCATGGTCGCCGTCATCATTGCATTTTCCATTTCAGCCTGGTTCGACGCCCTCGGTCTCGTTCCCGACACGCACAAGTTGCTGGTCGTTCTGTCGATGACGCTTGCGGTGGTGATCTTTGGTTATCTGAGCGTCAAACATCGCAAACCGTTTTCCAAGGTGTTGCTGGGCGTCGGCGAGCCGGCGAACAAACCGCTGTGGCGCCGGACCCTTGCCACCTACTGGCATATCATCTCGATTGGCTATTTGGCCGTGGCCTGGGTTATCAGCTGCTTTCGTACTGTGCTCGAACTGCCGAGCGCCAACGTGCTTGTGGCGGCGCCGATCATTGCTTTCCTCGGAGGAGTTGCGGCTTACGGCATAGTCCTGCTGATCATCGACAAGGCCTATCTCGCTCGTCAGTACAAGTTTGATGCCCGGGTCGCTCTTGCCCAGGAGCAGGAGAAACTGCGCCGTGAGCAGGAGAGAGCCGCCATTGACGCGGCGATGCAGGACGCGCCGGAAGATGATGAAGACCTGATCATCAACAAGGTGATGGCGGAACGGCAGATGGAGGAGATGCCGGCCTTCAAACCGGTATTCAAGCCGTTGCTGGAGCAGGCTGCCGGCATCATGATCTCGATCGCGGCGATTGGCTTCATTCTCGGTACCTGGGATGTCAACGTTGGACAGCGTGGCAATCCGGTGACCGCTTTCATCGATACACTGATGATCGCCTTCGCCGGCTGGTTTCTTTACCGCGCAGTTGCAGCCTATATCGACAATCAGCTCGAGGAAGAGGGCGATGGCGGCCAGGCGGAAGCTGGAGAGCCGGGAGAAGAAATGTCGGGGCAGGGGGCAAGCCGCCTGACCACTCTTCTGCCGCTGATCCGCAATGTCATGATTGCAGGCATCGTTATTTTGACGGCCATGGTGATCCTGTCCAACATGGGGGTCGACATCGCGCCGCTGTTTGCCGGTGCCGGGGTGATCGGTCTGGCCATTGGCTTTGGCGCCCAGACGTTGATTCGCGATATTTTCTCCGGCGGGTTCTTTCTGTTCGACGATGCCTTTCGCCGGGGGGAATACATCGAACTCGACAGCATCAAGGGAACCGTGGAGAAGATTTCACTGCGGTCGTTCCAACTGCGCCATCACAACGGCCCGTTGCACACGATTCCGTTTGGCGAGATCAAGCAATTGACCAATTTCTCCCGTGACTGGGTGATGATGAAACTGCCACTGCGCCTGACCTATGACACTAATATCGAGCACGTGCGCAAACTGGTGAAGAAACTCGGCCAGAAATTGCTGGAACATCCTGATATCGGTCATCTGTTCCTTCAGCCGCTGAAGTCGCAGGGTGTCTACAAGATGGAAGATTCAGCGATGATCGTCCGCATCAAGTTCATGACCAAGCCCGGCGACCAGTTCGTGACGCGCAAGGTGGTTTATCAGGAGATCCGCGACCTGTTTGAAAATGAGGGCATCAAATTCGCCCACAAGGAGGTCACCGTGCGCATGGCTGATGAATCGGAAACGCCGTTGACCAACAGGCAGAAGGCAGGGGTTGCCGCCGCTGCCCGAACCGCCGCCGACGATGAACTGCAACCTGCTGCAGTCGATGATGGGCCGTAGCTGAAGTGGTTAGACGCGGCCCT
>JAJFHT010000173.1 GCA_021775495.1 Hyphomicrobiales bacterium | reverse complement strand
TGCCTCGATCATGCCGCTTCTGGTTTCAGGCAACACCAATGCGCCGACTATCATGATTGGAGAAAAGTGTGCCGACATGATCAAAGCCGATCACGCTGCCTGAGCCATATTGTCTGCGTCTTCCAGCGACGCAGGCCCTTTTTTGCAATTTCGATCGATAGGGAGACAAACCATGCTTGGTTCCATGATGAAACGAGACCTGCTGATCAGTGAGCTGATCATGCATGCGGGCAAATACCACAATGATACCGAAATCGTTTCTCGCGAAAGCAACGGTGAGGTGACCACCAGCAACTGGGGTGAGGTCGCGGATGCCTCTCGCAGACTTGCCTCTGCCCTGGGGAAGCTGGGATTGAGGAATGGTGACCGGATCGCCACAATCGCCTGGAACAATCATCGGCACCTGAAAACCTGGTTCGCGGTTTCGGGCGGTGGCATGGTCTGCCACACCTTGAATCCACGGCTCTTCCCCGAACAGCTGATCTTTATTGTCAACGACGCCTCCGACAAGGCGGTCTTTTTCGACAAGGCCTTCATGCCGCTGATCACCGGGACGCGAGACCATCTGAAAACAGTCAAACACTACATCTATATGGGCGCCCATGACGAAGATGTTGCCGCCGCGGTGCCGGATGCGCTGTTCTTCGACGATCTCATTGAGAATGGAGACGAGTCCTATGAATGGCCGGCTCTGAGCGAAGACTCGCCGTGTTCGCTTTGTTACACTTCCGGCACGACAGGCAATCCCAAGGGCGTCCTCTATTTTCATCGCTCGACCATGCTCCACACATTTTCGATTGCGCTTCCCGATGCTTTGTCGCTCTCATCGGACGAAATCATTCTGCCGGTCGTACCGATGTTCCATGCCAATGCCTGGGGTATTCCATATGCGGCGGCGATGACTGGAGCCAAACTGGTCATGCCCGGACCGGGACTGGATGGTGACAGCCTGCTGGCCCTGATCGACGATCAGAATGTCACGCTCGCGCTTGGTGTTCCGACGATCTGGCAGATGCTGCTGGCCGCGGCGGAAAAATCTGGTTCGAAAATGGCGTCGCTGCGCCGCAACGTCATTGGCGGTTCTGCGGCAGCGCCTTCGATGATCGCAACGTTCCGCGACACATACAATTGCGATACGATCCATGCCTGGGGCATGACGGAAACCAGTCCTTTGGGCACCGCCAACCAACCCAAGGGAAAACATCTCGACCTTGATGCGGATGCAATGGCGGCATTGCGCATTGGCCAGGGACGCCCGCCATTTGGCATCGACCTGCGTATAGTCGATGACGGAGGCGATGCGCTGCCGCATGACGGCAAAGCCGAAGGCGCGTTGCAGGTCAAAGGCCATTGGGTGGTCGACACCTATTTTGGTCAATCGGAGAGCGCGCTCACCGAGGACGGCTGGTTCGACACGGGCGACGTTTCCACAATCGACGCGGACGGATTCATGGTCATTCGGGATCGCACCAAAGACGTCATCAAATCCGGCGGCGAATGGATTTCATCCGTCGATCTGGAAAATATCGCTGTTTCACATCCCGGTGTTGCCATGGCCGCCGCAATCGGTGCGCGGCATCCGAAATGGGATGAACGCCCGATCATTGTCGCAGTCAAAGCCGAAGGGGCCGACCCGAGCGAAGAGGAGATCATCGCGATATTCACCGACAAGGTCGCCAAATGGCAGATGCCCGATGCCGTCGTCTTCACCGATGCCATTCCGCTCAACGGTACTGGCAAGATGCTCAAAAACAAGCTTCGCGAGCAGTTTGGAGAAACCTTGATCGAAAGAGGCGTCTGATATGCAAAATGCAATGGAGATGACCAGGGATCAGCCGCATTTCGTTGCCGAATATGATGCCGCCCTCAATGAACTGGATGCCGCCAAGGACGACTGGGCGCGCATGGATATTGCCGAACGCATTCGCCTGCTCACCGAAGTCAAAGACGGGATCATGGCCGTGGCGGAAGGCTGGGCGGATATTTCGGCACGCAAAAAAGGCCTGGTTCCAGGCACGCCCGTTGCGGGCGAAGAATGGATTTCCGGACCCTATGCAACCCTTTCAGGGGTCAATTCGCTCATCTTGACATTGTCTCAGATGGACGGAAAAAAATACATCGACCATCTGCCCAAACGCGAGCTGGCAACAGGGCAATTGGCGGTCAAGGTGCTGCCCCACTCCGTATGGGACCATCTGTTGCTTTCCGGCATCCAGGCGGAGGTCTGGATGCGGAAGGGCGTTACCGCTGCCAATCTCAAGGATCACTCTGCCGTGGCCTATGACGTGCCGGCAAATGAGCGCGAAGGCAAAGTCGCGCTTATCCTTGGTGCCGGCAATGTCGCAGCGATCACGCCGCTGGACGTCCTGCAGAAACTCATCCTGGAAAACCAGGTCGTCATCCTGAAAATGAACCCGATCAATGATTATCTGACAGACTATTACAAGACAGCACTGAAACCACTGATCGAGGCGAACGCCTTGCGCATTGTCAGGGGCGATGGAGCCTGCGGCGCCTATCTTTGTGAACATCCGATTGTGGAAGAGCTGCACATCACCGGATCTGATGCAACTCATGATGCCATCGTCTGGGGTGTCGGGCAGGAAGGCGAGAGAAACCGCAAGGCCGGCACGCCAAAGAACGCCAAACGATTCACTTCGGAGCTTGGTTCGGTTAGCCCCGCCATCGTCGTGCCCGGCCCCTGGTCGGCTGCCGACATTCGATTTCAGGCTGAAAATCTGGCGACGATGAAGCTGCACAATTCGGGCCACAACTGCATCGCCCTGCAGGCCCTGATCATGCCGAAAGGCTGGGCGAGCGGCAAAAAGCTGCTGGACGCATTCAAGCAAGTGGCCAGTCGTTCAACCCGCCCGGTCTGGTATTCCGGCGCCGAGCAGCGAATGGAAGACTATGCCGCTAGTGGCGGCAAGATCGAAAAGATCGATCGCGGTGACGTGGCCCCGCCCCTTTACATCGGTGAAATCTCGCAGGACAGCTACAACCGTGAATGTGAAGTGTTCGGTCCCGCGTTGGGTGTGAAGGAATTCGATGCTCCGGATGCCGAGACCTATCTTCTTGAGGCAATCGATTATGCCAACACCGAACTGTGGGGCACTTTGGGGGCAAACATTCTCATTCACCCCAAAACGATCAGGAAGATCGGCAAGAAACGGTTCGAGGAGATATTGGCCGGTCTCAAATACGGCACCATCGCTATCAATGGATGGTGCGGACTGGGTTTTCTGATCACCGCCTGTCCATGGGGGGCGTATCCCGGACACACGATTGACGACATTCAGTCCGGCATCGGGACTGTACACAATTCCTTTATGCTGGAAGATACCGAGCGTGTCGTCATCCAGGCGCCATGGCGTCCGTTCCCCCGTGGTTTGCTGTCCCTGCAGTTCTCGCTTCTGCCGCGCCCACCATTCTTCATCACCAACCGAAAACAGCACAAGATCGGCGAGCTGTTGACCAGATTTCAATACAGGCCCAGCTGGCTGAAATTGCCGCGTATCTTTTTCAATGCACTGCTGGGGTGATCGATGGATCGCACCCGCTAGGCCTGTTTGCAGATCAGGAATCAAGACAAGACGAATGCCATGAATGAAGTTCCGATAAAGCTGAAAGCCCGTGCTGACAGAAAGAATGCGAAGCGTGATGAAAAGAAACGCAAGATCGCGGAAAACGCCATCGAGGCACTCAAGCAGCTTGGCTATGCCAATACCAGCCTGCGCGACATTGCCGGGAACAGTGATTTGTCGTTGGGGATGCTGCACTACTATTTTGAAGATCGTTCCGATCTGATCATCTATTGCGTCCAGATCTACAAACAGGAATTCGTGCGCAAGATCGTGAGTGCGTTGGAACAGGCCGAAGGTCGGGATCAGGTCATTGATGCGTTTTCCGAAGCTTTGGTTGTTTCGATCATAGATGACGAAATGACCCATCGGCTTTGGTACGACATCCGGACGCAAGCAATGTTCGATGCAACCTTCCGTCCAATCGTGGCCGAAATCGAGGCAATGTTGATCGACATCGTACGAACGGCTTTCCAAAAGGCCGGACACGGGGTTCAGGATGGCGTCGAGCTTCACTATGCGCTGCTTGATGGCGCGTTCCGCTATTACATGCAGGGCCAGATCAGCAGCACCGCACTCACGCGTGAAAAGCTGAAATCAGTATTCCGGAACCTTCTGGAGCGGTTCCTGTAGTGACGATCAAAAAAAACTGGCGGTATGCGCGCTAAATTTCCACCAGCCGATCATCGAGTTCATTCAGATTGTCGGGGCGTGGCGGAAAATGTTCCGCAAGCAGGGTGCCGGCCTGCTCGGCCGCAGCGATGAATCCGTCGGTGGTTCGACCCTGTCGGGCGGCGTCAATCAGATCTGAAACGATTGCATCCCAGCGGTCCTGGCTGACATGGGCGTTGATGCCTGAATCGGCGAGGATCTCGGCATAGTGCTCGGCGAGGGAGACGAAAATCAGAACGCCGGTTCTGTCGGCGGTTGCGTGGATGTTGTGGGCGAGGAACTGGCGTGCCGCATTGGCGTGTGCCCTGCGATAACACAGCCGCTTCGGCACCATGAGGATGCGTAAAGCCGGTACGAACCACAGGACCGCCAGTGCCGATATCAGCGCAGCGAGCTGTGACAGCGCGAATAGCCGAACATCGACGACGAACCAGAAATGAAACAGCACGAATGCCGACAGGGCACTGGCCAGAATGATGCCGAGTGACACCATTAGAGCGGCAGGAAAAAAGTAATCGTCACTGGTTCGGGCAAGGACGCAATAAATTTCGCCCGATGTTTCGGTCTCGGCCTTGCGGACTGCCGAGGCAACGCGCTCATGATCGGAATTGCTCATTTGTGCCATGATCTGCCTACCAGCTCCCGGATGAACCGCCGCCGCCGGACGACCCGCCACCGCCTGAAAATCCTCCGCCGCTGCTGCCGGATGACCAGCTGCTGCCGGATGAGCGTCTGCCGCTGCTCGACCCGCCGGACGTCATGGTCATTCCGAGCCACTCATATTTACCCGGGCCGATCTTGCGGCCAAAAATCCGCGCCAGGATGGCAAATCCAAAGCTTCCGAAAAACATGATGAACCAAATAAAGATAAACAGCACCACCGGCCACGGTGGAGAATCGTCGTAGGTTTCCTCATGGCGCTCGGCCCTGGATACCAATTCGGCCGCGTCGCCGGACAGGACGGCAATGATATCGTCGGCAGCGCCGATGATGCCGTCGGCAAAATCACCGCTGCGGAATGCCGGGACGATTGTATTTTCAATGATCAGCTTGGAGTGAAGGTCGGTGAGGGAGCCTTCCAACCCGTAACCGACTTCAATGCGGATCTTTCGGTCGTTCTTTGCGATCAGCAGCAGCACGCCGTTGTTCTGATTGGCCTGACCCAGTCCCCAGTGACGAAACAGCCGGTTGGCGTAAGGTTCAAGCACTTCGCCTTCCAGGCTTTCAATCGTGGCGACAACGATCTGGTCTGAAGATTTCTGTTCGAAATCGGCAAGGGTCTTGGTCAGCGCAGCCCGCTGTTGCAGGTCAAGCAGGCCGGCATTGTCGACGACGCGTCCGGTGAGCGCCGGGAGTTCCGCGGCCGCAGCGGAAAGCGTAAGGCCAACCAGCAACAGCCATGCCAGCACCATTCCGTCCGATACGATGCGAAGTTGCCTGAACATCGTCAGCCCCGTCAGTTGTCGAATTTCACCTTTGGATTCGCCTGGTTCTCGGCAGAGATCGTGAAGTTCTGATAGGGCTCGTTTGAGGTGAACCAGATATTGGCCCAGATCATTGTCGGGAGGGTTTTCAGTGACGTGTTATAGCGCCGAACCGCCTCGATATAATCACGCCGGGCAACGGCGATGCGGTTCTCCGTTCCTTCCAGTTGCGCCTGAAGCGCCAGGAAGTTCTGGTTGGATTTCAGATCGGGATAGTTTTCCACCACCGCCAGCAGCCGCGACAACGCGCTGCCCAGGCCCGCCTGATTGTCCTGAAAGGTCTTGAAGGCTTCGGAGTCGGTGAGATTATCGGCGGAGACCTGTACCTGGGTTGCCTTGGAGCGCGCCTCGACGACCGATGTCAGCACATCCTTTTCCTGGGCGGCAAAGCCTTTCACGGTTTCGACCAGGTTGGGGATCAGATCAGTCCGGCGCTGATACTGATTGAGGACCTGGCTCCAGGCCGCCTTGGCCTGTTCTTCAGCCGTCGGAATCGTGTTGAAGCCGCAGGCGGATAGCAGCGGCATTGCCACAACAAGCAACAAAAAAGCGATGAAACGCCGTGGATAGGAAAACCGGAAAGCCGTGTCGGCGATCATAGTCGTCTCCGTTTCTGGACCTGATTGAAACCGCGACTCATCTGTAACGGCAAATAACCGGCAGGGAAACCATATCCTTGAAAGCGGATCTGAGATGATTTCAATCATGAGCCGATTGATCTAGAGTCAGTACATGAAGAAAATTGCGCGTTCCAAGTAGCAGTGAGGCGAAATGGCGGACCCATCCCGTCCCAGAAAATCCGATGCAACGCCACCGGACAATTCGGAACAGATATTGAAGCGGGTGCAGCGCGAATCCGATGTGGTCGGAGCCTCGGCATTGGCGCGAACAGCTGACAAGGCGCGCGCGCACATGGCCGGCGAGGATGCAGACCAGACGGATATGATCGAACTTTGGGGAACACGCATCGGACGCGGGCTGGCGGTGATCGGTTTCATTGTGCTGGCGATCTGGTTGTACAATTTTCTCGGACGCGGCGGTTGACGTGGTGACGCCTCGCAGAGCAGTGATTGTGCTTTCGAGCCATGTTGTGCGCGGCTCGGTCGGTAACCGCGCGGCTGTTTTTGCGTTGGAGACACTTGGTTTTCCGGTCTGGGCAATGCCGACAATAGTGCTGCCCTGGCACCCCGGACATGGCAAGGGCACAAGGATCATTCCGGATCCGCAACAATTTGCGGATCTACTTGGAGACCTGGAAAACGCACCGTGGCTCGGCGAGGTGGGGGCTGTTCTGTCTGGCTATCTTGGCGATCCTTCGCAGGCTGGCGCGGTCGCCTCGCTGGTCAATGCGGTCAAGCGGCAAAACAGTGAGGCCTGCTACCTGTGCGATCCTGTGATCGGTGACCAGCAGACGCTTTATGTCGCAGAGGCCACCGCGCGTGCCATCAGGGACCAGCTGCTGCCGCTGGCCGACATCGCAACGCCCAATCGCTTCGAGCTGGAATGGCTTACGGGTAGACCGCTTGACGATAATCAGCAGTTACGGGCGGCTGCCAGCGAGTGCGGACCGGAGACCATGCTGGTGACGTCCTGCCATGGTTCGGTCACCGGGCAAACCGGAAACCTCCTGTGCAGCAAAGGAACTGCATTGCTGGCCGAACACAGATCGGTGGAACGGCCGCCGAACGGTCCGGGCGACCTGACCTCCGCGGTGCTTCTGGCGCATCTGATGTCCGGTGAAACCGCAGGTGAAGCCCTGCGGGCAACAACGGCGAGCGTGTTCGAAATTCTGTCTCACAGTGCGCGGAGCGGGGCAGACGAACTGCCGCTTGAATCACAGGCGCAGAGCCTGTCCCACCCATCCGTCGACATAGACGTTCGGGAGTTGTCGCCGGCTGAGCCGGCAGCCGTGAAGTGATCGCATCTGCAATTGCCGGAGTGGATGGATGCCGTAGCGGCTGGCTGGCCGTCAGTCGTTTGTCGCAACAGGCCGAGCCCGCCGCCGCAGTTTTTGCCGAGTTCGCGGACCTTGTTGCAGCGCTCCCGAATGACACGGTGATTGCGGTCGATATGCCGATCGGCCTGCCGGACAGAATCGCTCAGGGCGGGCGCGGCCCGGAACGGCTTGTGCGCCCTTTGCTCGGCCAGCGGCAATCGAGCGTGTTTTCGATTCCAGCCCGGGCTGCGGTTTATGCCTCCGACTACGGCGAAGCCTGCCGGCTTGCGCTGGAGACATCAGATCCGCCACGCAAGGTCTCGAAACAGGCGTTTTTCCTGTTCGAGAAGATTCGCCAGATCGACAAATTGCTGATTGATGACGTTTCCTTGCGCAGGCGCATCATCGAAGTTCATCCTGAACTTGCCTTCTGGCGATTGAATGACGGCGTGGCCATGCAATTGCCCAAGAAGGTCAAGGGCCGGGTCAGTGAGCCAGGCATGGCCGAGCGCATAGCGCTTCTGGCGTGTTGCGGCTATTCAACCGGATTTTTGCGGCAGAAACTGCCAGGCGGGGCCGGACGGGATGATCTGATCGATGCGGCGGCGGTGATGCTGATTGCCGAGCGCCACATCAAGGGACAAACCGCGGCGTTTCCCGATCCGCCACCTCAAGACGCTTTCGGAATTGAGGTGGCGATCCGGGCTTGAGTCTTGACTCAGTTCGCCAGTTTTTGAGCGAACAGAGCCAGCGCCTTCTGGTAGACACCGGCCTTGTTCCACTTTTTCAGTACGCCGAAATTCGCTTGTCCCTGACCGTATCCGCCGCCGCGCCGCCAACCGTAGGCTTTAAGATAATTCGCGGTGGAAGCCAGCACATCGGCTTTCGAGCGAATGAGGTCACGCCTTCCGTTCCGGTCACCGTCGACGGCGAATTTGAGGTAGTTCGACGCCAAAAACTGGGTCTGGCCGATTTCACCGGCCCAGGCGCCCTTCATCTGCGACGGTTTCATGTCGCCGCGCTGGACGATTTTCAGGGCAGCATAGAATTCATTGGTGAAAAACTTCGAACGCCGGCAGTCATAGGCAAGGGTCGCCAGTGAACGAATGACACTCATTTTACCCGAATTGCCGCCAAATCCGGTTTCCATGCCCCAGATTGCGACAAGCACCTCGGGCTGGACGCCATATTTCTTTTCGATCGATCTCAGCAACCGGCTGTTGGATTTCATGATACGCTTGCCGCGCGATACGAATGAGGGCGGCGCGCGGCGCGCCATGAACTGCTTCAGTGAGAGTTTGAAACTTTTCTGGTTGCGATCCAGGCGAATGACACGGGCATCGTAGGTCACGCCTTTCAGCGCACGATTCAATGTCGATTTCTTGATGCCCTTGCCGGGTGCTTCCTTTTTGGTCGCTTCCAGCCAGTTGTTGAATCCGCCGGCGCTTTTGCCGCATTTGGCGGCTTCCGCTGTCCCGGTCGCAATGCCGAGTGCTAGCACCGCGGCACAAAAAATCCGTCCTTTGGCGTAGAATGCCATTCCGATCTCCCCGATAATAAATCACACCACCTAATCTGACCCGGCGGAATGTGCCAGCGATTGGGCCGTTTGTCATCGCCCATTTGGTATCAAATCGACGTATACTCGCTTGACAGCGCCGGTGAGACCATGCATTAGCCCACTGTATCAATTCTGCCACAGGATCGAAGACCTGAAGAGCAGCTGACCGGGACGGTGCATATCATTGCCTGATCCCGGAGGCCAACACCCGACAGCGCAAAGCGCCCTCGGGTGGTTTCGTGCTTTCAGCCTGCAATTTGAATACTTATGTCTTCGATCAGGATCAACGGCAGAAACAGAGGAATGCAGATGTTCGAGAGCTTGCAGGATCGCCTGGGTTCAATATTGAACGGCCTGACCGGACGCGGAGCGCTGTCCGACAAGGACGTCGCAGCGGCATTGCGCGAAGTGCGCCGGGCGCTGCTTGAAGCCGACGTAGCTCTCGATGTCGTACGCTCCTTTACCGACAAGGTGCGCGAAAAGGCTATCGGTGCGGATGTCCTGAAGTCGATCAAGCCGGGACAGATGGTCGTCAAGATCGTTCATGACGAACTGGTCGAGATGCTGGGCTCCGAGGGCGAAGTCATCGACCTTAATGCCGCTGCTCCGGTTGTCATCATGATGGTCGGCCTGCAGGGTTCGGGCAAGACGACAACTTCGGCAAAGATCGCGCTGCGCCTGACCGAGCGCCAGAACAAAAAGGTTCTGATGGCCTCGCTCGATACCCGCCGGCCTGCTGCGCAGGAACAGTTGCGGCAACTGGGCGAGCAGGCCGATGTGGCAACGCTGCCGATCATGGAAGGTCAGTCGCCGGTCGATATTGCCAAACGGTCGATCCAGGCGGGCAAACTGGGCGGATATGATGTCGTCATTCTCGACACGGCCGGCCGGACTCATATCGATGAGCCGCTGATGGTTGAAATGGCGGATATCTGCAAGGTTGCCGATCCGCACGAGATTCTGCTTGTCGCCGATGCGCTGACCGGTCAGGACGCTGTCAATCTGGCCCGTTCCTTCGACGAGCGCGTCGGGATCACCGGGCTTGTGCTGACCAGGATGGATGGCGATGGTCGCGGTGGTGCCGCGCTGTCGATGCGCGCCGTCACCGGAAAGCCGATCAAGCTGATCGGTACCGGAGAAAAGATGGACGCGCTGGAGGAGTTTTTCCCCAAGCGCATCGCCGACCGTATTCTTGGCATGGGCGATATCGTTTCCCTGGTGGAAAAAGCCGCCGAAACCATCGATGCGGATAAGGCCGCGGCGATGGCTAAGAAAATGCAGTCCGGCAAATTCGATCTGAACGACCTGTCGGATCAGCTTGGCCAGATGCAGAAGATGGGCGGCATGGGCGGCATCATGGGCATGATGCCGGGTATGGGCAAAATGAAGGATCAGATGTCGGCGGCCGGCCTCGACGATTCGATCTTCAAACGGCAGCAGGCAATCATTTCGTCAATGACCCGGCGTGAACGGTCGCATCCGGAAATCCTCAAACACAGCCGCAAGAAACGCATTGCCAGCGGTTCGGGGACAAGTTCGGCGGAGATAAACCGTCTGTTGAAAATGCACCGCCAGATGGCGGACATGATGAAGTCGATGAAGGGCAAAAAGGGCGGCGGCCTGATGGGCAAGATGATGGGCGGCCTTGCCGGCAAGATGGGGCTGCCCGGAGGCATGGGCGGCATGCCGGATCTCGGCAATATGGACCCCAAGCAACTCGAGGCCTTGAAGGCACAGGCCGAAGCCGCGGGAATGGGCAAGGCGGGTCTTCCCGGTTTGCCGGGTGCCGGCGGTGTTCCGAAACTGCCGGGGCTTGGCGGCGGCCTGCCCGGTCTGCCGAAAAAGAAGTAGGGCGAGCGGAATGAACCAGACTGACCGGCATGCGGAAAATGCAAAAGTGCTTTTGAAGGATCTGCGCGGATCGATCGACAATATCGATGCGGCACTGGTTCACATGCTGGCCGAACGGTTTCGTTCAACCCAGAAGGTCGGAGAACTCAAGGCGCTTCACGGATTGCCGCCGGCCGATCCGGAACGCGAAAAGACACAAATCAAACGTCTCAGGGATCTTGCCAGAGACGCCAACCTCGATCCCGACTTCGCCGAGAAATTTCTCAATTTCATCATCGTCGAAGTCATCCGGCACCACGATGCGATTGCCGCCAAGGCAGCCGATCAATCTTGAATAAACAGTTGCGAACAGGAGAAAACCAATGGCACTGAAAATTCGTCTGGCCCGTGCAGGGTCGAAAAAGCGACCTTACTACCACATCGTCGCCGCCGATGTACGCAGCCCGCGCGATGGCCGTTTCATCGAACGGCTTGGTTCGTGGAATCCGATGAAACCGAAAGACGGCGATCGCGTCGTCCTGAACGAAGAGCGTATTCAGCATTGGCTGAAGGAAGGCGCGCAGCCGACCGACCGGGTTCTCAGATTCCTTGATGCCGCCGGTCTGTCCAAGCGCCCGGCACGCAACAACCCGAACAAGGCACTGCCCGGCAAAAAGGCGCAGGAACGTCTCGACGAGGCCAAACAGGCTGAAGAGGAAAAGGCAGCGACTGAAGCTGAAGCCAAGGCCGCGCCTAAAGAGGCTCCTGCCGAGGCTGCCGCGGAGGCGCCGGCTGAAGCACCTGCAGAAGAAGCACCTGCCGAGGCTGCTGCGGAGGCACCGGCTGAAGCACCTGCAGAAGAAGCCCCTGCCGAAGCTGCTGCAGAGGCGCCTGCTGAAGCACCTGCAGAAGAAGCACCTGCCGAAGCTACCGAAGAAAAAACCTCCTGATCCGCAAAACGGCGGAACTGGACAGTTTGTATTTGGGATCGGCGGGTTTCGGCCCGCCGGTTTCGTTGCGGCGGGTCGTTGCCGGTCCGCCATCACATTTGAAACGCGTGTGTAACGCCAAACACCAGAGCAATCATGACCCTGCGCAATATTGCGATCATCGCCCATGTCGATCACGGCAAGACCACCCTCGTCGACGCGCTGCTGAAACAGTCCGGCTCGGTGCGCGACAATCAGCGGGTTGCCGAGCGTGCCCTCGATTCAGGCGACATTGAGAAAGAACGCGGCATCACGATCCTGGCGAAGGCCACCTCGGTGGTCTGGAAAGACACGCGCATCAACATCGTCGACACGCCCGGTCATGCCGATTTCGGCGGCGAGGTAGAGCGTATCCTCAGCATGGTCGATGGCGCCATCGTTCTCGTGGACGCCGCTGAAGGACCGATGCCGCAGACCAAATTCGTTGTCGGCAAGGCGCTCAAAGTCGGTCTGAAACCAATCGTCGCCGTCAACAAGATCGACCGGCCCGACGCACGCGCCGACGAAGTCGTCAATGAAGTGTTCGACCTGTTCGCCGCGCTGGACGCCAATGACGAACAGCTCGATTTTCCTATTCTTTACGGTTCGGGACGGGACGGCTGGATGGCGGCCAAGCCGGAAGGGCCGAAGGATGAAGGCCTGGCGCCGCTTTTCGATCTTGTGCTGGAGCATGTCGCATCGCCGAGTGTCGGCAGCGGTTCGTTCCGGATGATCGGCACCCTGCTGGAAGCTCATCCGTTCCTGGGCAGGCTAATCACGGGCCGCATTGAATCCGGCATCATCAGGCCGAACCAGCAAGTCAAGGTTCTGTCACGTGACGGCAAGCAGATCGAATCCGGCCGGATCTCAAAGATCCTGGCGTTTCGCGGCCTTGAGCGGACGCCGATCGAAGAAGGGCATGCCGGCGACATCATCGCCATTGCCGGATTGTCGAAAGGCACTGTCGCCGACACCTTCTGTGCCCCGGATGTCACCGAGCCGATGGTGGCACAGCCGATCGATCCGCCAACCGTCACGATGTCGTTCATCGTCAATGATTCCCCGCTGGCGGGTACGGAAGGTGACAAGGTGACAAGCCGTGTCATCCGCGATCGTCTGATGCGGGAAGCCGAGGGCAATGTCGCGCTGAGGATCGAGGAGGCCGACGACAAGGATTCGTTCTATGTGTCCGGTCGCGGCGAGTTGCAGCTGGCGGTGCTGATCGAAACCATGCGACGGGAAGGTTTTGAAATCGCCGTCTCACGGCCACGGGTGGTTATGCAGGATGACCCTGAGCGCGGCCGGCTCGAGCCGATCGAGGAAGTGGTGATAGATGTTGACGAGGAGCATGCCGGCATCGTCGTCCAGAAACTGTCCGAACGCAAGGCGGACATGGTTGAGCTCAAGCCTTCGGGCGGCGGCCGTCAGCGGTTGGTCTTTCATGCGCCGACACGCGGCCTGATCGGCTATCAATCCGAACTGTTGACCGATACGCGCGGGTCGGCGGTGATGAACCGGTTGTTCCACTCCTTCGAGCCCTACAAGGGCGATATTCCGGGGCGGACAAACGGGGTGCTGATTTCAAACGATCAAGGTGAATCCGTCGCCTATGCGATGTGGAACCTGGAGGATCGCGGGCCGATGATCATCGATCCCGGCATCAAGGTCTATCGCGGCATGATCATCGGCGTGCACACGCGCGACAATGATCTCGAGGTCAATGTCCTGAAAGGCAAGAAGCTGACCAATATTCGCGCTGCGGGCAAGGATGATGCGGTCAAGCTGACAACACCGCTGCGCATGACGCTGGAACGGGCCCTGTCGTGGATCGAAGATGATGAGCTTGTCGAAGTGACGCCGAAATCGATCCGCCTGAGAAAGCTCTATCTGGATCCGAACGATCGCAAGCGGTTTCACAAGAGCAAAAACGCGGTGCCTGCTTAAACGCGAAAGGCCCGTGACCTAATGCGGCATCAGCTGCCTGAAAACCGGAGGACGGGAGCGAATCCACCACCATTGGTGCGGAAATTCGTGGTCTGCCCCTGGTACATTCTTGCGGCCATGCCCAGCGGCTTTCCGGCGTAGGTGTAAATTCTGACATCGAATTTCAGCTCGGCCGGACCGTTCTCCAGCGCGATGCCGCGCACCGATGGAGCGACAAATGCCTGCGCGACGTAGTCGCCGGCAAGTATGTCGGACCAAGCCCGCCTGGTGAGCTTGTCTCCGCGATAGGCGCCGCGGCCGGCAAATCCATCTGCCGGTTTGAAGAAGAACTTGCGGCGGCCGGTCCACAATGCTTCCGCCGTTTCTTCCGTCACCGCAACCGTTCGGGGAATGTTGTCCAGAGCGTCTGCATGGGTTTTTGAAAGCCCCCAAGCAAGCAGTTGATCCCGGTCGGCCAATGTGACCAGGTTTCGTTTATCGGCAAACAGCGCATGATGTCTCGGGGCCGGGCTGACGACCGCCTTGTTGTTCAGCAACGCTGATCGCAACGCGGCATTGGCGGGATCGGTCAGCTGGAAATCCGTCAGCCGGTTATACACCATGTCGACGGTCCGATCTCCCAACTTCAATGCCCGACCATCAAATGTCAGCCTGCTGGGGTCTACGACAAATGTTCTGAAGCCTTTACGCTCCAGGAGTTCCTGCGCCAGCAGCATCTCGGGATAGAGGTATTGACCGGGTGGAATCTCATCGACAATGGCGACCGTTCGCGGCCGGCCTGTTCGTCCGGCAGCGCGCCATTCGGCAAGAAACATATCAACGACTTCCGTCTCGAACTCCTCGGCCGATCCGGTTTTGCCGATACCGCAAGAAGACAGTTCGCGGCTGGTCGATCCTTCCAGCATGTGGACCAGAAAGATCCCTCCAGCATTTGAGTTCACCTCGATCAGCCGCGGGCCATCGGCAGAAATGTGAAAGTCGTAACCCATGAACATGCCGTGTGTCTGAATTTGTGTGCGCGCCAGCTGATCCATGTCGCCAGGCGCCTTACGGCGATAGGCCTCCAGTTTCGTCGCCGCCTCTATTGCATTGATTTGGGCCTGCATTGCCGAAACATCTTTTTCCGAAACGAAGACCGCGGTGCCGGCAAAGAGATTCTGACGCGACAGCAATAGTTGTGTCATTGTTTTGTCAGCGCTTTGCCGGACAATGTCGGCATCGATGGATCGGCGATCAAGCGGCAGGCACAGGCACGCACGATTGAGGGTCGCCAGCCTGTCCCGCTCAGTGGAGTTGGAGGATGCAGTGAAGGTCATCGGCAACATGCTCTGGTGACCGGTTCGCAAATCTCGGCTTTACCGCCGCAACAATCCAGCATCAGGAAGCTGAGAAGGTCTTTCATCCTGTCATAATCGGCAAAATAGGTGATGTGTCTGCCGTCGCGAGCCGCACGCACTAGACCGGCATTGGCGAGCACCAGCAATTGCGCCGATGCGGTCGTCGGGCCGATTCCGGCAAAGCGCGCGAGAGCTCCGGCCGAGACGCCATCGGGCCCGGCCTGGATGAGCCGCCGGACCAGTGTCAATCGTCCGTCATGGGCGATGGCGGCAAGTGTTTTGGTTGCTTCAGATATTTCCATAATCCATGAATACATGAAATATGGAAATAATGCAACCTTGCTGTGATGTTGCCGTCCGCAGACGCGGACGCGGCTTCTGCTGTTGACATTTCTCGTCGGTTGACCGTCCGTCAAACGGTCTGGCGCTTGGGGTTACGCCAGATTCTGATGTGCGGTCGGCGCGCCGGCTTACCGCCGTTTCACACCAATTCCCATTCAGCGCGCCTGGCCGTGGTATTCCGGGTTCGGCTGCATCTCGGTGGCGGCGGCGACGCGGTTCGACATGTTAAAAAAGGCGGCTGTCGCAGCAATGTCCCAGATGTCGCGATCGCTGAAGCCTTGCCGGCGTAATTGTTCGCGGTCGGATTCTTCGATCTTTGCCGGCTGCTCAGTGAGTTTCACCGCAAAGTCCAGCATGGCTTTTTGCCGCGCATCGAGATCGGCGGCGCGATAGTTCATAACCATCTTCTCACCGAGCGCGGGGTCGCCGGAAAGCTGACGCACCGCCGCACCATGCGCCGCGAGGCAGTAATAACAGTGGTTGACGCTCGATACGGCCACGGCGATCATTTCGCGCTCAAGCTTGGAAAGGCCGGAATCACCCAGCATCAGATCGTTGTAGAAATCGGAAAACGCCCGCAGCTTCTTTTCGTCAAACGTGTAGGCGGAAAGGACATTCGGAACGAAGCCAAGCTTTTCCTCGCATTTGGCGAAATAGGCTGTTGTTTCATCGCTCAAGGTCTCGGCCGGCGGGATGTCGAGTTTTGTCGGATTTACTGTATTGCGGGTCATCTGTTCCTCGCTTCAATAAGTTCTGTCGTGCTGGCAATTGCAGGTCGCCAAAGTGTGTTCTTCTGCTACGATGCTTGAAAACAGGATGCAATCGGGAGGATGCAATGGCGGCGCGTGACGGGAAGGGCAAGTCGGTCAAAAGCCGGACGGCAAGCGGCAAGCAGGACAAGTCCAAATTCGAGAAATTCGCCTCCTTTTTATATTCCCGCGCGCCGGCAGAGGATCTTCAGCTCTACGAAAAGACCGTCCTGGAAAGCTGTGCCAGGCAGGCGTTCGACGCGATCATGCGGCATCAGGCCGGCGGCAGTATCACGATCATCGATAGCGGAGATTCGACCCGCGGGGCGGGGCGGGCGCTCACGATCATAACCCTGATTAACGACAATATGCCCTTCCTGTTCGATTCGCTGGTTGGCGAGATCACCGAGAGTGCCGGCGAACCGACGCTGGTTCTGCATCCTGTCGTCCATGTCCGGCATGGCAAAGCCGGCTCGCAAAACGTCATCCGTGAAGCCGTGAGCGGGAAAATCGGCGCCGATGCCGATCGCGTCAGCCTCATTCAGGTGCATGTCGACCGGCTTCCAGCGAAAGCGGAAGAGGGACTGAAGCAGAGGCTTGATGATATAATGGGCCACGTCCGCGGTGCGGTCGCCGGCTGGAAACAAATGCTGGCACGGCTTGAGATGGCGATTGCCGACTACCGCTACACGCCACCGCCGTTGAAAAAGGAAACCGTCGACGAGGCCGTCGAGTTCCTCGAATGGCTTCGCGACGACAATTTCACATTCCTCGGAATGCGCGAATACGTCTATTCGGGGAGTGCCAAAAGCGGCACCTTGAATCGGACCGACAGAGCGGGTCTCGGCATATTGAGCAACAGTGCCGTTCGAGTGTTGCGCAGCGGCAGGGGCGGGGTGACGACAACGCCGGAGATCCGTGCCTTCCTGAACGGCCCCGATCCACTCATCGTGACCAAAGCCAACACCAAATCCAATGTCCATCGACGTGGATATATGGATTATATCGGCGTCAAGATGTTCGACGAAAAAGGCAAGGTTTCCGGCGAGCTGCGTATCGTCGGACTGTTTACCTCGACCGCTTACACCCGCTCGGTGGCGCGTATTCCATATTTGCGGTCAAAGGCCGATGCCGTCATTTCGAAGCTGGGTTTCGATCCGTCCGATCATTCGGGAAAAAGCCTTCTCAATGTGCTGGAGTCCTATCCGCGCGACGAATTGTTCCAGATCGATGTTCCGACACTGACCAAACACGCCGTTTCGATCATGATGCTGGCGGAGCGCCCCCGGGTGCGGGCTCTGCCGCGGATCGATCCGTTCGACAGGTTTGTATCAATCATCGTGTTCGTCCCGCGTGATCGCTACGATACCGCCAGCCGTGAACGCATCGGCGCGCATCTGAAAACCGTTTATGACGGCCGTTTGTCAGCCTATTATCCGGCGTTTCCCGAGGGTGCTCTGGCGCGAGTGCATTTCATCATCGGTCGCTCGGGCGGAAAAGCGCCGAAAGTATCGGTCAAGCGGCTCGAGTCCGAAATCCGGCAGATCGTACGGACATGGGACGATGCGCTGCGAGACAGCGCGTCGCAGAACGACCTGCCGCCCGAACTGGTTGCTGTTGCAAGCCGGTTGCCTGAAGCCTATCGCGGCAGTTTCGGAGCCGACGAGGCGCTTGAAGATGCGCAGCAAATTGCCGGTCTGTCTGCGGAAAATCCGATCGCCGTCAACTTTTACCGGCACGATGACGACGTGCTGGACCGGGCGGCCCTGAAGATCTTTCATTTCGGCGCACCAGTGGCGCTGTCACGGCGTGTACCGCTGCTGGAGAATATGGGTTTCCATGTCATCAGCGAGCAGACCTTTGAGGTCGGCGGCAATGGCGGAACATCGGTATTCCTGCACGATATGGAATTGGGGAACGCCTTCCGCCAGCCAATCGATCTTGCCGATGCCGGAGCGATATTCGAAGAGGCGTTTCTGGCGGTCTGGCGCGGTGAGGTCGACAACGACCGCTACAATGCGCTGGTCCAGACGGCGCGGCTGCCGGCAGGTTCCATTGTCATCCTTCGGGCCTATTGCCGGTATCTGCAGCAGGCCGGAATCCCCTATGATCAGGAATTCATCGCGGGGGTCCTGAACCGCTATCCTGCGATCGCACGCGATCTGTTCAGTTTGTTCAACCTTCGATTCGACCCGCAGCTCAGCAGCGAAAAATCGGCAGAGGCCAACGCCAGAAAAATCGAGCGATCGATCGAAAACGCACTTCAGGAGGTTCCCAGCCTCGACGACGACCGGGTCTTTCGCCGGCTGCGCAATCTGGTGTTGTCAACCCTGCGCACGAATGCCTTTGCGCCGCCATCCGAGACGCCGCGTTCCCTGGCCTTCAAACTGGACCCCCGGTCAATCGAAGGGCTGCCGGAACCACGCCCTTGGCGCGAGATTTTCGTCTATGGTGCGGAGGTCGAGGGTGTCCATCTGCGGTTCGGACCGGTGGCACGCGGCGGCTTGCGCTGGTCGGACCGCGCCCTTGATTACCGCACCGAGGTTCTGGGGCTGGTCAAGGCGCAACAGGTCAAGAATGCCGTTATCGTTCCGGTCGGTTCCAAAGGCGGGTTTTATCCGAAGAAACTGCCTGCCGACGGCGGCCGCGATGTGATCTACGAGGCCGGGCGGCAGGCCTATATCAATTTCATTTCGAGCCTGTTGTCACTGACCGACAATCTCGATGGCGACCGTGTGGTCTCGCCGAAGAAGGTGGTTCGGCACGATGGCGACGATCCCTATTTCGTCGTTGCGGCGGACAAGGGTACCGCGGCGTTCTCCGATACCGCAAACGGCGTCAGCCAGGCCTATGGATTCTGGCTCGATGATGCTTTCGCATCGGGCGGATCGGTTGGCTATGATCACAAGAAAATGGGCATTACCGCGCGCGGTGCGTGGGAAGCCGCTAAACGTCATTTCCGCGAAATGAATATCGATATCCAGAGCCAGCCGTTTTCGGTTGTCGGTGTTGGCGACATGTCGGGCGATGTGTTCGGCAATGGCATGCTGCTGTCGCAGCAGATCCGACTGATCGCAGCCTTTGACCATCGCGATATTTTCATCGACCCGGATCCGGATGTGGCCAGCAGCTTCAAGGAACGCAAACGGCTGTTCGACATTGGCCGTTCAAGCTGGCAGGACTACAACACAAAATTGATATCGAGCGGCGGCGGCGTCTTCCCGCGGTCGCAAAAATCCATCACCCTGTCAAAAGCAGCGGCCAGCGCGATCGGCCTGACCAAAACCGTGCTCACGCCGGCGGAAATAATGCGGGCGATCGTCAAGGCCGATGCTGACCTTTTGTGGTTCGGCGGGATCGGCACCTATATCCGCGCCACCAGCGAAAGCGATCTGGATGCAGGTGACCGGGCGAATGATGCGATCCGCGTCACCGCGCCGGAGGTTCGCGCAAAAGTCATCGGCGAGGGCGCCAATCTCGGGGTGACCCAGAAAGCGCGCATCGAATTCGGCTTGAATGGCGGCAAATGTAACTCCGATGCGATCGACAATTCGGCTGGGGTGAACTCCTCCGATGTTGAGGTCAACATCAAGATTGCGCTTGCCCAGGCTATGCGGGCGGACAAGTTGAAACGGCCGGCCCGTGATCGTTTCCTGGCGTCGATGACGGATGAGGTCGCGGAGCTGGTGCTGCGCAACAATTATCTGCAGACACTTGCGATTTCGCTGATGCGCCGACGCGGACTGGCGGATCAACCGCATCAGAGCCGGCTGATGACCGATCTGGAATCGCGCGGCCTGCTCGACCGCAAGGTCGAGGATCTGCCGGACGAGACCTTGTTGTCCGAGCGCGAAGCCAGAGGCGAAGCGATGCCGCGTGCCGAAGTCGGCGTGCTGCTTTCCTACGCGAAAATCGTGCTGTTCGACGAACTCATGGCCAGCGATCTTCTCGATGATCCGCATCTGGAATCTGATCTCACCGGTTATTTCCCGGACCGGATGGCGGCGCGTTACAAGGACGAAATCCGCTCCCATAGGCTGAGGCGCGAGATCATTGCCACGCTGATCGGCAACGACGCGATCAATCGCGGTGGTCCGACGTTCATCAACCGGCTGCAGGATCTCACAGGAGCCCGTTCTGCCGATATCGTCAAAGCCTTCCTTGTCGTACGCGATGGATTTGAACTGCCGGCGGTCTATGCCGAAATCGATGCACTTGACAACAAGATGGACGGATTGGCGCAGAACGGCTTTTATGCAGATGTCGGACGCCTGGTGCATTCGGCCACGGCCTGGGTCCTCAAGAACGGCGATCGTAGTGCCGGATTGAAAGAGTCAGTTACCCAACTGAGATCGGCGCGCGGAAAACTTGAAACCAAAATGCCGTCGCTGTTTCCAGACTTCATGAAAGACAGTCTTCAGGCTCGGGCCAAGGCTGCTCAGGAAGCGGGCGCTCCAGCAGTGCTCGCCAAGCGCCTGGCGGGAATGGCGACCGCCGAACTCATTCCCGATATTGCCCTGGTTGCAACGGATGCCGGATCGGATCTTCTGGAAGCGGCGAAAGCCTATTTCTCCGTTACCGAGACGTTCCGCATCGGGCGGATACAAGAAGCCGCCAACGCGATTGCAGTGACAGATTATTACGATGCTCTCGCATTGACCCGGGCCAATGACACAATTGCCCATGCCCGCCGCGCAATCGCCGTATCGGCACTTAGGGAACACGGCAAAGCGGCCGATCCGATCGCAGCCTGGGTTGATGCCGACAGGAGCCGCATCGACAATACCCGCGATCGTCTGCAGGCCCTGGTCGATGGTGGCGATTTCAGCGTCTCGCGGCTTGCCGTGACGGCCGGATTGATGACCGATCTTGTGAACAAGTAGCCGATCCTGGGGGGGAAAATGAGCGAAGCGATACAAACCGCCGTTCCAAAGCGCGGTATCTGGGGCTGGATGCTGTTCGACTGGGCGGCTCAGCCGTTTCATACGCTCATAATCACCTTCATTTTCGCTCCCTATTTTGCGTCGGCAGTCGCTGCCGATTCGGCCCAGGGACAGGAATTGTGGGGCCTGGCCACCGGCATAGGCGGCCTGCTGATTGCGCTGTCATCTCCGGCGCTGGGAGCCATCGCCGACGCCTCCGGGCCGCGCAAACCGTGGATCCTGTTCTTCTCCATCATCGGTATTATCGGTTGCGGACTGCTATGGTTCGTCACACCGGGCATGTCGAGTATGGGCTTTTTCATGCTGGCGATCATTCTTGCGCTGATCGGCATGGAATTTGCTGCGGTCTTCAACAATGCCATGATGCCGGATCTGGTACCACGAGCCGAACTGGGCCGCCTGTCGGGTTCGGCCTGGGGGCTCGGCTATCTCGGCGGGTTGATCAGCCTGGCCTTCGTGTTGTGCTTTCTTGCCACCGATCCGAGCAGCGGCAAGACTTTTGTCGGGCTTGATCCGATCTTTGGACTCGATCCCGAAACCCGCGAGGGCGACCGGGCATCCGGACCCTACACAGCAATCTGGTACCTGATCTTCATAGTGCCGCTGTTCCTGTTCACGCCTGATGCGCGGCGCAAGCCAGCTGCCAAGGGCGCGATAAAAAGGGGATTGAGTGAGCTCGGCAAGACGTTACGCCGTCTGCCGTCGGAAAAGAGCTATTTCAGCTTCCTGTTGTCCAGCATGTTCTACCGGGATGCCCTCAATGCGCTGTACACTTTTGGCGGAATCTATGCCGCCGGTGTGCTGGGCTGGGCGATTACACAAATTGCCATATTCGGCATTCTTGCCAATCTGACCGGTGCGATCGGCGCCTGGCTGGGTGGCCGGATGGATCAGCGTTTCGGACCGAAAATCGTCGTCACCGGCAGCATATTGATCCTGACCTTGAGTAGTATCCTGGTGATCTCGACTACCCAGACGGAAGTTCTGTTCATGACGGTGACCATGGATGCAGGTGGCTCGTCGCTTCCCGACATCGTGTTCTACATTTGCGGCGGCATGATCGGCGCCGCCGGCGGCGCCGTCCAGGCGGCATCGCGCACGCTGCTGGTCGATCAGGTCGATCGCGACAACGTGACGGAGGCATTCGGCCTCTACGCCCTGTCGGGAAAGGCCACCAGTTTCATCGGACCGCTCGCCATTGCCTTCACGACAGCCTTTTTCGCCAGCGAAGCATTCGGCCTTTCGAGCGTCGAGGCCCAGCGCCTTGGCGTCACACCGGTGGTGGCGCTGTTCCTGATCGGCCTCGTCCTGCTGCCGTGGGTGAAAAGCCGGCACCAGACGGACCCGCAGCCGGCATGAGATCGCCGCGGTGGCAAATGCGCCGTAGACCCTTTCATGATTAGATGGAAGCGTTTGACCGGCTTTTCCGGTTTGCTGGCGAGGCAGGGTTCGTGCCGTGGTCTTTATGACCACAAACGAATCCTAACGACGTCCAGCGA
>JAJFHT010000172.1 GCA_021775495.1 Hyphomicrobiales bacterium | reverse complement strand
GCCCTCGAAGCTGCCAAGCGCCAGATCAGCGGGCGGCAGAATGCGTTCGGTCTTCAGCCGGACGGCGATGCCTTGCCAGGCATAAATCGGAAAGGCCAACCAGCTGAGCAGGGCAAGCAATCTGGACACGAACATGTTTCCCCGGTGATCCAATCGTCGGACGCATCTGGTGGAATGGCTATTCCTTCAGTGCATCCGAATGGAAATATAGTGGATCAGGCCGCATTCTCCAGTTCCTGCGACCATGTTCCCGTGGCGGCCAGGCCGTTCATGCGGGCACGATGGCCAAACGCCCGTTGCCCGGCGGCAACGTTTTCCGGTTTGCCGCCCCAGGCCTCAAGCGCCGCTGCCTGCAATGCCCGGCCATAGGAAAATGTCAGTTTCCACGGCATGTCATAGGCGGCATTCATCGCCGACAGATGCGCCGTCGCTTCCTTGTCGTTCTGACCGCCGGACAGGAAGGCAATGCCGGGGACGGCTGCCGGGACAGTCGCTTTCAGGCAACGAACGGTTTTTTCAGCGATTTCATCTACCGACGCTTTACGAGCTTTCGACCCGTCAATCACCATGTTCGGTTTCAAAACCATGCCTTCCAGCGAAACCCGTGCGTCGAAAAGTTCGTCGAACACGGTGTTCAATACCCATTCGGTCACCGTGGCGCAGCGATCGATCGAATGATCGCCGGGCGTCCCGTCCATCGTGATCTCCGGTTCGACGATCGGCACGATGCCGGCTTCCTGGCAAAGCGCCGCGTAGCGGGCCAGGGCTTGCGCGTTCTGTTTCACAGCCGTCCAGTTGGGCAGGCTGTCGGAAATCGCGATCACGGCACGCCATTTGGAAAACCGCGCGCCGAGCCCGTAATACTCAGTCAGGCGTTCACGCAGGCCGTCCAGTCCCTCTGTCACGGTTTCGCCGGCAAACCCGGCCAGCGGCTTGGCGCCGCCATCGACCTTGATACCTGGAAACGCGCCGGCCGCCCTGATCACATCGACAAGCGGCGTGCCATCCGCAGCCTTCTGGCGCAGCGTTTCGTCAAACAGGATGACGCCCGACACATGGGCCTTCATGGCATCATCGGCACGAAACAGCATCTCGCGATAATCGCGCCGGCTGCTTTCAGTCGATTCCGCCCCGATGGTATCGAAGCGCTTCTTGATGGTGCCCGAACTTTCATCGGCTGCCAGCAGGCCCTTGCCATCGGCGACCATTGCAGCTGCGATATCTTCGAGACGTTCACTCATCTTCATCCTCCAACTCAATCTGCGCGCGGGATACCAGAAGAACAGGCGAAACGAAATGCCACGCGCCAGACCTCAATCGATTAAACCCAGCCCATATTTCGCCAATCCGGGTTTTTTCTTTCAACCGCCCTGGTTCAGTGCCGCAAGCCGCTTGATTTCATCACGATCGAGCTCGGCCGGTTGGCCGACCGCATCGAATGGCCGCTTGAAATTGAACGCTGTCGCCGTTGGTCCGAGCCGGTGCAGATGCCGGTGCCGGCGCACCGCCTCGGTCCATTTTGGAACGGCACCACCGGCAACCCACCAGGCCGCATAGGGTGGCCATTGCGGTTTGAAAAACCATTCGCGGCCGTGCGAAAGCGCCTCCGCGTGCAGGCCGAAATAGGAAAACGCCATCGCCGATTCCATATCTGTCCACAGCGACAGGGTTGCCGGCGACCAGCCATCACCACGCTCGGTGTAGAATTCCGGATAGACTTCCTGCCACCAGCTGTCCGGACCCGGATCATCCGCATATCCGGATCGGGCGATGAAACCGGCTGCCTGCTCCACTGCCGCCAAAATCGGATCGTTGCGCTGGGTGAAACCATCATTGGCCGGAGAGTCTGCCGGTTCAATGAACACACCAAACGTGTAGAGCGCCAGTCGGTGGCTCATCTCCGGCCCTGACGGCGCAGCCATTCATCCGCCACATCACCCATTGTCTTGGAACCGCCGTCCTTGATCCAGGCCATGAAATTGCGGTCGAAGCAAAACGCCTCCCCACACTGGTCACGCAGGAAACGCCGGACGTTCTGGGTGTTGCGATAGGTGTCGGTCACCGGAGTGCGCCGGTCAATCACACCGCTGTGCCAGTCAAATCGCATCGATCATCCGCTCTGTGTTGTCTTGCCCGTCCCGCCGGAGGGTGCACCATATTCGGCAACAAACTCGCTGAAAACGCGATCGAGCGCTTCCTCATCGGCATATTGCTCAAGATTTTCCAGCAGGACAACAAGCAGGTAATTGTTGCCAAGGAGCCATTTCGCATTGAGTTCGCGCAATTGCGTATAGGCCTTTTCACTCAGCGCCGCATTGAACCGTTTCGGCAATGGATATCTCTTTGGCATGCCGTCCTCCTTTCACACCGTGCTGCGTATTTTGCCTGTGCAGGCCTCAAAGTCCCTCGCATGAAATCGTGTCGATGCTAACATCGTTGCGATGTTCCTGAGAAATTTCGAATGAATCTGCTTTGTTGGATCGGACGCCAACGGACACGAGCCATAGCGGCGCTGGTATTGATTGCGATACTGACGCCGCCGATTGGTTCGCTACTGAAGCCATTCCTGACCGCGGCGGTGGTCGGCCTCCTCGTCATCGCGTTTATGCGCATCGACATCGCCGCTTTCCGCTCTCATCTGCGGCATCCGGGATTGGTCATTGCCGCTTCTTTGTGGACAACGGTCGTGATCCCGATGCTGTTCGCTCTCGGCTCACTGCTTTTTGGCGTGCGCGACGCCAGCCCGCCGCTGTTCACCGGACTGATGTTGCACGCTGTGGCCTCGCCGATGATGGCGGCACCAGCCTTTGCCGCACTCATGGGGTTGGACGCGACAATTGTTCTGGTCGCGCTGGTCCTCAGCACCGCACTGGTTCCTTTGTCGGCCCCGCTTTTCGCCGCGTTTTTCAACCTCGATCTGGCACTCTCTCCAACAGCACTCGGATTGAAGCTTCTGGCCATACTGGCAGGCTCAGCGTTTACCGGCTTGTTACTGCGCAAGGTAATGGGATCGGCAAAAGTTACCGAATTTCGGGATGAAATCGACGGTATCAATATCCTGATCCTGTTTGTTTTCGTTTCGGCTGTAATGGGAGATGTCGGTTTTGAAATCCTTCAGCACCCGTTGAGGATGATCGGGCTGATTGCTCTGGCCTTCGCCGTATTTGCCTTGTTGCTAACTGTCACCTGGGCCGTGTTCGCAATCGCCGGAATGGGAAACGCCCTGGCGATCGGGCTTATGACATCACAACGCAACATGGGGCTTATGATCGCGGCCGCGGGCGGTGTTGTTCCCGAACTGACTTGGTTCTATTTTGCTGCCGGTCAGTTCCCGATCTATCTGTCACCCTGGCTGTTGCAGCCACTGGCAAGATTTGCGGGCCAGGACAAAACCGGCCGGTGATTTCTATGAATCCGCCAACATATTGGCTTTCATGTGAAATCAGAACGGCGTTATTTTTTTAGGGCATCAACCCCGGGTAGCGGTTTGCCTTCCATCCATTCCAGAAAGGCCCCGCCGGCAGTGGAGATATAACTGAAGCTTTCAGCGACGCCGGCCTGATTGAGGGCTGCTACTGTATCGCCGCCGCCGGCGATTGAAACCAGCGCGCCCTCATCTGTGCGCATGGCGGCATATTTGGCCGCCGACATGGTTCCGCGATCGAACGGCTCCGTTTCGAACGCTCCGAGCGGTCCGTTCCAGACCAGGGTGGCGGCATTGCCGATCCACTGATTGACCAGGGCAACTGTCTTCTCGCCGACATCGAGGATCATCTGATCGGGTCCCACAGCGTCGACATCGACCGTTTCGCTGGCGGCCCCGGCCTTGAACTCCTTCGCCACCATGGCATCCACCGGCAGAACGATCGCGCAGCCGCGATTGGCCGCCTCGATCATGATCTGTTTGGCGGTTCCAGCAAGATCATGTTCGCACAGGGATTTGCCGACATCGGTTCCGCGCGCAGCCAGGAACGTATTGGCCATGCCGCCGCCGATCACCAGGACGTCGACCTTGCCGACCAGGTTCATCAAAAGGTCGATCTTGGTCGACACTTTCGCGCCGCCGACAATTGCGGTCAGCGGCCGGGCCGGATTTCCAAGACCCTTCTCGAGTGCCTCCAGTTCGGCCTGCATCGTCCTGCCGGCAAATGCCGGAAGATATTTCGTCAGGCCTTCGGTCGAGGCATGAGCGCGGTGCGCGGCGGAAAATGCATCATCGACATAATAGTCGCCATTGGCCGCCAGAGCACCGGCAAAATCGGCATCATTGGCCTCCTCGCCGGCGTGAAAGCGCGTGTTCTCAAGCAGCAGCACATCACCGTCGGCCATGTCTCCGACGGCTTTCGCTGCGGCATCTCCGATACAGTCGGACGCAAAGTGCACGCGGTGATCGATCACCTGCTCGACAACATCGGCAATCGGGCGCAACGACAGGTCCGCAACCTTTTTGCCGGACGGACGGCCGAAATGGGCAAGCAGTATGACCTTCGCACCTTTGGAGGAAAGCTCGGCAATGGTCGGTATGACACGCTCGATGCGCGTGGTGTCGGTCACCCGGCCATCCTTGACCGGAACATTGAGATCGACACGAACCAGCACCCGTTTTCCGTGCACATCGCCGAGATCGTCAAGAGTCCGGAATTCTGCCATTGCGCTTGCTCCAATAACTTTTCCAGCAGGACAGAGCCTCAGTCTTCCCACTGAGATCGATTGGGTTCAACAGTGGGTCGCGCAATCGACCGTACCGATCTCCGGCGCGTTCCGGTTTCCGTCGACCCGGTTGTATCCGGTCGTCAGATAAGTTTCCCCATTGCCACGGCCGTATCCGACATCCGGTTGGAAAAACCCCATTCATTGTCGTACCAGGACAGAACGCGTACCAGATTGCCCTCCAGCACCTTGGTCTGCTGCGAGGCAAAATTCGACGAATGCGGATCGTGGTTGAAGTCGATCGACACTTTTGATTCCGTGTCGTAGTCGAGAATGCCCTTCAACTCGCCTTCGGCCGCCGTTTTGATTGCGGCATTGACTTCTTCGGCAGTGACATCGCGCGACGGCACGAATTTCAAATCGACGACAGAGACATTCGGGGTCGGCACGCGGATAGCTGAGCCATCGAGCTTGCCGGCCAGTTCCGGCAGCACCAGGCCAACGGCCTTGGCGGCACCGGTCGAGGTCGGGATCATCGACATTGCCGCCGCGCGGGCGCGGTAGAGATCCTTGTGCATGGTGTCCAGGGTCGGCTGATCACCGGTATAGGAATGGATCGTCGTCATATAGCCCTTTTCGATGCCGAATGCCTTGTGCAGGACATAGGCCACCGGAGCCAGGCAGTTGGTGGTGCAGGATGCATTCGATACGACGAGGTCATCCTTGGTCAGGTCCTTATGGTTGACACCGTAGACGATGGTCTTCTCGACACCGCCGGCAGGCGCCGAAATCAGTACCTTCTTGGAACCGTTCTCCAGATGCATGGCGGCCTTGTCGCGGTCGGCGAAAATGCCTGTGCATTCCAGCGCAACATCGACATCCTGCCATGGCAGTTCCTTCGGGTCGCGAATGGCGCTGACCCGGATCGGGCCCCTTCCGACATCGATTGAGTCGCCGCTGACCGTTACGGTGCCGGGAAACTTGCCGTGAACGCTGTCATAACGCATCAGATGCGCATTGGTTTCCACCGGTCCCAGATCGTTCAGGGCAACGACTTCGATATCGGTGCGACCGGACTCGATAATCGCACGAAGCACGTTCCGGCCAATGCGTCCAAATCCGTTGATTGCCACTTTTACAGCCATGTCAGTTTCTCCTGTCGCTGCGCTTTCGAAATCAAGGCGTCAGCTTGTCGCTTGAAGTTTTGCTTCTACTGCCGCTACTGCGGCCTCTGCGGTAATACCGAAATGCTGGTAGAGTTCCTTGTAAGGTCCGCTCGCGCCAAAACCCTCCATTCCGATGAAGATACCGTCCGATCCGATGATACGGTCCCAGCCCTGGCGAATGCCTGCTTCGATCGCCACCTTGACGGTCGAGGTGCCGATGACCGCCGCACGGTAGTCTTCGCTTTGTTTATCGAACAGATCGACGCAGGGCACCGACACGACACGCGTGGAGTGCCCGCCGCGCCGCAGCTGCGACTGGGCTTCGAGTGCGATTTCAACTTCGGACCCGGTGGCGAAAATCGTGACCTCTGCGTCACTGTCCTCAGCGCTCAATTCATAGGCCCCGTGTGCGCAGCGGTTTTCGCCGTCCGCTTCGGTGCGTATCGCGGGCAGCCCCTGCCGCGTCAACGCGATGGTTGACGGGGTGTTCCTGGACTGAAGGGCAACCTGCCAGCATTCCGCGGTTTCCATCGCATCGGCCGGACGGAAAACCTGGTGATTTGGGATCGCCCGCAGCGCCGCAACCTGCTCAACCGGCTGGTGAGTTGGTCCATCCTCTCCCAGGCCGATCGAATCATGGGTCATGACATAGATCACCCGCAGTCCCATCAGCGAGGACAGCCGCATGGCTGGCCGGCAATAGTCGGAAAACACCAGGAAAGTGCCGGAATAGGGAATGATGCCACCATGCAGTGCCATGCCGTTCATGATTGCGGCCATGCCGTGCTCGCGAATTCCGTAATTGACATAACGACCGGAATAATCACCGGCCGAAACCGGCTCGGTCTGGCTGGTTTTTGTATTGTTGGATCCGGTCAGATCGGCGGAGCCGCCAATGGTCTCACCCAGCGCTGCGTTGACAACTTCAAGCGCCATCTCGGAGGCCTTGCGCGTGGCGACAGTCGGTTTGTCGATTGCAAGTTTCTGTTTGTAGGCATCGATTGCCGCATCAAAGCCAGCCGGAAGATCACCCCGCATGCACCGTTCGAATTCACCGCGCAGCTCACTGTCCGCCGCGGCAAGCCGGCTTTCCCACTCTTTGCGCTGCTTGGTCGATCCAAGGCCGGCCAGCCGCCAGCAATCAAGGATATCCGACGGCACGACAAAGGGTTCGGAGTCCCAGCCGAGTGCCTTGCGGGCCCCGGCGATTTCCTCGTCGCCAAGCGGCGAACCGTGCGCCTTGGACGTTCCGGCACGTGTCGGCGCACCAAAACCGATAGTCGTTTTGCAGGCAATCAGTGTCGGACTGTCGGAACCGCGGGCGGCTTCGATGGCCGTTTCGATGGCATCGGGATCATGCCCGTCAACGCTGAGTGACTTCCAGCCGGAAGCGGCAAAACGCGCCAACTGATCGGTTGAATCCGACAGCGACACCGGCCCGTCGATAGTGATGTTGTTGTCGTCGAACAAGACAATCAGTTTATTGAGCTTGAGATGTCCGGCCAGTGCGATGGCTTCCTGGCTGATGCCTTCCATGAGGCAGCCGTCGCCGACCAGGCAATAGGTGTGGTGATCGACCAGATCATCGCCGAATCGGGCATTTTGAATACGCTCCGCCAGCGCCATGCCGACTGCATTCGCCAATCCCTGTCCAAGCGGTCCGGTCGTCGTTTCAATGCCCGGGGCATGCCCATATTCGGGATGTCCGGCGGTTTTAGATCCCAGCTGCCGAAAATCTTTGATCTGATCGATATCCATGCCCTCGTATCCGAGCAGATGCAGCAGTGAATAAAGCAGCATCGAGCCATGGCCGGCCGAAAGCACGAACCGGTCGCGATCCGCCCAATCCGGCTGTTTGGGATCATGTTTCATGAACCGTCTGAACAGAACGGTTGCCACATCGGCGGCTCCCATGGGCAGGCCGGGATGGCCGGAATTGGCCTTCTGCACCGCATCCATGGAAAGAAAACGGATCGCATTCGCCATCCGGTCGTGTTTCTCTCTTGAATTCATGATCGCTCGCTGGTCGTGACATCGGCTTGAAGTTCGGACGGCCAAGCGCCCGAAAAAGCAGGCGAGACATAACAGGTGCGGCCCTTGAGTCAACAAACCGCCGCCGCAATTTCCACCGCCATATCGCCGCAAGCTGCGGTTCGCGCCAAACGATTGAGATCGGCCGGCAGGACGGATCTTGAATTTCAACCACCGGCAATCTCGGATCACTGGCCCAATAGCAGGGGAAACACGCCTGGCTTTGTTGACGCGGGCCTCATCCGGTGCGTAATCTTTTCAAGGTAACATATTCACATTGCCTGCGATTCGCGCATGGGCGGGGCAAAATGGGTACCATGACCGCTGAACCGACACTCAAACAGGTGATCAGCCGGCTGAATGAGGCCGTTGCTGCGCTTGAACGCGGTGCTGAGGTCCATCTGTCGCGAACCCGGGATTCCGCCGAGGCGGAAGCAGAGGTGCAGCGTATGAATTCCGATCGATCGCGCCTTGCACAAGACCTCGACAACTCCGAATCGCGCGCCCAACGGCTCGAAGACGCGAACAAGGAGGTGTCACGACGGCTGGTAACCGCCATGGAGACCATTCGCGCCGTCCTCGACCGGTAACAATTCAATACAAACCCAGCCATTTCCGGGTTTGCGCATCAAATTCACAATTCCTATGTTGCAATCCTCCGGCAACAACCAACAGACAAGGTGCAATGTCCATGGCGCAGGTAAAGGTTCTGATCGACGGCAAATCCTATCGCATGGCCTGCGATGAAGGTCAGGAAGAGCATCTGACAGGACTTGCCAACCGTTTCGATCGCTACGTCACGCATCTGAAGGAATCATTCGGTGAAATCGGTGACCAGCGCCTGACCGTCATGGCCGGCATCATGGTGCTGGACGAACTGACCGAGCTGCAAAAGCGGGTTAAGGGACTGGAGACCGAGATCGAAGCCTTGCGCAAATCGCGCGACGATGCGCTTGCCAAGGCGGATCAGAACGATACGACCATGACGACAGCCCTTGGCGACGTGGCCGACCGAATCGAGGGCGTCGCGCAGAAACTGGCTGCCGGAGAAGTTTGAACTTTATTCCGGAAGGTCGATAACCATACGCGGCAGCATCCTTCCGGGGATCGATGCCGAGGCCACCTTCCCTACATCAACCGCGCCAATGCGCCGATAGAATGCGGCGGCGTTGGGATCGGAATCGATCACAAGCTTTTTCACGCCAGCTGTTTTCGCCGCATCAACGGCCCATCGCATCAGCAAACGGCCAACCCCGGCACCCGATGCCGCTGGGTCAACAAACAGTTTCTCAACCTCCGCTTCGTCTCCTTCTATCGACAGTTCGACGATACCGACAACCGTGTCTCCGCGTGCCGCGACCCGCAGCAGATCGCTTTCGACCGCGCACTGATCGACGGTCAGTTCGGCATGACATTTCTTCATGAAATGGCGATCATAGCCCCACATGGCCTTTGACCGGACACACAGATCGGTCAGCAACTCACATTCCGACGCAGCGGCGTGGCGCAAGAATATGTCGCCGTGCCGCGGTTCTCCCGCTGTTTTGGATCCGGTCATTCCGCGGCCATCGACTCGCGCAGCATCTCCAGCTCCAGCCATTGCTCTTCCATGCCGGAAAGCGCACTGCGCTTTTGTTCGATCTCGGCGGCCATGCGCGCAAAAGCATCGGCATCACGGCTGTAAAGCGACGGATCGGCGATTTGCGATTCCAGCGCCTTGATCTCGGCGGTCACCGCCTCGATCTTGCCGGGGAGTGTTTCGAGAGCAAATTTCTGCTTGTAGGACAGTTTTCGGCTGGCGCCGGCCTGCCTGGTATCGCGCCTTTCGCTGGAGGGTTGCCTTGCCTTGCCGGCGCGCTTTCTGCCGGTCGTAGAGCCGGTGCCCCTTTGCGACAGAAGATCGGAATATCCCCCGGCATAGATGGTCCAGGCGCCCTCTTCCTCCGGCGCAATGGTCCGCGTCACCGTCCGGTCGAGAAAGTCGCGGTCATGGCTGACCAGCAGAACCGTGCCTTCGAAACCGGTGATCAGTTCCTGCATCAGGTCGAGCGTTTCGAGATCGAGATCATTGGTCGGTTCGTCGAGAACCAGCAGGTTGCTTGGCCGGGCCAGCAACCTGGCAAGTATCAGCCGTGCTCTTTCACCACCGGACAGCTCCCGGACGGGCGTGCGCGCCTGCTCCGGCAGAAACAGAAAATCCTTCATGTAGGAGACAACATGGCGTTCCTGCCCGTTGACACTCAACGCATCGCCGCGACCACCGGTGAGATAATGTGAAAGCGATTCATCGGGGTCGGGCAGATCGCGCGTCTGATCAAGCCAGACCATCTCCAGATTGACACCAAGGCGGACGGTTCCGGTGTCCGGTGCGAGCCGCCCGGTCAACATGCGCACCAGGGTCGTCTTGCCCGCTCCGTTGGGGCCGACAAACCCGATCTTGTCACCTCGGCGGATGCGGATCGAAAACCCCTGGACGATCGAACGGCCGTCAAAAGACTTTCCAATTCCCTCCGCTTCGATCGCCAGTTTTCCCGAATCGGGCGCATCGCTGGCCTTGAGGTTGGCGCGGCCTTCGGCATGACGATGGGTCCGCAACCGCTCGCGCAACCCGCCAAGATCCTTGAGCCGCTTCTGGTTGCGTTTGCGCCGGGCGGTCACACCGTAGCGCAGCCAATGCTCTTCGCGGACGATCTTTCGGCCGAGTTTGTGCAGCTCCTGCTGTTCTTCCTCCAAGATCGTATCGCGCCATTCTTCGAAATGCCCGAAGCCACGTTCGATCCGGCGCGTCGTCCCGCGGTCAAGCCATATGGTGGCATTCGATACGGTCTGCAGGAAGCGGCGGTCATGCGAAATGACAACGGCAGCCGCGCTCATACGGCTGATTTCGCCCTCAAGCCACTCGATGGCCGCAAGGTCGAGATGATTGGTCGGTTCATCAAGCAGCAACACATCCGGCTTGGGTGCCAGCACCCGTGCAAGCGCGGCGCGCCGCGCTTCGCCGCCGGAAAGATGTGCCGGATTGGCACCGCCGGCAACGTCAAGCTGATCGAGCAGGTAGGTCGCCCGATGCGGATCGTCGGACGGACCAAGGCCGGCTTCGACATAGGCAGTGACCGAATCGAAGCCATCCATATCAGGCATCTGCGGCAGATACCTGATCGTCGCACCCGGCTGCCTGAACACCTCACCGGCCTGTGCTTCCACCATCCCGGCGGCAATTTTCAGAAGCGTCGATTTGCCGGATCCGTTTCGGCCGACAAGCGCAATCCGCTCGCCAGCGCCGACGGAAATGCCAGCGCCGTCCAGCAGCGGATGGCCGCCAAACGTCAATTGTATGGAATCAAGATGAAGAAGCGGCGGCGGCATGTGTCAATCGTTGCAATTGTCGGTCATGGGCAATGTCGGATTGCCCATGACGTGTACCGCCTCCGCGATGAGTTCAAGCGTTCGCTGAAATAAAAGTCAGCAGGGAGCCTGATAACGTGAACCATCGGGACGTTCGTAGATGCAGTCGCCGGGTGTCGTCGCCGCGCCTATCAGCGCTCCGCTACCGGCCCCGATCGCGGCGCCAACCAGGGCACCTTTGGCATTGCCTGTCACAAGCGCGCCCACAGCACCGCCAGCAAGAGCACCAACACCGGCGCCCTGCGCAGCGCGCCGTTCCGTGGTCGTGCAGCCTGATACCGCCAAGCCTGTCATCGCAAGCAACGTGAATATCGTCGTAACTCTCATGAAATTCTTTCCTCTCATGGTCAAAATGACACTTCAGGCCTTATCACGCCCCTGAATATTTCCCCAGTGTCAAAAACACGCTTGGGTAAAAATACGGTCAAACTGTGTCAATCTGGGCAACCAGAAGCGCCCGCCCACTGGCAAGTTCGATGGTCAGATCGCCTTTTACCTCGTTTGACAGGGTCAGCGAGGACCCAAAGGGAACTTCCTGATTCGTCAAAGGCCATTTCGCTCCGCTGATGGTCAATCCCGACAGGGCGGTGAAACCCAGGACGCTGAACAACGTGCCATCGGCAAAATCATACTGCCTGGTTTCGGACGTCACCGGCACGGCCTCCTCCGATCCGCTGGTCAGCAATACATCGATATCCTGTTCGACAGCGCGCAATGCGGCTGTCAGGTGAAGATGGGCATGATCCGATCGCGGTCCGCCGAAAGCCCCGGCAAGGATAATCCTGCTTGCCCCGCGATTCCGGGCTTCAACAATCGCCAGTTCACCGTCGGTTTGATCCTTTTCCGCCGGAAATTCCAACTTGGGGACCGACGCGAACCGATCCGGTACAAACGCCGGGACGGAATCGAAATCGCCCAGCCACAGTTCCGGCACGATATCCAGTGTCTCTGCGTGCCGGATACCGGAATCCGCCGCAATAACCCTGGCGCCTTCGATCTGCTCGCGCAGACGATCCGTCACCTTCAGATTGCCGCCAAGCAGGATCAGGAACAGACTCATATATCCTGCTCCAAGCGCGCCGCAACCTGTCCGCCTTGAATGCCATCCCCGGTTCGGCAATCCATCATCATATCCAAACAACCTGCATTCATCCGGCAGGAAATTATGATCCTGCCGCGTTTTTCCCAACGCCCTTTACCGCTACCGAGGCCCTTGCACCATATCCGATGCGGCTTTATGTGTGGTGTCGCTCTAACGGGGTGCCGGACGAAATTCATGTCCGGCTGAGAGGCAAAGGGAGATTCTCCCGGCCAACCCGCTGAACCTGATCCGGTTTGCACCGGCGGAGGGATTAGATGCCTGACACTTTCAGCGCCTCAATTCCCACCATCAAAAAATGGAGGCGCAGATGCGCAGATTGCTATCGAGTTTGATTTCTCCCTTCTTCCTTGCTGCCACAATGGGCGCCGCCTGGGCTGCGTCGGACAGCCTCACCATCTACACCTATGACAGTTTCACCGCCGAATGGGGTCCCGGTCCGGGTGTTGAAAAAGCCTTCGAAGCAGAGTGCGGCTGTGACCTGAAATTCGTCTCGGTCGCCGACGGCGTCGCCCTGCTCAACCGTGTCAAGCTTGAGGGCGCGGGCAGCAAGGCAGATATTGTTCTGGGTCTTGATACCAATCTGGTCGCCGACGCCAAGGCTTCCGGGCTGTTTGTCCCGCATGGGCTCGAACAGAGCGAAACACCGGTTCCAGGCGGTTGGCGCGATGAAATGTTCATGCCTTTCGACTATGGTTACTTCGCCGTTATCTACGATACCGAAACCGTCAAAACACCGCCCGCGAGCCTTGCGGATCTGGTTTCCGGCGACAGCGACACAAAAATTGTCATCCAGGATCCACGCACATCGACGCCGGGGCTCGGGCTTCTGTTATGGATGAAATCGGTTTACGGCGACGGGGCGGCAGCTGCTTGGGAAAAACTCCGCCCGCGGGTGCTGACCGTGACGCCCGGCTGGGGTGAAGCCTATGGGCTGTTTACCAGCGGCGAAGCTCCGATGGTGCTGTCCTACACGACGTCACCCGCCTATCACATGATCGCCGAAGGGTCCGAGCGATACCGGGCAGCGGCATTCAGCGAAGGGCATTATCTGCAGATCGAGGTGGCCGGCCTGACCAAAAAGGGTGGCACCAATCCATTGGCCAAGGCGTTTCTGGAGTTCATGTCCGGACCGGGTTTCCAGGACGTCATTCCCGAAACCAACTGGATGTTTCCTGCAGGCAAGACTTCCAAGCCGCTGCCCGAGGCCTTTGGCAAGCTGGTCAAACCCGCAAAGACATTGCTGTTTTCACCCGAAGAAATTGCCAGCAATCGTAAAGCCTGGGTAGACGAATGGCTCGCGGCGATGAGTCGTTAGTTGTCGACCGCTGCCGGAGATGACAGGCGGATTGTCGGGGGCATTGCCGCCCTCGGCGCCATCACCTTGCTCGCCGGCGGCGCCCTTGCGGGATTGTTTGAAGAATCCGGCAAGGATATTGCGACAATTGCCGGCGCTTTTGACGTTTATCATCTGCGGATTGCGATTTTCACCCTGTGGCAGGCACTGCTTTCAACCGTTCTGTCGGTGATACCGGCCATTCTTGTCGCCCGCGCCCTGTCGCGCCATCCTGCCTTTCCCGGTAGACGGATCATCCTGCGGTTGTTTGCCGTTCCACTGGCGCTTCCAGCGCTGGTCGCAGCGCTCGGCATACTGGCGCTGCATGGCCGTTCCGGTCTGTTCGCCAATTTGTTTGCTGCAGCGGGCCTCGGACGGTGGCCTGATATCTACGGTCTTGCCGGCATCCTGATGGCGCATGTCTTTTTCAACATGCCGCTGGCGATCCGGCTTACGCTCGGCAGCCTCGACACGATTCCGGGCAATCACCGCCGTCTGGCGGCACAACTCGGAATGAATGCCGCCGATCGGTTCCGCCTGATCGAATGGCCGCACATCAGAAGTGCCCTGCCGGGCATTGCCGGTCTGATATTCATGCTGTGCGCCACCTCCTTCACAATCGTGCTGATTCTCGGTGGCGGTCCGCGCTCGACCACCCTGGAAGTCGCGATCTATCAGTCGCTGCGCTTTGATTTCGACCCGGCAAAGGCGGTTGCCTTTACCACAAGCCAGATTGTTCTGACGGTGATCGCGGTGACCGCATTCTTTCGTCTCGGCCAGCCGGCAGATACCGGTTTCGGACCGATTCAAAGCGGCAGGGTCTATTCCCGGCCGGGCCACGCAGAAACCGTCTTCAACGGTGTGCTTATCATCGCCGCCTTGCTCTATGTCGGCGGACCGATGGTAGCGATTGCGGCGGCAGGATTTGCGGCCGATCTTGTCCGCCTGGCGGGCGATACGGCGGTCTGGGCCGCAACGGCGGCCAGCCTGGTTTTCGGCTTCACCGCGGCATCCCTGTCGCTGCTTGTCGGATTGAGTCTGGTTGCCACCCGCATGACCCTGCAACAACGCCGCCGCTTACAGCAACCGGGCGCTCTGGAACGGCTCGTTGATGCCGGTTCCGGGTTCATTCTTGTCATCCCGCCGGTCGTGATTGGTGCCGGATGGTTCATTTTGCTGCGCAACACCGTCGATGTCTTCGCCCTCGCTCCGGTTATGGTGATCACTGTCAACGCCGCGATGGCCATGCCCTTTGTCGTGCGTGTGCTCCGCCCGCCATATGACGCTGCCCGGATCCGGCACGACCGCTTGTGTACGCAACTGGGCCTGAAGGGCTGGAACCGCTTGCGGCTGGTTGACTGGACTGTGCTGAAACGCCCGTTCGCAACCGCATTCGCTTTCGCGATGGCGCTCTCGCTGGGAGATCTCGGCGTCATTGCCCTTTTTGGCAGTGATGCGGTGCAGACCCTTCCCTATCTTCTGTTCAGCCGGCTCGGCAGCTACCGGACAGCCGATGCGGCAGGCCTGGCACTGCTTCTCGGACTGCTTTGCATGACGCTGATGTTCCTTGCCGACATGCCGAAGGGAGATCGGTAAATGGCCAAAAATGCGCAAAAGGCTGGCGGTGCTTCCATCGAAATCGACAAGGTGGCGTTCAGCCATGGAGACCTGCCGATGCTGTTCGATTTGTCAATCGAGGCGTCTTCTATCGTCGCCATTGTCGGCCCCAGCGGTTCAGGAAAGTCGACGCTGCTGGATTTGATTGCGGGATTTGAAACACCTGTGTCCGGCCATATCCGAGTTGACGGAATTGATGTCACGGATATTGCCCCGTCCGAACGGCCGGTCTCCATGGTATTCCAGGAAAACAACCTGTTTGACCATCTCGATGTGTTTTCCAATATCGGCCTCGGCCGAAAACCGTCGTTGCGTCTGACATTGGCCGATCGCGACAGCATTTCCGACGCCATCGGCAGAACCGGATTGACCGGCAAGGAAAAGCGGCTGCCCGGGCAGCTTTCCGGCGGCGAACGGCAACGTGTGGCGCTTGCCCGTGCACTGGTGCGCGAGCGGCCGGTCCTGTTGCTCGACGAGGCATTTGCCGCGCTCGGCCCGGCTCTTCGTGATGAAATGCTCGACCTTGTTGCCGATCTTCAGCAGCGGACCGCCATGACCGTGCTGATGGTCACGCACAATCCGCATGACGCATTACGCATTGCGGCCACCACCGCATTTCTGGATGCGGGACGGATTGTCGCCAGGGATTCGACCAAAACCCTGTTGTCGGACAAGGGCCCGCAAGTGGTTCGCAAATATCTCGGCAAGATCGGCGCGTCGGACGTTTGATCGGCTTGGCCCGGCCCGGAAGCGGTCACATTTTCAGGTGAAACAATCCGTAAGGGCGTGTAAGTCGTACATTCAGCAAGGAACATTCGCCCCAAAGAGGAACGAAACACTGATTCGATCGTCCAACCATCAGCAGAGTGTCCCGCGCAGGCGCGGGTCGGCCGGTGCCACAAGGAGTGTCGTGCTGACGGGTCTGATATTGACGATCCTGACCGGGTGTCAGGTGTTGCAGGGTGCGCTTGATGAGCCGGGACTGAAGCCATCCGCGAGCCCGGTCACTATCGATTCGGTCAGCCGCAACAACCGGCAGGCGCGGATCGCCCGGGAACAGCATCCCCGCATCCTGGCGACCTATGGCGGTGAATATTCCAATCAGAAACTCGAGCGGACGGTGGCCAAGATCGTCGGGCAACTGACGCTTGTGTCGAATGATCCGAACCAGACCTACCGCATCACAATTCTCGATTCGCCCAACGTCAATGCCTTCGCATTGCCGGGCGGTTATCTCTACATCACCCGCGGCTTGTTGGCGCTCGCCAATGATTCGGCTGAGCTGGCCGCGGTGATCGCCCACGAGATGGCGCATGTGACCGCCAATCACGGCATTGCCCGGCAACGTCGCGAAGCAGAGGAGAACCTGGCGGGACGGGTGGTTTCGGACGTGCTGCGTGACAACGCGGTCAGCCGCGCAGCGGTCATTCGCGGCAAATTGCGGCTGGCTCAGTTTTCCAGAAACCAGGAACTGGAAGCCGACGCGATCGGCATCAAATCCATCGGAGCGACCGGTTTCGATGCCTATGCCGCGGCCCGGTTCCTGCAATCCATGGCGTCTTACAGCGAGTTCCGCTCGGCAACGGGCGCGACCGATGCGAATCTGGATTTTCTCGCGACCCACCCCAATCCTCCGCAACGTATCCAGCTGGCGCGGCGACACGCGCGGAAATTTGGCGCGCCGGGTACCGGAAAGACCGATCGCCGAGCCTATCTCAATGGTATCGAAGGCATGCTGTTCGGCGACAAACCCGCAGAAGGATATGTGCGCGGGCGAAATTTCATGCACCCGGAGCTGGGCATCACATTTTCGGTCCCACCTGGTTTTACAATCGACAATTCGGCGAATGCAGTCACCGCAACCGGCCCGGATGACACGGCGGTTCGATTTGATGGTGTCGCGGTCCGCAGCAAAGTCGAGCTGACCGACTACATCAAGAGCGGTTGGGTATCCGGTCTGGACAAATCGAGTGTCCAGGCGGTCACCATAAACCGCAACGAGGCCGCAACGGCCCGCGCCAGTTCCGACGGCTGGAAATTCGATATCACGGTGGTGCGGCTCAACGGACGGGTCTACCGCCTTTTGACGGCGGCACCGCTGTCGAGCCAGAAACTGGTCAGCGTCGCCCGCGCGGTCAGTGGCAGCTTCAGAGCGTTGACCGGGCGCGAAAAGGCATCGTTGAAACCGTTGCGGATCAGGACAGTTGTCGTCTGGGCAGGCGAGAATGTCGGCACGGTTGCCGCCCGCATGAAGGGCACCGACCGCAAGCTTGATCTGTTCCGCATTCTCAACGCGCTTCCGGCGGGCGCAGCACTGTCATCGGGCACCCGCGTCAAGATCGTCACCGATCAGTGAAAAGACGCAAGGTCCGGGTCGTCTGTCACCAGCGCGCTTTTCAGCTTCTCCATCGCGCGAACCTCGATCTGGC